>JBLMWW010000238.1:0-5018 GCA_050257435.1 Rudaea sp.
GTGGCCCTCGCGCTTCAGGCGATCGCCTGATAGTACAGATTCTGCGGATGCCTCGCTTCGGCGAAGAAATACCAGCGCTCGGCGACGAGGCCGGCGAACTGGACCGCGAACGCCGCAACGAGGCCGACGGCGGAGCCGGCGGCGGCCGCGACGTAGAGGATGACGAGCGGGATCACGAACGCGGTCAGCAGGAAGATCGACCGGACATGCCGCAGGAACGCGCGCGAGCGACCGTGGAAGAATTCGCGCGTGTTGAACGAGCCGCCCATGAACCCCTGCGAGATCTGCCGGATCTGCGGATGACGGATGCCGATCGCCGTCTGGATCGTGGACCGATGGCGCAAACGGACGTTTCGCGTGAGCGACATCGTCCGCGTGCAGAGGGCGACGAGCGTGGCCGCCGCCGCGAGCGAAGCGTAGCCGCGCGCCAGCGCAGGCGCCATGACCGCGCTGAACGCCGCGGCGAGGCTCAGCCCGGACGCGGTGCCGAGGACGACGAAGTTGAGCACGGTGAGAGGCGTGTGCCATTCCTGCAGGAAGCGCAGGCACGCGTAGATCATCCCGGTGCAAACGAAGAGCGCCACGCAGACGATCGTGCCGGCGAGCCCGATCGGCAGCGCTGCGGGGGCGCCCAGCGCATGCGTGACGCCGTAGAGCGCCGCCGCCGCGATGAACGCCGGCAACGCCACGACCTCGCGCGACAGCCAGGACGTGCGCCACATCGCCGCCGAGCGCCAGGCGCGCTCCGGGCGTCCGAGATGAAAGAACGACGCGGCGAGGCCGAGTGAAGCGAACGCGACGACGACGAGCGCGCCCCAACCGAAGAAGCCGGCGCTCTGGGGGTCGATCGCGCCGAGCCACGCCGCGACGTCTGCGCCGAACAGCGCGAGGAACAGTCCCTGCGCGGCGCCGATGAGCGTCGTCAGCAAGACGACGGAGAACGCGGGGTTCACGGCGTCACCACGTCGTCGCGTCGTCGAGCGCCGGCTCGCTCAACGCGGGCTTCGGCAGCTTGCCGTCGGTCTTGAGCGGGTTGTCGGCCCGGACCACCTGATCCACCGCGATGCGCACATCGGTCTTGCGGCGCGGCAGGTAATGGTTCGACGGATTCGTCCCCCACTCCGGCATCAGCTGATAGCCGCCGTTCTCCCGGATCGCCTTCGACACCTCGGATTGCGGGTCGTGGATGTCGCCGAACAGGCGCGCGTTCGTGGGACACGCCATGACGCACGCGGGCCGGCGGTCGGCGGGCGGCAGCGACGTGTCGTAGATGCGGTCGACGCACAGCGTGCACTTGGTCATCTCGTGGCGCGCCTCGTCGAGCTCGCGCACGCCCCAGGGACAGGCCCACGCGCAGTACTTGCAGCCGATGCACTTGTCGTAGTCGACGAGCACGATGCCGTCCTGCTCGCGCTTGTAGCTCGCGCCGGTGGGACAGACGGGTACGCACGGCGGGTCCTCGCAATGCAGGCACGACTTCGGGAAATGCACCGTCTGCGTGTTCGGATATTCGCCGACCTCGAACGTCTGCACGCGGTTGAAGAACGTGCCCGTGGGGTCACGGTCGTACGGGCGCATGTCGGCGAGCGGCCCGGCGGATCCCGACGTGTTCCACTCCTTGCAGCTCGTCACGCACGCGTGGCAGCCGACGCAGACGTTGAGATCGATGACTAGCGCGAGCTGCGTCATCGCGTCTCCTTCGCCGCGCGCGTCCCGCGGCGATCCGACGCGTACGCCTGCAGCGTCGCCCGCGAAGGTGACGTGCCCGGCACGGCGGGTAGCGCCGCGAATTGCGGTGCGACCTCACCGGGCTCGTCGTGGCTCGCCGGCTCGATGCGCACGCGGACGTCGTACCAGCCGGCCTGCCCGGTGACCGGATCGGCGTTCGACATCGGCCCGCGGCCGTTGCCGCCCGGGAGCTCCTCGGAGATCAGGTGATTGAGGATGAAGCCCTTCCGCGCCTCGTTCGCGTCGGGCGCGAGATGCCACGCGCCGGGCGCCTTGCCGATGGCGTTCCACGTCCACACCGTCCCCGGCTCCACCGCCTCGCTGTAGCGCGCCATGCATCGGACCTTCCCCCACGGCGATTCGATCCACAGCCAGCCGCCGTCGGCGACGCGCGCGGCCCGCGCGGTGGCCGGGTTCACGAACAGGTAGTTGTGCGTGTGGATCTGCCGCAGCCAGGCGTTCTGCGAATCCCACGAGTGGTACATCGCCATCGGCCGCTGCGTCACCGCGGACAGTGGATAACGCGTGCGATCGGTCACCTGGGTCTCGAGCGGCGGGTAGTAGAAAGGCAGCGGATCGAAATACGTGGCGACGCGCTGGCGCAGCGCCTCGGGCGGCCGGCGTCCCGCGCGCTTGCCCTGCGCGGCCAGGCGGAACGTCTGCAGCACCTCGGAATAGAGCTGGATCAGGATCGGCTCGCCGAAGCGGCGCATGCGCACGCGCTGGGCCCATTCGAGGTACCCGCGGTTCCAGTTGCGCATGTACTGGTACGACAGCGGCAGCTCGTAATGGAACACGCAGTTGTTCGCCGCGTACCGGTCCCACTGCGCCGGATTCGGCTCGCCCTTCAGGAATTTCGTGCCGTCCTTTCCGCGCCAGCCGGAGAGGAACCCGATGCCCGAGCCGGGCTCGGTCTCGTAGCGGATCACGAAATCCGGATAGTCCGCGAACCGGCGCGAGCCGTCCGCGTTCACGAACGCCGGCAGGCGCAGGCGGCTCGCCAGCTCGACGAGGACGTCCTGGAAGGGCTTGCATTCGCCGGTCGGCGGCACGACGGGCACGCGCACCGAGTCCATCGGCCCGTCGAATTCCGAGATCGGGCGATCGAGCATCGACATGACGTCGTGGCGCTCGAGATACGTCGTGTCGGGCAGTACGAGGTCGGCGAACGCCGTCATCTCGGACTGGAACGCGTCGCAGACGACCAGGAACGGGATCCGGTACTCGCCGTTGGCGTCGCGATCGTTCAGCATCCGGCGCACCTGCGACGTGTTCATCGTCGAGTTCCACGCCATGTTCGCCATGAACACGAGCAGCGTGTCGATCGGATACGGGTCGCCGCGCCACGCGTTGGTGATCACGTTGTGCATGAGCCCGTGCACCGACAGCGGATACTCCCACGAGAAACCTTTATCGATGCGGACCGGCTCGCCGGCGTCGTCGACGAAGAGATCGTCGGGCGATGCGGGCCAGCCGAGCGCGAGCCCCGCGAGCGGCGTGTTGGGCTTGATCGCGTCGGGGCTGTTCGGACTCTTCGCGCTCGGCGGAATGCCGCGTGGGAACGGCGCCTTGTGGCGGAAGCCGCCGGGCCGGTCGATCGTTCCGAGCAGCGACATCAGGATCGCGAGCGCGCGGATCGTATGGAAGCCGTTCGAATGCGCGGCGAGGCCGCGCATCGCATGAAACGCGACCGGGTTGCCCACGACGCTCTCGTGCTCGACACCCCACGCGTCGGTCCACGGTATCGGCAGGTGGATCCGGTGGTCCCGCGCCGTGACGCCCATCTCGTGCGCGAGCCGCGTGATCTTCGCCGCCGGAATGCCGGTGATCCCCGCCGCCCATTCCGGCGTGCAATCGCGCACGCGGTCCGCCAACAGCTGGAACGCCGGCTTCACCGGCGTGCCGTCGGCGAGACGGAATGCGCCGAGGAGGAACGGGTCGGCGCCCGGCGCATGCGTGGGCACGGGCCGGTCGGTGAGCCGGTCCCACCACAGCTTGTTCTGCGGGTAGTGCGGATTCACTTCCGGGCTGCCCGCGTCGGGCACGAGCAGTCCCTCGTGCTCGCTCGCGGCGTCGCAATCGACGAGCTGGCCGGCGTTGCTGTAGCGCACGAGAAACTCGCGATCGTACAGCCCCGAGGCGATGATCTCGTGGATCAGCGCGAGCAGCAGCGCACCGTCGGTCCCCGGACGGATCGGCACCCACTCGTCGGCGATCGCCGAATAGCCGGTGCGCACCGGATTGATCGACACGAAGCGGCCGCCATTGCGCTTGAAGCGCGAGATCGCGATCTTGAGCGGATTCGAATGATGGTCCTCGGCCGTCCCGATCATCACGAACAGGCGCGCGCGCTCGAGGTCGGGCCCGCCGAATTCCCAGAACGAGCCGCCGATCGTGTAGATCATGCCGGCGGCCATGTTCACCGAGCAGAAGCCGCCGTGCGCGGCGTAGTTCGGCGTGCCGAACTGGCGCGCGAACAGTCCGGTCAGCGCCTGCATCTGGTCGCGGCCGGTGAAGAGCGCGAACTTCTTCGGATCGGTGGCGCGGATTCTCGCGAGGCGCTCTTCGAGGATCGCGAACGCCTCGTCCCAGGAGATCGGCTCGAACGCGCCCTCGCCGCGCGCAGCACCCTGCCTGCGCCGCAGCGGGCGCGTCAGGCGCGCCGGCGAGTGCTGCTTCATGATTCCCGAGGCGCCCTTGGCGCAGATCACCCCCTGGTTCAGCGGATGGTCGGGATTGCCGTCGATGTAGCGGACTTCGCCGTCACGCAGGTGCACGCGGATGCCGCAGCGGCATGCGCACATGTAGCAGGTCGTCTTCCTGACCTGCAGGTCGGCGGTCGCTTCCGCGCGTCGTTCGAGGCTCGTCGATCGGTTGCGCATCGTTCGTGCAGTCGGCGGCGCAAAGGTGCGCGGCTCTTCGCCGAAGCATGCGACAGCGCTCTGCTTCGCGTCAAAGAAGGCGTACTTATGGGTCGATCAGCGCCCAAAGCTCTCGGACGGGAGATCGCCGCATCGCTCCGATCAGTGCCCGTTGTGCGGCGCGAGCGACTGGGGTAATGGAGCGAGCGAAATTCCGCGGTGGCCGCGTCGCTCCGGTGGGGGGGGGGGGGGTCGGCATCCCCGACCGCCACTACGGCCAGGACATCAGGGCGGGCATCGTGCTGCGCGTGGGCCTGGCCTGCCGCGAGGACGAGCTGCGCGACTTCTGCCAGACCGCGCTCGGGCGCTACAAGACGCCGCGCGTGTTCCGCTTCGTCGACGAGCTGCCGCGCGGCCCCTCGGGCAAGG
>JBLMWW010000239.1:0-10933 GCA_050257435.1 Rudaea sp.
CCGACGCGGAACTTGAGGCCCTTGAAGTCGGCCGGCGACTTGATCTCCTTGCGGAAGAAGCCGCCCATCTGCGCGCCGGTGTTGCCCGCCGGGAAGCTGATGATGTTGTAGTCCTTGAAGAACTCGCGCATGAGCGCAAGGCCGCCGCCGTGGTACATCCACGCGTTCTGCTGGCGCTGGTTCATGCCGAACGGAATCGCGCACGCGAACGCGAACGTCGGGTCCTTGCCGAAAAAGTAGTACGGCGCGGTGTGGCAGCACTGGATCGTCGCGTTCTGCACGGCGTCGACGACGCCGAACGGCGGCACGATCTCGCCGCCGGCGAACGTCTGGATCTGGAACTTGTTGTTCGTGGCGGCGGCAACGCGCTTGCTGATCACCTCCGCGGCGCCATAGATCGTGTCGAGGCTCTTCGGGAAACTCGAGGCGAGCCGCCATTTGACTTCCGGGGACGCCTGCGCGAAGGCGGGTGCCGATCCGGCGGCCAGGATTCCGGCCAGGCCGGCATGCTTGATGAACGAACGACGTTCCATCCGTTTTTCTCCTATGGTGGGCCGGCGCTGCCGGCAGTGTGGCTTCGCTTCGAGCTCGCGCGGTCCGCTCCCCTTCGGTGTGCGGGATTCTGCTCCACGGAGCCGACGGCCTGGGCGCCGATTCTAGCAGGCGTGCGCGCGGGCCGTCATCGCGCACGCGGCGCCGGCCGTCGGTGCGGCGGCTCGCACGCGGGCCTCCGCCCGGCGCCAACCCGGATGTTTCACCGGGGCGCCATCCGGGACGACCGGCGCTACGTCGAAAGCTTGCGCACCGCGTTGAAAAGCGTCCAGGTCCAGCCCGTCTGGCGCTCGAGCGTTTGCGTGAAGCGGATCAGGTAGCGGGCGCTCCCGGTGTCGAGCTCGATCATGCCGCCGGGCGTGAACCGGTCGTCGGGGCCGATCAGGCTGCGCTGCGAGGACTGCCGGTTTTCGGGAGCCGCCGGCAGATAGATGCCGAAGAATGGGCGTTCGTGCACCGCGCGCGACGTCTCGACCGGCGCGGCCCAGCCGCGCATCAGCACGCGCACGAGCCGGCGCGCGATGATCTCGACGCCCACGGTCATCTCGTCCACCTGCTGGCGCTGCATGCGTCGCACGACGCCCAGGATCCAGTTGTCGCCGTCGTGGATCGCGAGCAGCTCGCCGAGTTTCGCGGGCGCCTCCTTCGAAGGCGCGACGAGCCGGCAGCCACTCTCGCTGCGGTCGACCATCTTCCAGCGCGTGCCGCGCACGCGCCGCTCGATCGAGGCAGGATTGACGCCGGGATTGACGAGCGTCGCCTCGTCGAAGCTCGCGGCGATGCCGGGCGTGCGCACCGCGTCGGCGGGCAGGCGGTCGATTTCCGCGACGGCGCGCGTCAGCGCATGCAACCCGCTCACGACGCGCACGTGCTCGTCGGCCGACCGGCGCGTCGCGCGGGGGGCATGCGCGAGCGCCTCCGGTCCGAACAACGCCGCGAGACGCATCAGGAGCAGGCGCTGCTCGCGCGCGGGCAGATCGCCCGGCGCCACCTTCTCGTCGTCCGTTGCCGGCAGCCAGCGCAGCCGCTCGACGATCCGCGTGTAGACCGGTCCCGTGTCGACGTACATCACGTGCCCGCCGACCGGCGGCTTGTCGCGCCGTCGCAGGCCCTGCGCGCCGGCGAGATCGACGAAGAACCCCGCGCCCTCGGACGCCGTCGGCGACAACGCGAGCGTCGGCGCCCAGTCCTCGAGCTGGTTCGCGACCCATTCGACCTGGTCGGGCGTGAAGTTGCCCGAATCGAGGCGCATCAGCAGCAGCATGTTGAGATAGACCTGTTCGGCGCTGATGCCGGGCCTCGCGAACGCGCCGCCCCCGAACACGAGCTGCTCGCGATGCCACGAGCGTGCGCGTGCGAGCTCGTACGTCTCGTGGAAATCGCGCCACTGGGCGGGAATCCAGTGGCTGTAGCGAAACAGCCGGAACTTGCCGTCGAGCCCGCGATGATGCGTGAGGCGCACGAGCGCCCAAGGCAGGATCGCGCGCCAGCGCCGGTTCTCCGCGTGCGGGAACCCGCCCCCAAGCGCCGCGTTGTACGCGCCGATGAAGCCCTTCACGAGATCGAAGACCGCGTGCCACAGCCGCGACTCGACGGTCGAGCTCTTCTGGTAATTGAGCGTGTACTGGCGCGTGAGGTCCTTCATCAACGGCTCGAGGCGCGCGTCGAGCCGCAACAGCGCTTCGAGGTTCGGCGCGGTGACGTCGCGCCCGCCGACCGGGAAGTTGGCGAGACGCTCGAGGGCGAGGCGCTGAACCTCGAGCACGTCGCCCGCCGGCAGCCGCGCGATCCAGCGCCGCATCTGGGCGGGATTGCGGAGCGGATCCTTGAGGTAACGAAGCCAGTCGAGGGCGGGATCGATCATCGCGTCCGGCGTGGTCAACGGCCGGCGATCGTCATCTGCGCGACCAGCACCGAGCCGATGTGGCGCGATCCGCGCCGATCGACGTCGGTCCCGAGCGCCACGATGTCGCGAAACATGCGCCTGAGGTTACCGGCGATGGTGATCTCCTCGACCGGATACGCGATCTCGCCGCCCTCCACCCAGAAACCGGCCGCCCCGCGCGAGAAGTCGCCAGTGACCGGATTGACGCCCTGCCCGAGCTGCTCGGTGACGTAGAGGCCGCGGCCCATGCGACGCAGCAGCGCGGGCAGGTCGTCCGTGCCGGGAACGACGAGATTGTGCGCGCCTCCGGCGTTGCCCGTCGTTTGCATGCCGAGCTTGCGCGCGGAATAGCTGCCGAGAAAATAGCCGCGCAGCACGCCCTGCGCGACCACGTCGCGGGGCGCGGTGGCCACGCCCTCGTTGTCGAACGGGGCACTGCCGCGCGCGCGCAACAGGTGCGGCTCCTCGCGAATCGTTACCCCGGGTGCGAACACCTGCGTGCCGAGCGAGTCGAGCAGGAACGACGACTTGCGATACAGGCTGCCGCCGGAAACCGCGTGGACGAACGAGCCGAGCAGGTCGGCGGCCTCCGGCGCCTCGAAGAGCACCGGACATTCGACCGTGCCGAGCTGCCGCCCGCCGAGGCGCCGCACCGTGCGCTCACCCGCGATGCGGCCGACGTCGGAGGCTCCCTGCAGGTCCTCGGGTGCGCGCGCTGCCGTGTACCAGAAGTCGCGTTGCATCGCGCCGTCGGCTTCCGCGATGACCGAGCAGTCGATGTGATGCCGGGAGCTGCGGTATCCGCCGCAGAAGCCGAGCGTATTGGCGTAGACGAACTCCGATTCGCCCCGCGCGACCGTCGCCCCTTCGCTGTTCGCGATGCGCGCGTCGACGGCGAGCGCCGCGGCTTCGGTTTCGCGCGCGAGCTCGATCGCGCGCTCGACCGGCAGTTCCCAGGGATGGTAGAGATCGAGTTCGGGCCATGTCTTCGCCAGGCGGTCGGGGTCGGCGAGGCCGGCGGCCGGGTCCTCCGCGGTGTACCGCGCGATCGCGAGCGCCTTCTCCACGGTCGCGCGCAGTGCGTCGTCGGAGAAATCGGCGGAGCTGGCATGGCCGCGGCGCGCGCCGACGTACACGGTGACGCCGATGCCCTTGTCGCGGTTGTAGGCGATCGTTTCGACCTCGCCCTTGCGCACCGTCACGCTCTGCCCCACGGCCTGCGACACCTCGGTTTCCGCCGCCGTCGCTCCGCCCGCGCGGGCGATGCGCAACACGTCCTCGGCAATACGCGCGAGGACGTCGGCCGTGACGGGAAAATGCGTGCCGGCGGGCGCTTCGGGGACGATGCGGGTCGTCGGCTCGGCGCGCTCGGCGTGCGGCGAAATGGACATGGGAGGGGGAAAACCAGCGTCGGCTATCATAGCAAAGGCACGTGCGGTTCCCGGCACGCCGCCGCCCCCGATGTCCAGCACCGACGTCACGTCCCCGCACGACGCCCCTGCGCCGTCGAAGACCCGCCGCAAGCAGGAAATGCACGCGTTGCAGGAGCTCGGCGTGGCGCTCGTCGCCCTCGAACCCGCCCGGCTTGCGACGCTCGGGCTGCCCGAAGCGCTGGCCGAGGCCATCGCGTTCGCGCGACGGATCACGCGCCACGAAGCGCGCCGCCGGCAGCTGCAGTACATCGGGCGCCTGATGCGCGACGTCGATGCGGCGCCGATACGCGCCGCGCTCGCCGCGTGGGCCGAAGGGCCGCGGCGCGAGCGTGCGCGCTTCGCGCAGGTCGAGCGCTGGCGCGAGCGCCTGCTCGAGGAGCCTGGAGCGCTCGAGGCGCTCGTCGCGGCCCATCCCTCCGCGCCGCGCGAGACGCTCGCAACGCTGATCGCCGATGCGCGCGCCGAGCGCGAGCGCGACGCCGCTCCGCGTCACGCGCGCATGCTGTTCCGCCAGCTCGCTCGCCTCTTCGAATCCCTCCCGCCTCCCCCCGCGCCGCGCGCGCCGCCGCACTCATGACCGACGAACGCCCGCTCCAAATCGGCCTCGTGTCGATCTCCGATCGCGCCTCGCAGGGCGTATACGCCGACCAGGGGCTGCCCGGCCTGAGATCGTGGTTCGAGGCCGCGCTGGCGACGCCGTGGCGCTTCGAGACGCGCCTCATTCCCGACGAGCAACCGGTCATCGAGCGCACGCTGGTCGAGCTCGTCGACACGGCCGGCTGCGATCTCGTGCTGACGACGGGGGGCACCGGCCCGGCGCCGCGCGACGTGACGCCCGAGGCCACGCTCGCGATCGCGCACAAGGTCCTGCCGGGCTTCGGCGAGCAGATGCGGCAAGTGAGCCTGCGCTACGTGCCGACGGCGATCCTCTCGCGGCAGGTCGGCGTCGTGCGCAACCGCGCGCTGATCCTGAATCTTCCGGGCCAGCCCAAGGCGATCAAGGAAACGCTCGACGGCGTCTTTCCCGCGGTGCCGTATTGCCTCGACCTGATCGGCGGACCGTACGTCGAGACGCACGAGGACGTGTGCAAGGTGTTCCGGCCGAAGTCCGCGCTGCGGCCGAAGCGCGGGGCCTGACGCCCTGCGCTCCCCCCCTCGGAGTCGCCGACTTGCTGCAGGCGGGTCCGTATAGCGCTTTCCCGTATGCGGCCTCTGACCGACTGCGGCCATGCCGCATGCCTCGCGTTCGGGGTTCCGGGCGCGCGGTCACCGACATCGAATCGTCAACGCGGGATCCCGGAGACGCTGCGGCACCGAGCGCGTGGCCGCGTCAATGCCGGTGCCGGTGGTGAATGTCCGGGAAATGCGAATGCGCGTGACGTATCGGTGCATGAACATGGGCGTGCTCGTGCGGCTCTCCTGCCGGGTCGGACGCCGTGTGCGCGTGAAGATGATGCTCGTCGTGGAGGTGGCGATGCGTGTGCTCGATCGGCTCGTGCACGTGCGCGTGCGAATGCTTTTCCGTGACATGCAGCCATACGCCGAAGCCCATCAGCGCCGCCGCGACGCCGAGCGAGGCCGTCATCGGGTCGCCCTGGATGAGCAGCGCCAGCCCGGCGCCGACGAAGGGCGCGATCGAGAAATAGGCGCCGGTGCGCGCAGTACCGAGCTCGCGCAGCCCCACGACGAACAGCGCGAGGCTCGCGCCGTAGCCGAGAACGCCGACGAGGGCACCGGCGGCGAGCGTCGGCCACGGCGGCATGGCTGCGCCGATCGTCATCGCGAGAACGACGTTCGCGATGCCCGCCACGAGACCCTTGATGCAGGCGATGGCGATCGCGTCGCCCTCCGCGACGTTGCGCGTGCAGTTGTTGTCGATCGCCCAGCAGAGGCAGGCGCTGGCCACGAGCAACGCCCCCGGCGCCGCAGCCACCCGGCCGGGACCCGCCGACAGCACGAGCCCGCCGGCCACGATCGACGCCATGCCCAGGGCGATGCGTCGATCGAAGTGCTCGCGGAACGCGGACCACGCGAGCAGCGCCGTGAACACCGGCTCGAGATTGAGCAGCAGCGCGGCCGTCGACGCCGTCGTCAACGCGAGGCCGAGCATCAGCGCTATCGGGCCCAGTACGCCGCCGGATAGGATCGCGGCGGCAAGCCATGCCGCGTCGCGCCCGCGAAGCAGGGCGAGGATCCCGGGCGTGCGCCCGCGCACCCGCCAGCGAACGGCCAGGACGAGCGCAAGTCCGACACCGGAGCCGGCGTACAGAACGCCGGCGAGAAGCACCGGGGGCACCTCGCCGAGGAGACGCTTCGCGAGCGGCGTGCTCGCGCCGAACAGAACCGCCGCGAGCAGCGTCAGCAGTACCGGGCGGTACATTGCCGTCTGCGATCGCCCAAAGGAATCGTCGATGATGAGCGCCTCCCCTAACCAACCCCCGCCCTTCGAGGGCCGCAACCTCCTCGCGATCGACGTTGCGCTGCAAAGCGCGGTCGAACGCCACGGCGCGGCGTGGTCGATGCGCGAGCTGTCCGAATGGGGCGCGGCGCTCGGCACGCCCGAATCGTACGCGCTCGCCGACGCCGCGAACCGCAATCCGCCGGTGCTTCGCGCGTTCGACCGGCGCGGCGAGCGCGTCGACGAGGTCGCGTTCCATCCGGCGTGGGATGCGCTGATGCGCCTTGCCATGGCCGCGGGCGAGCACTGCGCGCCCTGGCGCACGCGAAGACCCGGTGCGCAGGTCGCGCGCGCCGCCATGTACTACCTGCATGCGCAGGTCGAGAACGGCACCCAGTGCCCGCTCACGATGACCTACGCGTGCGTGCCGGTATTGCAACGTTACGCGCACACGCTCCCCGGCGCGACCCAGGCGTGGCTGCCCCGAATCTTCGCCGGCGAATACGACCCGCGCGCCCTCCCGATCGAGCATAAGCGCTCGGCGCTCGTCGGCATGGGCATGACCGAGCGGCAGGGCGGCTCGGACGTGCGGGCGAATTCCACGCGCGCCGAGCCGGACGGCGACGGCGCGTGGCGCATCACCGGCCACAAGTGGTTCTTCTCCGCGCCACAGTGCGACGGGCACCTCGTGCTCGCGCAGACCGGCGAAGGGCTCGGCTGCTTCCTGATGCCGCGCGTGTTGCCCGACGGGTCGCGCAACGCCATCCGCATCGATCGCCTGAAGGACAAGCTCGGCAACCGCTCGAACGCGTCGTCCGAGGTGCAGTTCGACGCGGCGCTCGCCTGGTCCGTCGGCCCCGCGGACCGCGGCATCGCGACGATCCTCGAGATGGTGCAATACACGCGGCTCGATTGCGTGATCGGCAGCGCGGGGATGTTGCGGGCCGCCGCATCGTGGGCGCTGCATCACGCGCGCCACCGTCTCGCGTTCGGCCACCGGCTCGTCGAGCATCCGCTGATGGCGAGCGTGCTGGCCGACCTCGCGCTCGAAAGCGAGGCGGCCATGTGGCTCGCGTTGCGCCTCGCCCGAACCTGCGAGGACGAGGCCGACGAAGCGACGCGCGCCGTCGCACGCATCGTGACGCCCGCGGCGAAATACTGGGTGTGCAAGCGCGCGATCGCCGGTGCCGCCGAAGCGATGGAAGTGCTGGGCGGCAACGGCTACGTCGAGGAGCAGCCGTTGGCGCGACTCTTCCGCGAGGCGCCCGTCAACTCGATCTGGGAAGGCTCCGGCAACGTCGTGTGTCTCGATGTCGCGCGCGCGATGCGCAAGGAGCCGGACGCCGTCGACATCCTCCTCGACGAGTTCCGCTCCGCGCATGGCGCGAACACGGCGCTCGACGCACACGCGGCGCTGCTCGAGAGGCTTCTCCGGGATGACGCGCACGCGAGCGACGCGCGGCGCGTCGCGCAGGCGATCGCACTCGGCGTGTGCGCATTGGAACTCGTCCGCCATGCACCGGCGTTCGTCGCCGATGCGTTTTGCGCGTCGCGGCTTGCTCCCGGTCCGTTCACCGGCGCAGCCTTCGGCACGTTGCCCGCGGCCACCGACGCGGCGCGCATTGCCGCGCGCGCGCTCGCGGGATAGCGCGCGCCGGACGCGCCTCCGCGTGACCGTGCGCGGTCAGCGCGCAATCGCGGCCCGAAACGACGAACGCCACGACGATGCGTGGCGTTCGTCGGACCGCAGTTGCGGCGGATCAGATGCCGAGGATCTTCTCGGCCTTGGACAGCGCGTCGAGCGATTCCTGGTGCTTGCCGGCCTTGTGCAGCGCTTCGCCTTCCGCGCGGTACTTCTTCACTTCGGCCATCTTCGACGCCTCGAGCTTCGGGTTCTTGGCGAGGGCGGCGTCGATCTTCTTCATCTCCAGCGGGCAATGGTTGGCGAACACGCTGCCGGCGGCGAACGTCAGCGCGGCGGCGAGCGCAATGCTGCTTCTCTTCATCGGACCTCCTCGATCGTGTTGTGGACGGTGTGCCGGCGCACGCTTCGCCCCGGCAGGCCGAAGGATACGCCGGCGCAACGGGGGATCGGTCGGCGCGGCGCGTGCCCGCGAGCGACTAACAGCCGACGGCCCGGTTCATTCCCGCGAGGCGTCGAACGGCGCGCGATCCGGCTCCGCCAGGCGGGCGGTCATCGCGCATGCTCGCCGAGCGCAATGTCGACCATCATCTCCCGCGCGAGCGCAGCGAGCGCGCCACGCAGCGTCTCGTTCGACAGCGATTCGGGGACGACGAGCAGCGCGTCCACCTTGAAGAGGTGCTCCGGCTTCGCCTCGCCGTCGACGATCTCGGTGTGCAAATCGTCGATGCTGACGCCGTGCGCGGCCAGCGCCCGCGAAAGGTCGCGCACGATGCCGGGCCGGTCGAGGCCGGTCAGCTCGAGCTTCACGATGCGACGGCCGGCGGGCGGCGGCGTCGTGTGGCTGGTCGCGATGACGACGCGCAGCCCCGACGTCTCCAGCGCGCGCAGCGCCTGTGCAAGCGGCTCCGCGTTCTTCGCCGGAACCTCGAAGTGCACCATGCCGGCGAACTGGCCCGCGAGGTTCGCCATGCGACTGCCCGCCCAGTTCGCGCCGAAGCCCTGTGCGCGTTCGGAGAGCAGGCTCACGATGCCGGGCCGGTCGGTGCCGATCGCGGTCACGACGAGCGACACGCGCGCGGCCTCGCCCTCCTCCGTGAGCGAGATCGTCGGCCGGATCATCGGCGCCTTGGTCGCGAAGCGCTCGTCCTGCGGCTGCGCGGGAAGGTTGCCATGCTCGGCGGCGTGCCGCGCGACGCGCGTCAAGAGCGCGAGACCCATCGGCGCGAGCGCGCGCTCCCACAGCTCGCGGGCCGTCTCGCCCTTCACGACGAAGCACCAGTCCTGCGCGGCGACCGCGCCGGCGTCCCATCCCTGCGACAGGTGGTAGACGCTCCCGCCCGCGATCGGGTCGCCGGAAAGGATCGTCCATTCGACGGCCGCGATGCCGCGATGCCGCGGCAAAAGCGACGGGTGATAGCCGATGCCGCCGAGCCGCGAGCGCGCGAGCGCCTCGTCGCTCACCCGCGCATGCGTATGGGCCGCGACGATGAGGCCGGTGCCCTCCGGTATCGCGCTGCCCGGCACGATTTTGGGGTTCTCGAGGAGGTGCAGCGGCACGCCGGCCGCGTTGGCCGCGATCGCGAGGCGATCGTCGGCGGAAGGCGCGATCACCTGCGCGATGTCGAACCCTTCCTTGCGCAGCGTTTCGAACACGGTCGCGCCGAAGTACCGGGAGCCGACGAGGGTGGTTTTCATTGCCGCCATTATGCCCGTGCCGCCTCAATCGCCGGGCGCTGCCGGATCCTGCCGGTAGAACTGCGCGAACCGCGCATACACCTCGGGATACTCGTCTTGCAGGAGCGCGGGATCGGCGAAGAAGACCTCCGACAGCACCGCGAAGAACTCGCCGGGGTTCTCGGCGGCGTAGGGATCGATCCCGGTGTCCTGGTTCGCGTCGACGCGCGCGACGAAGTCGTCGTAGGCCTCCTGCATCGCGCGCTGCCACGCGTGGCGGGACGCGGCGTCGGGAAGCGGCGGGCAACCGTTCGCGTCGCCATCGACCATGTCGATCTTGTGCGCGAACTCGTGGATGACGAGATTCATCTCGAACGCGTCCCAGTCGGCGGCCGCCGCGACGTCGGGCCACGACAGCACGACCGGGCCATGCGGCATCGCTTCGCCGGCGAGCGCGTCGTCCTGCTGGTGCACGACGCCGTATTCGTCCTCGTATTCCCAGCCGGGCACGAACTCGCCGGGATAGACGACGACCGTCTCGAAGCCGTCGTAGAGCGCGAGGTCGAGGTTCAGCACGAGCACGCACGCCTGGATCGCGATCACCGTGCGCTGGAGCGGCGTCACGTCGTGGCCCTGCGCACCGACGATGCTCTTCGCTTCCAGAAACAGCACGACGAGGTCGCGCAACCGCGCAAGCTCGTCGGCGGCGTAGCGCCGCAGGAACGGCAACGCGTCGCACGCGTCGCGCCACAACGCGTCGGGTAGCGCGTGCGTGCGAAGGATGCGCTGGCGCCGGTAGCGGCGAAGCGCTTCGAACACCGCGGTCCTACTTCATGTCGACGGGCGGCGCGAGAACGGGCGCATCCGCGTCGTCGTCGACGTCGATGACCGGCCGCTCGGTGCCCGCGAGCAGCGCGTCGGCCTCGTCCTCCGGCAACGCCTCGACGTCGCGGAGCTTCCGCGCGATCGTCGTGCTCTTCCGTCCCGCCTCGTCGAGCGTCCGGCCCACCTGGTCGAGCCGATCCTTCGTCCGCGACAGGATCTCGCCGAAGCGCCCGAATTCCGTCTTGACCGCGCCGAGCACGCGCCACACCTCGGTCGAGCGCTTCTCGATCGCGAGCGTGCGAAAGCCGAGTTGCAGGCTGTTCAGCATCGCGACGAGGTTCGTCGGGCCGGCGAGCGTCACGCGATATTCGCGTTGCAGCGTATCGGCGAGGCCCGGGCGCGCGACCGCTTCCGCGAACAAGCCCTCGGTCGGCACGAACAGGATCGCGAAGTCGGTCGTGTGCGGCGGCTCGACGTAGAGCGCCCGGATCGTCTTCGCCTGCTCGCGAAGGAAGGCCGCT
>JBLMWW010000240.1:0-16871 GCA_050257435.1 Rudaea sp.
CGCGCCTGCGCGAGCTCGCGTTCCTGAACAAGGGCATCTCGAACAAGCTGACCGACGAGCGCGTGGACCCGCCGCGCGAGGAGGCGTACCGCTACGACGGCGGCATCAAGGAGTTCGTCGCCTGGCTGAACGAGGGCAAGGAGGCCCTCCACGGCGAGGTCTTCTACGTGGACCGCGAGCAGGACGACGTCGACGTCGAGATCGCGTTCCAGTACAACACCGGCTTCGGGTCCGTCGAGCAGACCTTCGCGAACAACATCCACACCGTCGAGGGCGGCACGCACCTGTCGGGGTTCCGAAACGCGCTGACGCGCCGTCTCTCCGAGTACGCGAAGCGGGAGAAGTTCTTCACGCCCGAGGAGAAGCCGACGGGCGACAACTTCCGCGAGGGGCTGACGGCCGTCATCTCGGTCAAGGTCCGCGAGCCGCAGTTCGAGGGCCAGACGAAGACGAAGCTCGGGAACGGCGAGGTCGAGGGGATCGTGAACAGCGTGTTCGGCGACGCGCTCGCGACGTTCCTCGAGGAGAACCCGCGGGCCGCCAAGGCGATCTGCGAGAAGGTCGTGCTCGCCTACCGCGCCTACGAGGCGGCGCGCAAGGCGAAGGAGCTCGTGCGCCGCAAGGGCGCCCTCGCGAGCGGGAACCTGCCCGGCAAGCTCGCCGACTGCCAGAGCCGGGACCTCGAGTCCACGGAGCTCTTCCTGGTCGAGGGCGAGTCGGCCGGCGGCACGGCGAAGAGCGGGCGCAACCGCGCGACGCAGGCGATCCTGCCGCTGCGCGGCAAGATCCTGAACGTCGAGCGTGCGCGCTTCGACAAGCTCGTCTCCTCGCAGGAGATCGTCACGCTGATCACCGCGCTCGGCACCGGCTTCGGCAAGGACGAGTACAACGTCGACAAGCTGCGCTATCACCGCATCATCATCATGACCGACGCCGACGTCGACGGCTCGCACATCCGCACGCTGCTGCTCACCTTCTTCTACCGCCAGATGCCGGAGCTCGTCGAGCGCGGGCACATCTACATCGCGCAGCCGCCGCTCTACAAGGCGAAGCAGGGCAAGGAGGACGTGTATCTGAAGGACGATCACGAGCTCAAGCAGCATCTGCTGCGCGTGGCGCTCAAGGGCGCGGAGCTCGTTCCCGGCGAGGGGCGCCCGCCGCTTTCCGCCGAGTCGTTCGGCGACGTCGCGCGCGAATACCTTCTCGCCGAAGCCGTCGTCGAGCGCCTTGCGCGCATCGTCGACCAGGCGGCGCTTCGCGCGATCCTGAACGGCGTGCGGCTCGACCTGTCGAGCGAGAGCCACGCGCGACGCAGCGCGATCGCGTTGCAGCACGCGATCGACGATCCCGAGGTGACCGTCGAGGCGCGTTACGATGCGACCAACGAGGTGCATCGGATCGTCGTCGTACGCACGCACCACGGCACGCCGCACGCGACGGCGATCGACGCCGATTTCCTCGCGAGCGGCGACGCCGAGCAGATCCGGCACGCGGCCGAGGTGCTGCGCGACCTGATCCACCCGGGCGCCGTCGTCAAGCGCGGCGAGAAGCAGCTTGCCGTGAAGTCGTTCAAGGACGCGCTCGACTGGCTTCTCGGCGAGGCCCGCGGCAGCGTCGCGATCCAGCGCTACAAGGGCCTGGGCGAGATGAATCCCGAGCAGCTGTGGGAGACGACGATGAACCCGGCCGCGCGGCGCCTCCTCAAGGTGCGCATCGAGGATGCGATCGGCTCGGAGGAGATCTTCTCGACGCTGATGGGCGAGCAGGTCGAGCCGCGGCGCGCCTTCATCGAGACGAACGCGCTGGGCGTGCGCAACCTCGACGTGTAGAGAATCGCTCCTCGAGGCCTCGAAGGCGCGTGGTCTCGCAGTGCCCGCGCCGATCCCGCAATACGCCGACGAAGTGATCCGATGCAGGTGCCGGTCCCGAGGTGTAGGTGTGCCGAGTCGGAGGTTCGTCGGATCGCTCGCGGCACCCCGCTTCGGGCGCCCGTCCGGCCGACGCTTTCATACGCCATCCGCGCACTGCTCATCGGCCTCGCGCTCGCCGCTGCGGGCCCGGCCTTCGCGCAGTCGCAGGCGCGGCTCATCGTCAAGCTGAACGAAGCGGCCGCGAAGTCGACGGCCACGGCCAAGACGCGCACCGAAAAGCTCGCACGGGTCGCCGGCATCCCCCTTCGCCACGTGCGCGAAATGGCGATCGGCGCGGACGTTGTCGTGGCCGACGTTGCCAGCGAGGCTGAAGCCGAACGCGTTGCGGCACGGCTCGCCGCCGATCCCGACGTCGCGTTCGCCCAGGTCGACCATCGCGTCCATGCATTGCAGGCGCAGCCGCCGGTCAACGACCTGTTCGCCCCGCAGCAGCGCTACCTCGACAACGGCGCGACGTCGATCGGCGCGTACGCGGCGTGGGAGGTGACGCACGGCTCGCCGAGCGTCGTCGTCGCCGTCGTCGACTCCGGCTACCGGCCGCACGCAGCGATGGCCGGGCGGATTCTTCCCGGTTACGACATGATCTCGATCCCGCGCACGGCGAACGACGGCGATGGGCGCGACCCCGATGCGAGCGATCCCGGCGACTGGGTGAGCGCCGACGAAGCGACGTCGGATTGTCCGGCGCATAACAGCGTCTGGCATGGGACGAGCGTGGCCGGCATCGTCGGCGCGAACACGAACGACGGCGGCTGGACCGCGGGGATCGATTGGAATGCCAAGATCCTCCCGGTGCGCGTCCTCGGCAAATGCGGGGGCTACGACTCGGATGTGCTCGACGGCATCGCGTGGGCCGCGGGGCTCGACGTGCCCGGTGTTCCCCGGAACCCGACGCCCGCGCAGGTGATCAACCTGAGCCTCGGCGCGTCGTCGAGCTGCCCCACCGGCTACGCGGTGGTGGCGCAAGCCGCATACGCCGTCGGCGTCACGCGCGCCATCGTCGCGGCGGCGGGAAACGATTCGCAGGACGTCGCCAACCAGTCGCCCGCGAACTGTCCCGGCTATCTCGCGATCGCCTCGACGACGGGCACGAGCGGCAAGCTGGCGAACTTCAGCAACTACGGCGCGGGCATCACGCTGTCGGCGCCCGGTGGTGCGGCGAACTTCCGCACGCCGGCCGACTCGGTGCTGCTGCTGTCGAACGCCGGGTACACGACCCCTGCGGCGGATAACGTCGCAAGCGAGGGCGGCACGAGCTTTTCGGCGCCCATGGTCTCGGGCACGATCGCGCTGATGCTCGCGGTCGCGCCGTGGCTTTCACCCGACCAGGTGCACGCGATCCTGGTCGGATCGGCGAAGCCGTTTCCCTCGACGTCCGACTGCACGACCGACCGCTGCGGCGCGGGCATCCTCGACGCCGGCGCCGCCGTGCGGGCGGCGCTGACGGCGCCACCCCAGGCGATCAACTATGAAGGACTGTGGTGGAACGCGCCCGCGGATTCGGAGTCGGGATGGGGCGTCAATCTCGCGCATCAGGGCGACATCATCTTCGCGACGTGGTTCACCTACGACGCTACGGGCAAGGCGTGGTGGCTGTCGATGACGGCCAACCGAACGGCGGCGGGCGTGTTCACCGGCACGGTCTTCCAAACGCACGGGCCGCCCTTCGGCGCGGTCCCGTTCGATCCGCATGCGGTCACGCGCACTGCGGTGGGCGAGGCGACGCTGACGTTCGCCGACGGCGCGAATGGCACGTTCAGGTACACGGTGAACGGAATCACGCAGACGAAAGCGATCACCCGCGAGGTGTTCGGGCCGCTGCCGACGTGCACGTTCGGCGCGCTCGCGAATCCCGCCACCGCGACGAATTACCAGGATCTCTGGTGGGCGTCGCCGCCTGCGTCGGAGTCGGGATGGGGCGTCAACCTGACGCACCAGGGCGACACGATGTTCGCGACGTGGTTCACGTACGATGTCGATGGCTCGCCCCTGTGGCTGTCGGTGACCGCCACCCGCTCGGCGCCGTCCACGTACACGGGCACGCTTTATCGCACCACCGGACCGCCGTTCAATGCGGTGCCGTTCGACTCCGCGCGCGTGACGCGAACGAGCGTGGGCGCGGCGACGTTCACGTTCGCGGACGGCGACAGCGGGACGTTCGCATACACGGTGAATGGCGTGTCGCAGGCCAAGGCGATCACGCGGCAGGTGTTCGTCGCGCCGGGTACCGCGTGCCAGTGAGGAGACGTCGATGACGATGGCGAACGCCGATCCACGCATTGCGCCGGTGTTCGCGCGCCTCGGACTCGCCATCGGAGCGGACGGCAACGTGCGCGATCCGTTGGGGCCGCCTTTGGCCGGACCGGCGCTCGCATCGCGCAACCCCGCGAATGGCCGCCTGCTCGGCAGCGTCGCGACGGCGACGCCGGCCGATCTCGATGCGATCCTCGCTCGCGCCGACGCGGCCGCACGCATTTGGCGCGACACGCCGGCGCCCAGGCGTGGCCTCGCCGTGCGACGCTACGCAGAGCTCCTGCGCGAGCACAAGGACGCGCTCGGCACGCTGGTTTCCCTCGAGAGCGGCAAGATCAAGGTCGAAGGCGACGGCGAAGTGCAGGAGATGATCGACATCGCCGACTTCGCGGTGGGCCAATCCCGGATGCTCTATGGCAAATCGCTGCATTCCGAGCGTCCGGCGCACCGCATGTACGAGCAATGGCATCCGCTCGGCGTCGTGGGCGTCGTCACCGCCTTCAACTTCCCGGCGGCGGTGTGGGCGTGGAACGCGATGCTCGCGTGCGTCTGCGGCAACGCAGTGGTCTGGAAGCCGTCGCCGAAGACGCCACTGTCGGCGCTCGCCGCCTCGCATCTTGCGCAGCGGGTCGTCGAGGAGCTCGGCCTGCCTCCGGTATTCGCGCTCGCGCTCGGCGACGACGCCAGCGGTCGCCGGCTTGCTGACGATCCCCGTGTCGGGCTCGTGTCGTTCACGGGTTCCTCGCGCGTCGGTAAGATCGTGGCGGGTGCAGTGAGCGCACGCTTCGGCAGGGTGCTGCTCGAATGTGGCGGCAACAACGCCGTGATCGTCGCCGACGACGCGGACCTCGACCTCGTCGTACCGGCGGTCGTCTTCGGCGCGGTTGGCACCGCCGGCCAGCGGTGCACGACGACGCGGCGCCTGATCGTTCACCGCTCGCGCAACGACGAGGTTCTCGCGCGGCTCGCCAATGCCTATCGGCAGGTGCGAATCGGCGACCCGCTGGAAGCCTCGACGCTGATGGGGCCGCTGATCGACGCCGCGGCGGTGGCGAGCTTTCGGGCGGCGGTCGAGGAAGCGCGCGCGGCCGGCGCGACGATCGTCCACGGCGGTCGTCCCATCGAACGCGAAGGGAACTACGTCGAGCCGACGATCGTCGCCGGACTTG
This sequence comes from Rudaea sp., assembly GCA_050257435.1. Taxonomy (GTDB): domain Bacteria; phylum Pseudomonadota; class Gammaproteobacteria; order Burkholderiales; family Casimicrobiaceae; genus VBCG01. The sequence goes on from JBLMWW010000240.1 coordinate 5,354, forward strand.
CGAATTCGCATCCGCTCGTGCAGCGCGAGACCTTCGCGCCGATCCTGTACGTGCTGCAGTACGACACGATCGACGAGGCGATCGCCATGAACAACGGCGTTCGCCAGGGGCTATCGTCGGCGGTCTTCACCCAGAGCCTGCGCACGGCCGAGGCGTTTCTCGCGGCGTCGGGCAGCGATTGCGGCATTGCGAACGTGAACATCGGCACGTCGGGCGCGGAGATCGGCGGCGCGTTCGGGGGCGAGAAGGAGACCGGGGGCGGGCGCGAGTCCGGCTCCGACGCGTGGCGCGCCTACATGCGACGGCAGACCAACACGATCAACTGGAGCCGCGACTTGCCCCTCGCGCAGGGGATTCGCTTCGACCTCGGCCGATCGTAAATCGGGGTGAGACTCGAAATTCGCCCGCTGTCCACACCGATGCGTGTTTGCCCGAGGGTGAATTTCGAGTCCGACCCCGATTTTCGAACTCGCGTCGGACCCAGGGTTTAGCGCCGCTTCGTCTTCTTCGCTGCGGTACGCGGCGCCGATTTCGGCACGACGGGTGCCCGCCTCGTCTTCGCCGCCGCCGCCTTCGTCGTTGCGCTCGACTTGCGCGTGCCGTTGCCCGAAGCCCTCGTCCTGGGCGCGACGCCACCCGTGGCGCGCCGCTTCGCCGGCGTGCGCTTCGCGCCCGCGGATGGCACCGTGTGCGCGGCCGCGGGTTTGGACGCCGAAGCGCGTGCGCTCGACGGTCCACGGTTCGCGGCCGGCGCGCGCGTTACCGGCTCGCTCGCGACTTCGACGCGCCTCGCCCCGCGTGGCGGCGCGACGCGTCGCGGCGGTGCCCCGACGTCCGGCTCGCGCGCCGTGACGCGCGGTTGGCGCGGCGCGCGCGGCTTGACCGGACGCCGCGCGGCGCCGGCTTGGCCTCGGCCCGCCTTCTCGTCCACGAGTGCGATCGCGTCTTCGAGCGACAACGTCTCGGCGGCGGCCTTGTCGGGTAGCGTCGCGTTCGTCGTCCCGTGCTTCACGTACGGCCCGTAGCGGCCGGCGTGCAATTCGATCGGCTGCCCGTCACGTGGATGCGTCCCCAGCACGCGGAGCGGCGCGCTTCGCATCGGCCGCGCGCCGCGCCGGCCCGGCTCCCTGGCCTCGAACTCGAAGCCAACCTTGCCGTCGGGCTGCTTGACGAGATACGCCGAGAACGGGCGGCGCGTGCGCGCCGACACGAATTGCAGCAGATCGGTCTTGCCCGTTTCGAGCAGCTTGGCCATCTGCGCGCGCTCGATCACGCGCTGCAGGATCGTCCGCCCCGAGCGGAAATCGCACGTCCGCCCCTCGCCCACCGCGCGCTCGCATACGTACGCGTTCGGCGTCTCGAACACGCGTTGGCCGCATTTGGGGCAGGGTCCGAGCGGCGTCTGCGTCGAGAAGTCGGGGGCCGGCCCCTCGTCGTCGTCGGCGCGCGGCCCGAAGTCGAACTCGACCTCGTTCGTATCGGTGAGGCGCAGCTTCGCGGAAAACGGGCGCCCGAGGCGGCTGCGAAAGCCGTCGAGAGGACCCAGCTCTCGGGTCTCGAGCAGCGTTTCCGCTTCGGACGGTGACATCTGCCGCCCACCCATGATCTTCCAGAAGCCGAAGTCGCAATCGAGGCACTGGAACTTCCTGTACCGCTCGTGCACCTCGCCGCCGCATTTCGGGCAGCGCGCCGCCAGCGTCGCGAAGTCGCCGGGAATCGTGTCGCTTTCGTAGTTCTTCGCCTGCCCGACGATGTGCTTCGTCATGGCGACGATCTCGCGCATGAACTCGCTGCGCTTCAACGCGCCGTGCTCCATCTGCGCGAGCTTGAATTCCCACTCGGCGGTGAGCTCGGGCGAGAACAGCTCCGGAATGCCGAGCCCGTGCAGGAGCGTGAGCAGCGAAAAGGCCTTCGGCGTGGGGATGAGCTCCCTGCCTTCGCGCAGGATGTAGCGCTCGGTGATGAGCCCCTCGATGATCTGCGCGCGCGTGGCCGGCGTGCCCAGACCCTTTTCACGCATCGCCTCGCGCAGCTCGTCGTCCTCGATCGACTTGCCGGCGCCTTCCATCGCGGACAGCAGCGTCGCCTCGTTGTAGCGCGGCGGCGGCCGCGTGGTCTGCTTGGCCACGTCGACGTCGCGCGTCGCCACCTCCTCCAGGCCGACGTAGCGGCGGGCGCCGCTCGCGCGCCCTTCAGGGGCGGCGGCCTCGGCCTTCGCCTCGGCGACCTCGCGCACCTTGACCGGCGTCAGCGTCGGCTCGTCGCCGGCCGCTTCCTTGCCGTAGATGGCGAGCCATCCGGGTTGCACGAGCACCTTCCCTTCCGACTTGAACGGATGCTCGCCGACGCGCGTGATGCGCGTCGTGACGAGGAATTCCGCCGCCGGATGGAAGATCGCCAGGAAGCGCTTGACGACGAGATCGTAGAGCTTCGCTTCCGCCTCGCTCAGGTGACGGGGCTGGACGAGCGTGGGGATGATGGCGAAGTGATCGGAGATTTTCGCGTTGTCGAAGATCCGCTTGTTCGGCCGCACCCAACCGTGCTCGAGCACGCTCCGCGCGAACCTGCCGTACGCGGCGCTTCCGGCGAGCTCCTTCATCGTCGCCTTGACGGTGCCGACGTAGTCCTCGGGCAGTGCGCGCGAATCCGTGCGCGGATAGGTCAGCACCTTGTGCTTTTCGTAGAGCGCTTGCGCGAGCGAGAGCGTGGTGCGAGCGGAAAAGCCGAACCGGCCGTTCGCCTCGCGCTGCAGGCTCGTGAGATCGAAGAGCAGCGGCGCGATCTGCGTCGTGGGCCGCGCTTCCTCGGTGACGACGCCCGGCTTGCCGATGCACGCCTGCGCGATCTGCCGCGCCGCCGCTTCGTCCCAGAGCCGCTCGGGCCGCAGGTCCGCCTCGTCGATCGGCCGTCCAGCCGCGTCCGTGGCCCCTTCGCGCTTGCGAAAGCCTTCGTCGAACCAGCGACCGGTGTACTCGCCGGCTTGCGCGCGGAACGTGCCGACGAGCTCCCAGTAATCGCGCGGCTCGAAAGCGCGGATCTTCTCCTCGCGCTCGACCAGGATCGCGAGCGTCGGCGTCTGCACGCGTCCCACCGTGGTGAGCTGGAAGCCACCCGCCTTGGAGTTGAACGCGGTCATCGCGCGCGTGCCGTTGATGCCGACGAGCCAGTCCGATTCCGACCGGCACACGGCGGCGTCGGCGAGCGGGCGCATCGCCTCGTCCGAGCGCAGGCGCTCGAAGCCGTCGCGAATCGACGCCGGCGTCATCGACTGCAGCCAAAGACGCCGGATGGGCTTGTCGGTCCCGGCGAACTGAACGATGTAGCGAAAGATGAGCTCGCCCTCGCGTCCCGCGTCGCAGGCGTTGATCAGGCGCGAGACGTCCTTGCGCTTGATGAGCTTCAGCAGCAGCTTGAGGCGCGCCTCGTTCTTCTCGATCGGCTTCAACTCGAAATGCGACGGGATCGCGGGCAGGTGCGCGAACGTCCACTTGCCGCGCTTCACTTCCTCCTCGTCGGGCATGCCGATCTCGAGCAAGTGCCCCACGGCCGAGGAGAGCACGTACTCGCCGCTCTCGAAATAATCGCCGTGGCGCGTGAATCCGCCGAGCGCTCGCGCGATGTCGGCGGCGACGGACGGCTTTTCGGCGATGATCAGCTGCTTCTGCAAGATGAACGGAATCCGGGAGTCGGGGCGCCGGCGTCGGCGCGCGCGGCGATGGATGCAACATGCGGCTCGCACATCCGGTTGGCAAGACGTGCGCCGACGACGGCCACGTCGGGGGGGCCGATACTACAGAAGGTTCGCCGGGGGCCGCAACCATCCGCTTGGCGGATCCCGGCGGCGCTTCGTGCGGCGCGCTACCGCCCGTGGCCGCAGCGCGCCGTATCGGCCGCGCGCGAAGCGTTACGCGGAGCGACGCCCGCGTGGGCGTCGTTGCCACAGGCCGCCGGGCAGCGCGGCGATGTCGCCGGCCAGTTCGAGCGTCACGAGATCGCGCATGATCGATTCCGCGGCCAACCCGGTTCGCGCCACGAGCACGTCGACGCCGACCGGATCGTAACCCATCGCCGTGAGGAGCGGCGCCGTCGACGCGTCTTCGCCCGTTCGCCCCTGCGCGGCCGGGGGAGCGGCGCTGGCGAGATGCAGTTCGGCAAGCACGTCCTGCGCGGTTTCGACCAGCTTCGCTCCCTCGCGAATCAGCTTGTGGCAGCCCTTCGCGAAGGGCGAATGGATCGAGCCCGGGATCGCGAAGACTTCGCGCCCCTGCTCGCCCGCGAGACGCGCCGTGATGAGCGAGCCCGAGGAAAGCGTCGCCTCGACGACGAGCACGCCGCGGGACAGTCCGCTGATCAGCCGATTGCGCCGCGGGAAGTTCTCCTTGCGCGGCGGCGTTCCCGGGACGAATTCGGACACAATGCCGCCGTCTCGCGCGATGCGCGCGGCCAGATCGCGGTTGCGCGCGGGGTAGACGCGGTCGGGCCCCGTGCCGATGACGGCGATCGTCGAGCCTGCCGTGCCGAGCGCGCCTTCGTGCGCAGCGGCGTCGATGCCGAGCGCGAGCCCCGAAACGATCGTGAGTCCCGCGGCGCCGAGCGCGTGCGCGAACTCGCGCGCGTTCTCGGTGCCCTGCGGCGTCGCATGGCGGCTGCCCACGATTCCGAGCGCCGCGCGCCCGAGCAATTCGCGCCGGCCGATATAGAAGAACGCCGGCGGCGCATCGCCGACCTCGAGCAGCGCGCGCGGAAAATCGTCGTCGTCCCACGCGACGACGTGATGCCCCGGATCGTCGAGCCAGCGAGACGTGCGCGCAAGCGTATCCTCGTCTTCGGGCGCCAGCACCGCGTCGGCGCCCGCAGGCGACAAGATGCGCGAAAGCGCGGGACGCGAAGCGGCGAGAAGCGCCTGCGGGTCGCCGAAATGCCGCAACAACGAGACGAGCACCCGCTGCGGCAGCGGCTTGCCGGCGAGCCGCGCCCAGGCAAGCGAACGCGCATCGAGCGCCATCGCCGACGCGCCAGCAGCAAGCGCTTACATCGACGAACGGCCGCCGCAGGCGCGTGCGGACGGCCGTGTCACGGCGTGCGGACGTAATCGCCGGTGCGAACCGCGCCGGTGGAGTTCAGCACGAGCGCATACGAGACGCGATCGAACACGCGGAACACCATGAGGATGCCGACGCGCTCGTCGGGCACGTGCAGGTAGGCGGGCGACCGGTACGACGTCGTCTGGTCGAAGTTCGGGAGGAGGATCGGCGGACCGTCCTTATCCGGACGCGGGTCGCGGATCGGCGCCACGACGCGGTAGATCGCGAGCACGTGGCCGACCTCGAGACCGTCCTGCGCGCCCTTGTCGAGCGTCACGACGTAGCTCCGGCCCGTTTCCTGCCCGTCGTGCGGGAGCTTCAGGATGCGCCCGTCGAGGTCGAAGTCGGGCGCGTGGGGCACGTAGTTCTGGATCACCTCGCGCGCCGCGGGCACCAGCCGATCGCCGATCACGATCTCCTCGTTGGCCGATTCGATGCGCGCCGTCGACACGTCGGCAAAGCGCTCGACCCGCGCCGTGCCGAGGAAGCGGTTCTCGTAGCCGAGCGTCTCGCCTACGTCGTTGACCAGGCGCTCGCCCGGCCGGTAGATGAACCACAGGTCGCCGCCGGCCGGATCCATGCCGGCGGCGTATACGATGTCGTTCTGCCCGCGTACGACGCGATCATCGCGGCCGGCCACGATCTCCGCGGCGTCGGCGAGTCCCGTGGGCCCGGTGACGAGGGGGCGCGTCAGGAACGGCTCGATGTCGCCCGGGGGGATCGGTGGGATCGGCTGCGGCGCGAGCGGCGAAACTCGGATCTCGGGCGAGAGTCTCACGGTGTTACGCGCGAGGTCGAGCCGCGGCTGTCCGTCGACGAGCGTGAGCTTGATGACGTCGCCGGGGTAGATGCGGTGCGGATTGCGAATCTGGTCGCGGTTCATCCGCCACACCTCGGGCCAGCGCCACGGCTCCTTCAGGAACTTGCCGGCGATGCCCCACAGCGTGTCTCCCTTTTGCACCGTGTACGCGGATGGGGCATTATCGGCGATGCCCACGGCCTGGGCCCGCGCCGGCGCCGACGGCAACAGAATGCAGAGGACGCCGCACAGGGCGGCGGTGAGCATTGCCGTGTTAAACTGTTGACGCATATGGCCTCTTTTCGATCGGTCGGACTTGTCAACGTCCTAAACCGCCACAAAATAAGCACTTAAGGACGATTCTGCATCTGCCAGCTTGCATTTTGCAAGCCAATTACGCAATGGCGCGCCTTCCGATCCTCGAATACCCCGACCCGCGTCTCAAAAAAGTTGCAGCCCCGGTGGCGGCCGTGACGGGCGAGATCCGCAAGCTCGTCCGGGACCTGGCCGAGACGATGTACGCGGCCCCCGGCGTAGGCTTGGCGGCAACGCAAGTGAACGTTCACAAACGGGTGATCGTCATCGACGTTTCCGAGCGCAAGGACGAGCTGCGCGTCTTCATCAACCCGGAGCTCCTTTTCGCGGAAGGCGAGGCCGAGTGCGAGGAAGGCTGTCTGTCGGTTCCCGGTTATTACGACAAGGTGACCCGGGCGGCCCGGATCCTCGTGCGAGCGCAAGACGAGCACGGCGAGACGTTCGAGCTCGACGCCGATGGCTTGCTCGCCGTTTGCATCCAGCACGAAATGGACCATTTGCAGGGGAAGCTCTTCGTCGAGTACCTGTCGCCGCTCAAGCGCGCCCGGCTGGCCGCCAAGCTGCGCAAGAAACAGCGGCTCGCCGGCTGATTCCGCGCGCGATGCGGGTCGGCTTCGCCGGGACGCCGGTCTTTGCCGCCCGCGCCCTGTCGGCGATACACCGGAACGGCTTCACGATACCGCTGGTGCTGACGCAGCCGGATCGTCCGTCCGGACGAGGCTTGGCGGTCGCGCCGTCGGCGGTCAAGCGACTCGCGGCGGACTTCGGCCTGGCCGTCCGCCAGCCGCCGACGCTGCGCGCGCCCGGGCTCGTCGCCGAACTGGCCGCGACGCCCCTCGACGTTCTCGTGGTTGCCGCGTATGGCCTGATACTGCCGCAGCCCGTCCTCGCCTGGCCGCGGCACGGCTGCCTCAATATCCATGCGTCGCTCCTGCCCCGTTGGCGGGGCGCCGCACCGATCGCGCGGGCCATCGAAGCGGGCGACCAGGAGACCGGCGTCACGATCATGCAGATGGATGAGGGGCTCGACACGGGGCCGGTCGTCGCCCGGGCCCGGCTCGCGATCGCGTCCGGAGAAACGACGGGCGAGCTGACCGAGCGCCTGGCCGATCTCGGCGCCCGCGTCGTCGTCGAGACCCTGGCGATGTTGCAGCGCGACGGCAGCCTTCCCGGATCTCCGCAGCCGGCGGAGGGCGTGACGTACGCGCCGAAGATCGGCCGCGCGGACACACTGCTCGACTGGAGCTCGAGCGCGTCGGCGCTCGATCGGCGCATCCGCGCGATGGCGCCAGCGCCCGGTGCCGTCGCCGCATGGGAGGGAATGCCGGTCAAGGTCCGCGCGGCGAGCCCGCTCGCCGGCCGCGCGGCGGAGGCGCCCGGCACCGTCGTCGCCGTCTCGTCGCAGGGCATCGACATCGCCTGCGGCCATGACGACGCGGCGGGCCTGCTTCGACTCCTCGAGCTGCAGCCGGCGGGAGGTCGCCCGATGGCGGCGCACGCCTTCGCGATCGGGCGCGGTGTTGCGCCGGGCAAGCGCTTCGGGCCCGGTCGATAGGGCGGGGCCCTGGCGTGCATCGCGAGCAGGCACTGGCGGCGCTCGCCGTCATGCGCGTGTTCGATGGCGCCAAACTGCGCGACGCGCTCGCGGCCGTCGACGACGGCAGCGCGCTGCGCGGACGCGCGCTCGTGCAGGAGCTCGCGTACGGCACGTTGCGGCACTTTGGAACGCTTGCCGCGATCGTCGACGCGCTTTCCCGCAAGCCGATCGCCGATCCCCTGCTCCGCACCCTGCTCGCCGTCGCGCTCTACCAGCTCGATCACACGCGGGCGCCCGCGTTCGCCGTCGTCGATCGCGCCGTCGCGGCGGCGGGCGCGACCGTGCGGCCGGCTGCGAAAGCGCTCGTGAACGCGCTGCTCCGCAGGTACCTGCGCGAGCGTGGCGACGTGGCTCGCGCGCTCGCAGGCAACGAGGTCGCGCGCTTCTCGTATCCGCAATGGTGGATCGATCGCGTGCGCCGCGATTACCCGGACGATTGGCAATCGATCCTCGTCGCCGGCAATGCCCGGCCGCCGCTCACGTTGCGCGTCAATGTGCGCGTCGTCACACGCGAAGCGCTCCTGCAGCGGTTCGATGCGGCGCGCGTTGCGGCGGCGCCGACCGGAGCGGCTGGCGTGATCGTCACGCAGCCGCGCAATGTCACCGAGCTTCCCGGCTTCGACGAGGGCGCGTTCTCGGTGCAGGATCTCGCGGCCCAGTACGCGGCGCCGCTGCTCGACGCGCGCGACGGCACGCGCGTGCTCGATGCGTGCGCCGCGCCGGGCGGCAAGACGGCGCACCTGCTGGAGATGGCGGATGTCGACCTCACCGCGGTGGACGTCGATGCCGCCCGCCTTGCGCGTATCGGCGAGAACCTCGCCCGCCTGCGCCTCGCCGATCGGGTCGTGCGCCTGGTGCAAGGCGATGCGGGCGATCCGTCGACGTGGTGGGACGGGCGCGCGTTCGACCGGATCCTGCTCGACGTGCCGTGCACCGCATCGGGCGTGGTGCGCCGTCATCCCGACGGGAAGTGGCGCCACCGCGAGGGCGACGTCGAGCGTTTCGCACGGGCGCAGGCACGCCTTCTGTCGGCTGCGTGGCCGATGCTCGCGCGCGGCGGCCTGCTGCTCTATTCGACGTGCTCGGTCTTCGACGAGGAAAACGGGGCTCGCATAGGGCATTTCGTCGAGCGAACGCCCGACGCGTTGCGCGAAACCCTCAACCTTCCGGCCGACGCGCCGCATCGCGATGGGCAGCTATTGCCATCGCCGGAAGGCGCGCGCCACAATCAGGATGGGTTCTTCTACGCGTTGCTTCGCAAGTGCTGATGGGGCGGATCGCGCGCCCTCGCGCTTCCGCGCGGCGCCCCGACATGCCGTCCCGGACCCGGGATCCGGCCCATAGTGCGCCAAGCCGGCATGCCGCCTACCGATCCGATGCATCGCGCGCAAGACAGGCCGCGCCGGCGCTTCCTGCGGGCGGGCGCCGGGATGCTGCTCGCCCTGGCCGCGCTTTCGCCGGCGCTCGCCGACGAGATTCCGGTGACGTCGGCTTCGCTGCGTATCGAGGACGACGAGCTGCTGCTGTCCGCGGAGTTCGACGTCTCGCTCACGCCGGCGCTCGAGGAAGCGCTCGACAAGGGCGTGCCGCTCTATTTCACGATCGACTTCGAGCTCGTGCGCACACGCTTGCTGTGGTTTCCGCAGAAGATCGCGCAGTGGTCGATCACCTATCGCGTCTCGTACAGCGCGCTCACGCGCCAGTACCGCGTCGCGAGCGGGCCGCTTGGGCAGACGTTCGAGTCGCGCGCGGATGTCGAGCGATTCATCGGCCATGTCGCGTCGCGGCCGGTGGCGCACGCCGACGAGCTGTCGCAGGGCGCGCGCTATGAGGCCGCGGTGCGCATGAAGCTCGACGTCAACCAGCTCCCGAAGCCGTTCCAGGTGAACGCGCTCGCCTCGCGCGAGTGGCAGCTCGCGTCGGACTGGCACCGGTTCTCGTTCGTGCCATGACGCGCGGCCCCCTCGCGTCACGCACGCTGCGGTGGATCACGCTGGGCTTTGCGTGCGTTTCGGCGATCGCGCTGTTCCTGCTCGCCTCGGCGACCGCGAACACCGACTTCTTCGCCGGGCACTACAACGCGCTCGTCGTCATCAACGGCGCGCTCGTCGTGCTGCTGATGCTCGTCGTCGGCGGGCAGGTCCTGCAGTTGTGGCGCAACCTGAAGGCCGGCGTGTTCGGGTCGCGGCTCGCGCTGCGGCTCGTGCTGCTCTTCTCGCTGGTCGCAATCCTCCCCGGCGCGCTCGTCTACGCGGTGTCGGTCCAGTTCCTCGGGCGCAGCATCGAAAGCTGGTTCGACGTCCGCGTCGACCGCGCGCTCGACGGAGGCATCAACCTGGGCCGCAGCGCACTCGATTACCTGCTCAAGGAAACGGCGAACCGCGCCAACCTGATCTCGGCGGCGCTCGCCGATGCGCCGGGGCCCTCGGGAGCGGCGCTCGGGCGCGCAGCCGAGCAGGCCGGCGTGTACGAGGCGGCGGTGTTTTCCCCCTCGGGAAGCGTCATCGCCGTCGCCGGGCTCGGCGGCGGCATGACGCCGGAGCCGCTGCCCGGCGACGCGTTGCGCCGCGCGAAGCTGCAGCAGACGTACGCGAAGGTCGAGCAAACGCAGGACGGCGGACTCATGCTGCGCGTCGTCGTGCCGGTCAACAGCAGCGACCGGCTCGACCCGCTGCGCGTGCTGCAGGTGATCGAGCGCGTGCCGCGGACGCTCGCGCAGGACCTCGAGAAGGTGCAGTCGGGCGCGCGCGACTACCAGGAGATCTCGTTCTCCCGCGCGGCGCTGAAGCGCCTGTACCGGCTGACGCTGACGCTCACGCTGCTCCTCGCGCTCACCTCGGCGCTCGGCCTCGCGCTCGTCCTCTCGCAACGGATCGCCGCGCCGCTCGGCGTGCTGGCCGAGGGCACGCGCGCGGTTGCGCAGGGCGACTTCACGCGTCGCCAGCCGGTCACCTCGCGCGACGAGCTCGGCGTCCTCACCGAATCGTTCAACACGATGACCGCGCAGCTCGCCGATGCCAAGCAAAAGGCCGAGGACTCGCAGCGCGCGACCGAGACGACACGGGCGTATCTCGAGAGCGTCCTGTCGAACCTGTCGTCGGGCGTGCTCGCGTTCGACGATCGCTATCGCCTGCGCACGGCCAATCCGAGCGCGGCCGTGATCCTCCAGCAGCCGTTCGCCGATCTGGCGGGCATCGCGCTCGCCGAATGGGGCGGACGGCTTCCGGGCCTCGCCCCGTTCGGCGAGCTGGTGGCCGAGGCGTTCCGCTCGGCGCGCGAGGGCCAGTGGCAGCGGGAGGCGTCGCTCACGGTGGCGGGGCAGACGCGCACGCTGCTCCTGCGCGGCACGCGGCTCCCCGGCGCGCCCGTGCCGGGATACGTCGTCGTGTTCGACGACGTCTCGGAGCTCCTGCAGGCGCAGCGCGATGCGGCCTGGTCGGAGGTGGCGAGGCGCCTCGCGCACGAGATCAAGAACCCGCTGACGCCGATCCAGCTCTCCGCCGAGCGGCTCGCGGTGAAGCTCGCGCCGCGACTCGACGATGCGGACCAGGAGACGCTGCGCCGGGGAACGCAGACGATCGTCTCGCAGGTCGCCGCGATGAAGCACATGGTCGACGACTTCGCCATCTATGCGCGCAAGCCGCGGCCGGGGCAGATGCAGACGGTCGACCTCGCCGCCCTCTTGCTCGACGTGCTCGCTCTGTACGACAATCTGCGCCCGCA
>JBLMWW010000241.1:0-5956 GCA_050257435.1 Rudaea sp.
GTGCTGGACGCCTGAGCCGTCACCAGAAGCACGGGATATTCGCGCATCGATCCGTCCGCTCGGGTCTTCCTCACGACGTGCGCTATCCGCCCCTGGACGTCGACGAATCCTGCGGCCTCGAGCCAGCCGCGCAGCGTCGCCGCCTCGAATCCGTGATGCATGACACCGGGTACGCCAGCCGCGTGGAACGTTCCGTCTTCGAGTGCCAGATCGGCGAACGCAACGCGTCCCGCTGGCGCAAGCCGTTGATAAGCGCGCCGGAAAAGTGCCGCAACATCGTCGATATGATGGAGCGTCATGCTGCTGTAGATAAGGTCGAATGGACCTGGCGGCAGCTCCTGGGCAAGGTCGCTCTCCATCGGCTCGATGTTGAGAATGCCCAACTCGGACGCCTTACGCCCCAGCGCCTCCAACATCTTCGCCGACCCGTCCACGGCGAGCACGTGCCGCAAGCGCGGGGCTAGAAGCGCCGTCACCAGGCCCGTCCCGCACCCGAGTTCCATCGCCCGCGTCGTGCCGTCGATCGGCACCGCCTCGAGGATGGCGCTCGCAACGCCATGGGCCAATTCGACACGCGTGGGATTGTCATCGAAAGTGCTGGCGATCGCATTGAAACGTTCCGTGTTCGCACGGCTTGCGACGTCCTGCTTCATCGTTGCTGCTCCTCGTACCGTCTATGGGGCTCGCTCGTCCGGGCCGTCGTCGCGAACGCCAGCTTGGTCCGAAATTGCAACTGCGCCCACGTCGCTGGCTCGCTCTCGGCGACGCCGACCGGATCGCGGTCGCGTGACACGTTCCACACGCGAGTGATCGAGGAACCGCACGAAGCGGTTCAGGCGCGCTCACGGCGCCATCTTACCGGCGCGCCCGAAACGGCTTCGACGGGTGAGCGTTCGGCATGGCGCGGCGCCAGCGAAGTCGACGCCGAGCAGCGTGCCGCGCTACACGGTGTGGACGGCGCCTGCGCCAAACAGGCCGAGCAGGCCAATGACGATCAGGTAGATCGCCACGATGTAATTCAAGAGCCGCGGCACGACCAAAATCAGGATTCCGGCAATCAGCGAAACAAGCGGTCCGGCGCTTAGCGTGATGCTCATTTGGCCCTCGCTCCAGTGTCACCCGCCGCGTTCCGTGCGATCGAAGCGGGGTCCTACCGCACCGTAGCAGTCGGTGTCGGTCTTGCCGCTTTCTACGTCGCGAGCCGCTTGCTCCGTGATCGGGTCGGGCGCTCCGGGGGGTCGCGCGCTTTCGTCGCGCTCGTGCGGCAGTCTCATTTTCCGGTACCGATTGCCGCGGCGCGGGCGTGCGCAGTTGACGGCGGTGTCGGTCGCAACGTCCGCGGCAAGGCCGAGATCGGATGGGCGATGCGTAGCGAGCGCGCCGCGTGTGCGCTTCACGCAACGTCCCCGGCCGCCGCGTCGGCCTGCGTCGCCGCCGCATCGCAGAGCGCGACCGCCGCCGTCGCGATCGCGTGGTCGTACCACGCCTGCGCACCGCTTGCAGCGACGGTCCAGCCACCATCGCATACGGCGCCCTCGACGCGGATGTCGTCCTCGCGCAGCCGCTCGGGATGCTCGCTCAGGAGCGTGCGCAGGCTCGCCTGCTCGCGGAAACTGACCCGTGCTTTGGCGCGCGCATACCACCCGTAGTCGGCGTTCCAGCGCAGCGGATCGCCGAAGCTGCGCTCGACGAGGATCGCGTTCTCGAACGCGTCGGCGCGGGGATCGGCGCTCGGGTCCATCACGACCACGTGCATCGCCGCCTCGGCGCTGATCGATGGGTCGGACACCAGGTGGGCGACGAGCGGCGCCAGCGCATCGAGCGAGCGCTCGACCATCGCGATCAGGGCGGATCGACGGTCGACACCCGGCGCGATCGCCCGTGCCGCGGGAGTTGCGCGGTCGTCGTAGCGTTCCACGCGCGCGCTAGGCCATGTCCGTTTTGACGACCTCGCTCGCCAGCCTGCGCCCGAGCTCGAGCTGTTTGCGCAGCGTCGGGAGGCGATCCGCGGCGAAGCGCTGCACGCGCTGGCCGTGGCCGTTGGCCGCGCGCTCGAACGCCGCCAGCGCCTCTTCCTGCGCGAGCACGCCGACGTTTCGTGCGTACGCACGGTCGAAGTCGGTGCCCGAGAGCTGCCCGAGGATCGAAAGCCGCGCGCGCTGGTTGTCGTTCAGGCGTGACGGCAGCACGACGCCCACGCTCGCGGCGAGCTGCTCGAGGTCGGTGTCGCCCGAGAGACGATCGCGCAACGTCGATTCGGCGTAGCGCCGAACCGCCGGCGATGCCGCATGTGAGAGCGCGATGCGGCTCGCCTCGATCTCGAACAGGCTCGCCTGCGCGGCCTCGTTCAGGAATTCGCGCTGCCCGAGATCGAGTGCGATCCGCGAGACATGCGCACGCCCGGACCACCCGGAACGTATCGAATCGCCCGGCAGCGCGCGGTACTCCCGTTCGCATCCCGCGGTGGCCAGGAGGGCCAGCACGGCGGCAAGCAGAACGGGAGAGCGACGAAGGTGTGATGCAATCTTTCTGGGCACGCCCGGAACCGAGCAATCGCCATGCCGTGTGCATGCGAGGTCGATACGAGCGGCCGGCGTCGACGCAATCCGATGGGGCTGGCCCGGCACGGCGCCGGGAAACAGTGCCATCCGCGCGTGCGGACGCGGGAAGCATCGGGCAGTGGCGGCGCGGGCTGCCGTATTCCCTGCCATTCCGCGCGTGGCAACTTTGCGACCGTCGCCAGGTAAGATTTACGCGAGCCGCCGTCGCCATTCGACGACGCGCTGCGCATTCGAGTGAACCCGCGAAGCGCGGACGCTTTCGTCTCTAGCGCGCTGCGCCGCGCTGCAGGCGCTGCGTGATCCACTCTGCTGCCGCGTGCTGAAGCGGACGCACGAGTGGCGGCAGGAGGACGGCGGCCAACGCACCGAACATGCGCGCCGAACGCGATCGTTCGCGCAGGACGACCGGTCGCGCCGGCTTGCGCACGAAACGTGATGCGGCGAACCCGACGGCGAGCGCGACGAGCATCGCGACCGGCACCGACTTGTCGATGCGGACGCGGCTGCGCGCTTCGGCCGCGAGCAACCGCAGCTGCGCCCGATGCTCCGCGAGCCGGCCTTCGACTTCGGCGATCTGCTCGTCAAGCGACTGGTCGGTCCTGGACATGCGGGCCCTCCTCGTGCGGTACGTCCTTGCGCAGCTGGCGTGCGGTGGCGGAGAAGAACAGGTCGGGAAGCTGATTCTTGGCCCAGAACGCCACGCCCACGGCGACCGCGATGTTGACGAGCGCGGCGATCAGGATCGCGAGTCCCCAGTGCGCGCCCGCGCCGACCGCCCACACGACCGCCGCGGCCACGATCGCCATCCATGCCGACACGAGAAGGATCGAGACGACGATCGCCGCCGCGATCATCTTCACGAGCGAGATGCCCGCGCGCTGGACTTCGAGCACCGCGAGCAGCGCGTGGTCCTGCACGAGTCCCTTGAGATGGGTAAAGGCGAGCGAGAACCGCGTTCCAAGCGTCATCGGCGTAGGCGTCGTGAGCGGTGGTGCATGCGATGGATTCATGGCTCGCTTTCGGTCGGCCTGACAGGGCGCGGGAGGCGCCGGCGGCGCGACATGCGAGGCCAGGTCATCATACGCCCGTATGCAACGGCCATGCCATGCACTGCCGCAAGCCCGCTCGTGCGCCTTGCGCTAACAAGGGATGCGGCCTGCGATCTGTGAAATGCAAAACCTGCGCGGCAGGCACGCGCGTTGCGCACTTCATTCGCCGGCATCGGCGACGCGCGCATCGAGGCGCGCCGCTGCGACGCCGGTGCGGCCCGGCGCGCCTCGCGCGAGCGTGCGGCGGAAATACTCGATCGTGCGCGCGAGCCCCTCGTCGATGCCGACGCGGGGCTTCCATCCCAGCACGCGGCCCGCGAGCGCGATGTCGGGGCGCCGCTGGCGCGGGTCGTCGCAGGCGGCCGGCACGAACACGATCGGCGAGCGCGTGCCCGCGAGCCTTCGCACGCGCTCGGCAAGCTCCAGAACCGTATGCTCGTCGGGGTTGCCGACGTTGACCGGCCCCGGACACGGTTCGGTCGCGTCCATCAGGCGCATGAGCGCATCGATCGTGTCGCTCACGTAACAGAAGGAGCGCGTCTGCCAGCCGTCGCCCTGGATGGCGAGCGGCTCCCCGCGCAGCGCGGCCACGATGAAGTTGGAGACGACGCGTCCGTCGCCCGGCTGCATGCGCGGACCGTACGTGTTGAAGATGCGCGCGATGCGCGTGTCGACGCCGTGCTGCCGGCGGTAGTCGGCGAACAGCGTCTCCGCGCAGCGTTTCCCCTCGTCGTAGCAGGCGCGCGGTCCGATCGGGTTCACGTGGCCCCAGTAGTCCTCCGTCTGCGGGTGCTGCGCCGGGTCGCCGTACACCTCGCTCGTCGACGCCTGGACGATCGGCGCGCGCAGCCGCTTCGCGAGGCCGAGCAGGTTGATCGCGCCGTGCACGCTCGTCTTCGTCGTCTGCACGGGATCGAGCTGGTAATGCCGGGGCGATGCGGGGCACGCGAGGTTGAAGATGCGGTCGACTTCCACGTAAAGCGGGAACGTGATGTCGTGGCGCAACAGCTCGAAGCGCGGATGCGACAGAAGCGGCCCCAGGTTCGCGCGCGTCCCCGTGTAGAAGTTGTCGACGCACAGCACGTCGTGCCCGTCGTCGAGCAGCCGCTCGCAAAGATGCGAGCCGAGGAAGCCCGCGCCCCCGGTGACCAGCACGCGCAACGGTTGGCTCGGTTCCGTTCTCATGCGGACGTGACCTCGTCGAAGACGGCGCTCCAGTCGGCCGCGAAGCGCTCGATGCCGAAGCGCTCGCGTGCGTACGCGCGCGCCCGCCGGCCCAATTCGGCTGCGCGTCCCCGGTCGCGCAGGAGCTCGCGCGACGCATCGACGAGTCGCGCGACCTCGGTATCGACGTACCCGCCTCCGCTTTCGAGGATCACACGCGGTAGCTCGGTCGTCGCGAGCCCGATCACCGGCAATCCGATCATCATCGCTTCGCACAGGGCGAGCGCGAGGCTCGTGTAACGCACCGGGTGTGCGAAGAAGCGGTGTCGCGCGACCGCGGGCAGGAGCTCGCCGTACCGCAGTTCGCCGAGGCCGCCGCTCGCTTCGGCGTCCATGCCGTAGAGATCGAGCGGCGCTTCGCGGCGCCACGCGTCGAACACGTCCGCGCCGAGGCGCCGTCCCCGCCGTGCAAGGTGATTGATGACGGCGACGCCGCGCGGAATCTCTCCGCTCCATGCGACGCCTTCGGGCACGCGCACGCCGTGCTCGACGACGCGCGTCGGCACGCGGCCGCAGTCCCACATGAGCGCGTTGTAGTGCGTCACGTGCACGATGAGCACGTTGGGGTCGTCGACGAAGTGCACGGTGTTCGTGGGGTGCCCGAGCGGCGGATCGTGCTCGAGATAGATGCGCGGAAGCGCGCGCTGCGCAGACGCGAGATGCTCGTGCTGGTCCTTCTCGTAATGCAGGCGCGACTGGAACAGCACGCAGTCGAAGGCCTCCTCTCGCACGCGCTCGACCGGACAGTCGTGAACGTTATCGCCCCAGGGCAGATGACCGCGGCGGCCGGCGTAGCCCGGGGGCGCGCCAGCCTTCGAGAGGACGAAGAATTCGTGCGGCGCCTGCGTCAGGTAATAGAGGTAATTGCCGTGGACCTGCCAGGTGAGGATGCGCAGTCGCCGCATGCAATGCTCCGGAAGCCCAATGCTGCGATCGATGCACGGCGCATGCCATGCGTGCGGGGGCTGCTAGGGACCGCGCGGCGGATGCATCCCATTCCCCGGCTGCGGCCGTAGTGGCAGCGGCAAGCGCAGCGGCGCTGCAACCGTGCGCGTCGTGAGCCGTGCGCGCACGCTCGCGAGCACGCGATCGGGTGTCAGTTTTTGCGCGCAAGGATGGCCA
>JBLMWW010000242.1:0-3079 GCA_050257435.1 Rudaea sp.
GATGCCTGATAGCTGATGCCTGGAAATGGTGCCGACGGGGAGACTCGAACTCCCACGGCTTTCGCCACTGCCCCCTCAAGACAGCGTGTCTACCAATTTCACCACGTCGGCTCCGGTTACTTCGGCACTTCGTTCGATTTCGGCGCCCCGCCTGGAACGCCTCCGGCCGGCGCGGCATTCGTTCCCGCGGCCGGTTGCGGGACGTCCGCCGGCTTCGCCGGCTGCGTACGCTCCATGAGGCTCTTCTCGACCGCGCCCTGCGGGGCGCCGTGTTGCGACCCGAGGTACGTCAGTCCCACGCTGGTCGCGAAGAATACGGTGGCAAGAACCGCCGTCGTGCGCGACAGGAAGTTGGCCGAGCCGGCGCTACCGAAGAGGCTGCCGGAGGACCCGCTCCCGAACGCCGCTCCCATGTCCGCGCCCTTGCCGTGCTGAAGCAGCACGAAGCCGCAGACGGCAATGGCCGTCAGCACATGCAGCACGAGGACCGCCGATTCGATCAGGTTCATTCCCGCATCATCCTTCCACTGGCGTGCGTACGCTTAAGGCACGGCCGATGCTCAAAAATTCATCCGCGTCCAGCGACGCGCCGCCCACGAGTGCACCGTCGATGTCCGGCATCGCGAAGAGCGCCGCGGCGTTGCCCGCCTTGACGCTGCCGCCGTACAGCACGCTCACTTCGCCGGCGCCGGCATCCGCGAGCCGGGCGCGCAGCGCCGCGTGCACGTCCTGCGCCTGCGACGGCGAGGCGGTCCTGCCCGTGCCGATCGCCCAGACCGGCTCGTAGGCCATGACGGTCCGCGCGACGTCGGCGCCGAGCGCCGCGATCAGCGCATCCACCTGGCGCGCCACGACCGCCTCGGTGTCGCCGCGCTCGCGTTCGGCCAGCGTCTCGCCGACGCAGGCGATGGGGGTGAGGCCGGCATTCAGGGCCGCCCGCGCCTTCGCGCCGACGACCGCGTCGGTCTCGCCGTGATACTGCCGGCGCTCGGAATGGCCGACGATCGCATAACGACACCCGAATTCCGCCACCATCGACGCGGACACCTCCCCCGTATACGCCCCCGACGCGTGCTCGCTCACGTCCTGCGCGCCCCAAGCCACCTCGGAACCGGCAAGAAGCGCCTGCGCCTGCGCGAGATAAGGCGCGGGGACGCACACCGCCATCGCGCGCCCGCTCGGCGCGCGCCATTCGGCCGCAAGCCGCGCGAGGAGCCGTGCATTTGCGGCGAGCCCGCCGTTCATCTTCCAGTTGCCAACGATGAGCCAATGGCGCATGCCGCGCGAAGCCGCAAAGGTCCCGGTCGATACGCGTGCCTGCCGCTACACCACGCACCACCACACCTCGGCCGCTACGACCAAACATGGGATTTTAGCCCCCCGAGGCGAGAGGGGTCAAACGCGCGCGACGCTCGTCGCGGCGGCGGCGCGCCGCAGCCTGCGCAGGAGCAGAGGAAGAAACCACACGAGAAGCGTAAGGACGCCCAGCACGGCGGCGACCGGCCGCTCGAAGAAGGCGAGGAGGTCGCCGTTCGCCTTGATCATCGACGTCACGAAGTTCTGCTCGAGCATGCCGCCCAGCACGACGCCGAGGATCGCCGGCGCGATCGGGAACAGGTTGTTCTCGAGCACGAACGCGGCGAACCCGGCGACGAGCATCACGCCGACGTCGAACGCCGTGTTGTTGATCGCGAACGCGCCGACCACGCAAAAGAGCATGATGACCGGCATCAGGATGCTGCGCGGAATCTCGAGAATGTTCTTCGCCGTCTTGATCGCGAGGAAGCCGAACGGAACCATCATCACGTTCGCGATGATGAACAGCAGGTACACCGCGTAGATGTTCTGCGGGTTGTTGATGAAGAGCGTTGGGCCCGGGTTCATGCTCTTCATGTACAGCACCCCGATGACGATCGCGGTGATCGAATCGCCGGGAATGCCGAACACGAGCGCGGGGATCCACGCGCCGGCGAGCGCGGCGTTGTTCGCGGAGCTCGCCTCGACGATGCCTTCGACGTGGCCCGTGCCGAACTTCGCGGGCTCCTTGGACGTCTTCTTGCTGATCGCGTACGCCATCCATGCGGCGATGTCGCCACCCGCCCCGGGGAGCGCGCCGACCAGCGTGCCGAGCACGCTGCCGCGCAGGTGCTGCACCGGATATTTCCTCGCCAGTGCCCAGATGCCCTTGAAGACGTTGCCCACCGCGCGCCCCCGCAGATGGACCTGCGGGTTGGTGTCGACGGCGTAACGAATGATCTCCGAGATGGCGAACATGCCGATCATCATCGGAATGAGCCCGATCCCGCCCAGAAGCTCCGTGCTGCCGAACGTGAAGCGCGGGATCGCCGCCGGGTTGTTGAGGCCGACCGATGCAACGAGCAATCCGAGCATCAGCGACACGAAGCCCTTGAGCGGGCGGTCGGACGTGATGAACACCGCGCACGTGAGCCCGAGCAGCACGAGCCAGAAATACTCGAACGAGCTGAAGTTGAGCGCGAATTCCGCGAGCGTCGGCGCAGCCACGATCAGCACGACGGTGCCGAAGAGGCCCCCGAGCGCCGAGAACACGAGGCCCGCCCCGAGCGCGAGCTCGGCCTGGCCCTTGCGGGTCATCGCGTAGGCCTCGTCGGTATACGCAGCCGACGCCGGCGTGCCGGGCATCCGCATCAGGCAGCCCGGAATGTCGCCGGCGAAGATCGCCATCGCCGTGGCCGTGACGATCGCCGCGATCGCGGGAATCGGCGGCATGAAGAACGTCACCGGCACGAGCAACGCGGTCGCCATCGTGGCCGTGAGACCGGGCACGGAACCGACGAACAGCCCGAACAGCGATGCGCCCACCATCGCGAGCAGGTTGTGCGGATGGAAGACGAGGCCGAAGGCCTGTAGCCAGGCGTCGCTCATCAGGCGGCCTCCACCGAAGCCGACCGCTGCGCGGTCAGCCTCCCTCTCCGAGGCAAGGGGCGAGCGACCCCGCGGCGCGGCTCGCGCCCGCCTCGTTCACCACGCGACGCGCTCCAGGATGCCCCACGGCAGCGGCACGCGCAGCAGCTTGTAGAACGCGTAGTGGATGACGAGC
>JBLMWW010000243.1:0-16004 GCA_050257435.1 Rudaea sp.
CGGCGTTGAGCTCGATCGCACGAAGGATCGACGCGTCGGAGAGCGGGAGCAGTCCGCGCTGGTAGGCGTAGCCCACCATGAAGAGATTCGTGGCGATCGAATCGCCCATGAGGCCGGTGGCGAGCCGCGTCGCATCGAGGAATTCGGCGTCGCCCGGCGCGACCGCGTCCTTGACCTCCTGCTCCATCGAGCCCAACGGAAAGGCGAGGTCGGGGTCGCGCGTGAACTGCGCGGGCATCACGAGCGCGGTGTTGACGAGCGCCTTCGTCACGCCCTTCTGCATCTTCGCGAGCGCCTCGTTGCCGACGCCGGTGAGGATGTCGCAGGCGAGCACCAGCTTCGCCTCGCCCGCCGCGATGCGCGTCGCGTAGAGCTGCTCGGGCGTGTCGGCGATGCGCACGTGGGACACGACGGCGCCGTTTTTCTGTGCGAGGCCCGTCATGTCGAGGACGCTCACGCCCTTGCCCTCGAGGTGCGCCGCCATCCCGAGGAGCGCGCCGATCGTCACCACGCCCGTGCCGCCGATCCCGGTGACGAGGATCCCGTATGGCTGCGCGCTCGACACCGGCGAGGGCGCCGGCAGGCGGGAGAAATCGACCGCGTCCGCCTTCTTCGGCTTGCGCAAGCCCCCGCCTTCGACGGTGACGAAGCTCGGGCAGAAGCCGTTGACGCAGGAATAATCCTTGTTGCACGAGGACTGGTCGATCGTGCGCTTGCGGCCGTATTCGGTCTCGACTGGCGCGACCGACACGCAGTTCGATTTGACGCCGCAGTCGCCGCAGCCTTCGCAGACGAGCTCGTTGATGACGACGCGCTTGGCGGGATCGGGGAACTTGCCGCGCTTGCGGCGCCGCCGCTTCTCGGCCGCGCACGTCTGGTCGTAGAGCAGGATCGTCGTGCCCGTGGTCTCGCGGAGCGTCTTCTGCACGGCGTCGAGCTCGCTCCGATGATGGATCTCGATGCCTTCGTCGAAGTACCTCGGCGGGTACTTTCCGGGCTCGTCGCTCACGACGACGATCTTCGCGACGCCCTCGGCCGCGCACTGGCGCGCGATGGCGCTCGGCGAGATCGGTCCATCGACCGGCTGCCCACCGGTCATCGCGACCGCGTCGTTGTAGAGGATCTTGTAGGTGATGTTGACGCCGGCGGCGACGGCGGCGCGGATCGCGAGGATGCCGCTGTGGTAGTACGTGCCGTCGCCGAGGTTCGCGAAGACGTGCTTCTCGTCGGTGAACGGCGCCTGCCCGATCCATGGCGCGCCTTCGCCGCCCATGTGCGTGAACGTGGAGGTGCTCCGATCCATCCAGATCGCCATCACGTGGCAGCCGATGCCGGCCGTCGCGCGGCTGCCTTCCGGCACCCTGGTCGACGTGTTGTGCGGGCAGCCCGAGCAGAAATAGGGCATGCGTGCGAGGCTTATCTTCGGCCTGGCGAGCGCGCGTTCCTTCTGGTTGATGAAGTCGACGCGCTGGCGGATGCGCTCCATCTGCCGCGGATGGAGGTCGAGCCGCTCGATCCGCTGTGCGATCACGCGCGCGATCATCGCCGGCGTGAGCTCGGCGTGCGGCGGCAGCAGCCAGTCGCCGTGCGGGCGCACCCATTCGCCCTTCTCGTCGAACTTGCCGACGACGCGCGGGCGCACGTCATCGCGCCAGTTGTAGAGCTGCTCCTTCAGCTGGTACTCGACGATCTGGCGCTTTTCCTCGACGACGAGGATCTCGTCCAGCCCCTCGGCGAAGTGGCGCACGCCCTCGGGCTCGAGCGGCCAGGGCATCGCCACCTTGAAGACGCGGATGCCGATCTCGGCGGCGTCCTGCTCGCTGATGCCGAGGTCGTCGAGGGCCTGGCGGACGTCGAGGTAGCTCTTGCCGCTCGTGATGATGCCGAGGCGCGGCTTCGGCGAATCGACGACGATGCGGTTCAGATTGTTGACGCGGCAGTAATGCAGCGCCGCGTAGATCTTGTAATCCTGCATCCGCGCCTCGGTGGCGAGGAACGCGTCGGGCCAGCGGATCGAGACGCCGTCGGGCGGCAGCGGAAAGTCGTCGGGGACGATGATCTCGACGTGGCGCGCATCGCCATCGACCGACGCCGAGCTTTCGACCGTGTCGGAGACGCACTTGAAGCCGACCCAGCACCCCGAGTAGCGGCTCATCGCCCAACCGTGCAGGCCGAGATCGAGGATCTCCTGCACCGACGACGGATAGAGCACCGGCATCATCGCCGCCGAGAACTGGTGGTCGGACTGATGCGGCAGCGTCGACGACTTCGCTGCGTGGTCGTCGCCGGCCAGCACGAGGACGCCGCCGTGCTGCGACGTGCCGGCGAAGTTCGCGTGCTTGAACACGTCGCCGCAGCGATCGACGCCGGGACCCTTGCCGTACCACATCGCGAACACGCCATCCACGTTCGCGCCCTTGTACATCGTCACCTGCTGCGTGCCCCAGATCGCGGTCGCGGCGAGGTCCTCGTTGAGCCCCGGCTGGAACTTGACGTGCGCGCGCTCGAGGAACTTCTGCGCCTTCCACAGCGCCTGGTCGAGCCCGCCGAGCGGCGAGCCGCGGTAGCCCGAAACGAAGCCGCCGGTGTTGAGGCCGGCCGCGCTGTCGCGCTGGCGCTGCAGGATCAAAAGGCGCACGAGCGCCTGCACGCCGGTGAGGAACACGCGGCCGGTCCCGAGCTCGTACTTGTCGTCGAGCGAGACGTCGCGCAGGGCAGGGACGGTCACGGCGGTGGCGTTGGCCATCGGGTCGGCTCCAAGAATCGTGTTCCGGATCGCGCCGCGACGGGTGGCCGCGGCCTCGGGCCGGGCGATTGTGTCGCCCACCCGGAGCTCCGAATTTTACCCGCTTTGCCGCTGCGTTCGAGGCGGCGTGACGGGCAGTTAGACGGTGTCCAGCGCTTCGGGTTGCAGGGCCGCCGCGCTGAACAGCCGATTACCGGGTCGGCACGGGGCAGCCGCAAGCGCAGGACGGCCCGAGTCTCATGGAGCACCTTCGCCGGTCAGCGCAAATACGGCGACGGGCTGCGTGAACCCCTTCAGGGACATCTTCGCCACGGCTTCCGTCGCGAACGCGTCGCCCAACGCGGCGCGCAGCCGCTGATCGACCAGGATCTGCCCCGGCTTTGCCTCGCCGCACAGACGCGCGGCGAGGTTGACGACGCTGCCGATCGCCGAATAGTCGAAGCGTCCCTCGTAGCCGAACGCGCCGAGCGTCGCGTAGCCGCGTGCGATGCCCATGCCGATGTCGAGGTCGTAGCCGTTATCGAGCCATTGCTCGCGCAGCGGGGCGAAGCGTGCGCGCATCGCGAGCGCCATGCGCGCCGCGCGCTTGGCCGGGTCGGGCGTGGGGAGCGGATCGTTGAAGAAGACCAGGATGCCGTCGCCGGCGAAGCGGTCGAGCGTTCCCTCGTGCTCGGCGATGAGCGGCCCCATCGCCTCGTGGTACTCGTGCAGCACCGCCTGCACCTCCTCGGGTTCGGCGGTGTCGGTGAAGGCGGTGAAGCCGCGCAAATCGACGAACACGTAGCAGATCTCGCGGCGGTGCAATGCGAGGATCGACTGCTCCCCCGCGCTGACGATCGCGTCGGCGACGGCGGGTGCGAAGAATCGCTTGAGCTGCGACAGCCGCTCGAGCTCGCCGATCTGCTCGCGCACGCGATCCTCGAGCACGACGTTCCAGGTGGCGAGCGCCTCCGCCTGCCGGCGCACCTCGTCCTGCAGCGACTTGATGCGCAGCAGCGACTGCACGCGCGCGAAGAGCTCGGGCTGGTTGATGGGCTTCGACAGGAAATCGTCGGCGCCGGCCTCGATGCCATGGATGCGCTCCTGTTGCGGGTCGAGCGACGTGACCATGACGACCGGGAGAAGCGTGGTCGCGGGATTGGCGCGAATGCGGCGGCAGACGTCGTAGCCCGAAAGCCCCGGCATCATGACGTCGAGGAGCACGAGGTCCGGCACGTCCTCGGCGAGCCTCGCGAGCGCCTCCTCGCCGCTGCTCGCCGTCGCGACCGCGTAGCCCTTCACCGCGAGCAGGTCGCCGAGGAGCTTCAGGTTGAGCGGTGTGTCGTCGACGATCAGCAGGCGCGGTTTGCCTACCGCGTGCGGCGCGCGGGCGTCGGACGACGCGTCGGTGGAAACGACGATGCGATCTGACGTCGTCATGGGGTTTGGCGCTCGAGCGCGGTACGTACCGTGTCGAGAAATTCCTTGAGGTTGATCGGCTTGCCGATGTACCCGTCGAAGCCGGCATCGGTGATGAGCTTACGGTCCTGCTGCATCACCGACGCCGTGACCGCGATCACCGGGATCGCCGCCGTCTTCGCATCGGCGCGCAGCACCCGTAGTGCATCGATGCCGTTCATGCCGGGGAGCTGGATGTCCATCAGCACGAGATCGGGAGGATCCTCGTGTGCAATGCGGATGCCGTCCTCGGCGGTCGTCGCCTCGAGCGTCGCGTAGCCCTTCACCTGGAGCACGTCACGCACGAGCTTGAGGTTCTTCTCGTTGTCTTCGATGATCAGGATGCGGCTCATCGTTCGGGTCTCCCCGCCCTCATGACGGCAGCGGAATGCTGAAGGTGAAGGTGGAGCCTTTGCCGGGCTCGCTGTCGAGCCAGATGCGGCCGCCGTGCAGCTCGACGAATTTGCGCGTGAGGGCGAGGCCGAGGCCGGTGCCCTCCTGCTTCTTGGTGTAGTCGTACCCGACCTGGCGGAATTCCTCGAACACGGTGTCCTGGTCCTCGGGCGCGATGCCTATGCCCGTGTCGCGGACGGCAATCTCGGCGTGTCCGTCCCGGCGCACCGCGGTGACCTCGATGCGACCGCCATCCGGGGTGAACTTCACGGCGTTCGACAGCAGGTTGAGGAGGATCTGCTTGAACTTGCGCTCGTCGGCCGCGATCGCGCCGAGCGACGGATCGACGCTTTGTGCGAGCGCGATGCCGTGCTTTTGCGCGCGCTCGCGGACCAGCGTCAGCGCGTTGGTGATCGCAGATGCGATGTCGAAGCGAGACCGTTCGAGCTCCATGCGTCCCGCCTCGATCTTCGAGAGGTCGAGGATGTCGTTGATGAGCGTGAGCAGGTGCTTGCCGGACGAATGGATGTCCTTCAGGTAATCGTCCTGCTTCTCGTTCAGGTCGCCGAAGAGGCGCTCGAGGAGCACCTCCGAGAATCCGATGATCGCGTTGAGCGGCGTGCGCAGCTCGTGAGACATGTTGGCCAGGAACTCCGACTTGTGTTTGTTCGCGACTTCGAGCTGGCGGCTCTTGTCCTCGATCTCGTGAAACAGGCGCGCGTTCTGGATCGCGATGACGGCCTGGTCGGTGAAGGTCTTCAGCAGCGCGATGTCCTTGTCGGAGAACGGGCCGGTGTAATCGCGGCCGACGAAGATCACGCCGATCGCCTTCCCCTCCCACAGCATGGGCGCGAAGATCACGCCCTTGTAGCCGACCGCGTGGCAGGCGGAACGGGTCCGCTCCGGCACTTCCGGGCCATGCTCGACATCGGGGTAGTGAACGACGGATCGCGTCAGGATCGCGGTGCCCGATCCGCTGCCGTCGACGGGCAGTGGAAACATTCGCTCGAGGCCCTCGCGGTTGGGACCCTGGTAGGCCACGAGATGAATGAGGCCATCCTCGCCTACGAGACTGACGCCCGCGACCTTCCCCGCGAACAGGCGCTCGCAGCTCGTCAGGATCTTGTCGAAGACGGGCTTGGTGTCGGCGATCGAGCTGCTGATCGCGGCGAGCACTTCGCCCGAGGCGCGCTGCTGCTCGAGCGCTTCCTTCGTCTCGCCGAAAAGGTGCGCGTTCTGGATCGCGATGACGGCCTGGCTCGCGAAGGTCTTGAGCAGCGCGATGTCCTTGTCGGAAAAGCGGCCGACGTGGTCGCGACCGATGAAGATCGCGCCGAGGCCCCGGTTCTCCCAGATCATCGGCGCGCCGATGATGGACTTGATGCTCATCGCCTGCCAGCCCTGGCGCGCACGCGGCGGGACGTCGGGATCGTGGTCGACGTCGGGAAAGTGCAGCGTTCGCTGCTCGAGAATCGCGACGCCGGTGGCGCTCGTGCGGTCGACCGGATAGGGGAACAGGCGCTCCATCGTCTCGCGCCCGGGGCCGTGGTACGCACCGAGGCGCACCATGCCGTCGTCCCCGACGAGGTTGATTTGTCCAACCTTGCCAGCGAAAAGCCGCTCGCAGCCCGCGAGGATCGTCTCGAAGACCGGCGCGGTATCGGCGATCGAACTGCTGATGGCGGCGAGCACTTCCCCTGACGCGCGCTGCTGATCGAGCGCTTCCCTCGTCTCGTTGAACAGCCGCACGTTTTCGAGCGCGATCGCCGCCTGGTCCCCGAATGTGCGCAGGAGGGTGATCTCTCGCTCGCTGAAGGGTCGCACCTCCTTGCGCCGCAGCAGGATCGTCCCGAACGGCTGCCCCTCGCGATAGAGCGGCAGCACGATCACCGTGCGGTGCTCGAAGCGGCGCGCGAGCTCGTGACTCAACGGATAACCGGTGCCCTCCGCGAGCATGTCGTGGACGTGAATCAACCGGCGGTCGAGGAACGCACAGCCGGAGATCGACGCGCGGTCGAGCGGCAACGTGTCGACGTGGCTGACGGGGTCGGGCGACGGGCCCTTCGAGGCGAGGTGCCGGAGCGCGTCGCCGTCGAGCAGGTACATGGAGGCGGCCGAGGCGTCGCAGAGCCTTGCCGCGCGCTCGGCGATCGCGTCCAGCACCGGCTGCACGTCGGTGGGCGAGCTCGAGATGACGCGCAGGATCTCCGCCACCGCCGTCTGCTGCTCGAGCGCCTCCTTCGTCTCGTTGAAGAGACGCGCGTTCTCGATCGCGATCGCCGCCTGGTCGGCGAACGTGGTGAGCAGGTCCATCTGCTTGCCGGTGAACGCGCGCACCTCGGTACGCCAGACGACAATCACGCCGACGACCTCGTCGCCGTTCAGCATCGGGACGCCGAGCATCGTGCGGTAGCCGCCGAGGCTCTGCGACTCGGCGTCGCGGTAGTCCGGGTCTTCGGTGGCGTCCAGGATCTGTACTGGCTGCCGCTCTCGCACGACACGGCCGACCAGGTATCCACGGTCCGGTCTCACCGCGATGCGCGCGATATGGGCCTCGAACTCAGGCGAGGCGCCGTGGGCGACGGCCAGCCGGTACACCGCGCCGTCGGGCCTGAACACGAAGCCGTGGCTGGCGTCGCACAACCGCGTCGCATTCTCCACCAGCGTCTTCAGCACGCGTTGCAGGTCGAACGCCGACTGGCTGATGACCTTGAGCACGCCGGCGATGGCGGTTTGCTGCGCAAGTCCCGCCTGCGTCTCGTTGAACAGACGCACGTTTTCGATTGCGATGACGGCCTGGTCGGCGAACGTCTGCAGGATGGCGATCTGGTGGTCGCTGAACGGGCCGGGCTGGGGACGGCCGACGCCGATCACGCCGATCGGCCGCTCGTCGCGGATCAGCGGCACCGCCAAGGCGCTGCGGAATCCCGTCTTCACCGCCATCTCGCCGATCGTGTACTCGGGATCTTCGAGCACGTCAGGAATCATCACGACGCTGCCGGTCAGGATCGCGCGCGCAGTCGCCGTCTCGCGGCTCGGTGGGCGCGGGAACGCGCCGCGCCACGCTCTCTCGTCCTCCGGATGGACGTTCGCGTTCGCCGCCAGATGGATCAAAGTGCCGTCATAGGTGAACACGAGCGCCGAGATCGCATCGCACAGACCGAGCGCGGCCGAGGCGATCGTGTCGAACACCGGCTGGACGTCGGTCGGCGAGCGACTGATGACGCGCAGGATCTCGCTCATTGCCGTCTGCCGCTCGAGCGCCTCCTTCGTCTCGTTGAACAGGCGAACGTTCTCGATCGCGATCGCGGCCTGGTCGGCAAAAGTCGTCAGCAGCGCGGTTTGCTTCTCGGTGAACGCGACCTTCGCGAAGCGCCAGATCGTGATGACGCCAAGCAGGTCGTCCTCTCGCAGGAGCGGCACGGCGATTACCGTCGAGCTGCTGTGGCCGTCCGGCGACCCGCCCATCGGCACCAGCGGGCGATACTCGATGCTTGTGAAGACGTCCACTTCCTGCACGACGCGCCGCTCGAGCGCCGCACGGGGCGTCGGGTTGTATGTGCCGAGCTCGAGCGGGTGGTGCTGGAGGTAGGCGAGCGCGGACGCCGAGGCGTTCCTGTCGGCCGTGGCGCGCAAGCGGCTCCCGTCGTAGCGCCACAGGACGGCGACATCGCCCGCGCAGAGCGTCAGCGCGTGCGCGAGGATGCTGTCGAACACCGGGCGCAGGTCGGACGGCGTGCTGCTGATCACTCGCAGCACGTCGCTGATTGCCGTCTGCTGCTCGAGCGCCTCCTTCGTCTCGTTGAACAGGCGCACGTTCTCGATCGCGATGGCGGCCTGGTCGGCAAACGTCTTTACCAGCGCGACCTGCTTTTCGGTGAACGCGCGCGCCTCCATGCGCCACAGCGCGATCGCGCCGATCGCATGGTCCTCGCGCATCAGCGGCACGGACAGCATCGCGCGGTGCCCGATACGCCGCTGCAGCTCGCGCCCCAGCGGAAACTCGTCCTCGGACTCGGCCGCGAGGTCCTCGATGTGCACGACCGTGCGGTCGAGCACCGCGCGGCCGGTGACCGACCCGCGCGTGAGCGCCATCGCCTCCCCTTCGCGCAGCGTCGGCGTGCTGCCGAACCCGGCGGCAAAGCGCAACTCGTTGCCATCGACCAGCACGATCGTCGACTGCGTCGCGTCGCACAGCTTGAGCGCGCGCTCGGCGACCGCGTCCAGCATCGGCCGCACGTCGCCGGGCGAGCTCGAAATCACGCGGAGGATCTCGCTGATCGCCGTCTGCTGCTCGAGCGCCTCCTTGGTTTCGTTCAGGAGCCGCACGTTCTCGATTGCGATGACCGCCTGGTCGGCGAAGGTCTTCAGCAGATCGACCTGCGAGTCGGTGAAGCGAACGGGATCGCGATGTGCGACATAGATCGAGCCGATGACCTCGCCTTCGCGGATCATCGGAGCGCACAGCGAACCGCGGAACCGGGCAACCGTCGCGGCGTTCCTCGCGTAATAGGTGGGATCGGCCAGAACGTCCTCGACCTGCACGACCGCGCGCTCGCGGATTGCGCGAGTGGTCACCGTATTGGCGCCGAACGGCAGGGGATAGATGCTGCGGATCGCTGCGCACCCTTCCTCGCTCACTCCGTGGATGGAAGCCAGACGCACTACGTCGCCATCGAGGCGCGACACGACGCTGACCTCTGCGCCGCACAGGTTCAGCGCGCGTTCGCCGATGCTCTCGAAGACGGGCCCCACGTCGGTCGGCGAGCTCGAAATGACGCGCAGGATCTCGCTTATGGCCGTCTGCTTCTCCAGTGCCTCCTTCGTCTCGTTGAAGAGCCGCACGTTGTCGATCGCGATCGCCGCCTGGTGCGCGAACGTCTGCACCAGGGCGACCTGGTCGGGCGAGAAGAGACCCGGCTCCCGGCGGAACAGGAAAATGCCGCCGTACGCGCCGCCTTCGCGCAGGAGCGGGACGGCGAGCACGGCACGAATGCCGAGGGTCGTGGCGTTTTCGACCGCGTCGGGAAACTCGGCGTCGAGCACCGGGACGATATCGGCGACGTGGATCGTAGCGCGCTCGATGACGGCGCGCCCGGTAATGGAGGTGCGCGAAAGTGGGACAGGCCTGCTCGCCGCCGTCGGCCCCGCCGAGTACTCGCCCAGCGGCCGCAACACGTCGCCGTCGATCATCATGACCCGCGCGAACGGCGCATCGCACAAATGAGCCGCCCGCTCCGCGACCGCCTGGAGCACCGGCTTCACGTCGGTGGGCGAGCTGGAGGTGACGCGGAGAATCTCGCTGATTGCCGTCTGCTGCTCGAGAGCATTGCGCAGTTCGCGCGTGCGCTCCTCGACCTTGCGCTCGAGTCCCGCGTACGATTCGCGCAGGCGCGTGCTCATCCGGTTGAACTGTCCGGCGAGCGCCTCCAGCTCGTCGCCGGTGCGCACGTCGATCGTCTGCTCGAGATCGCCGGACCCGATGCGCTGCGCACCCTCTTCGAGCGTGCGTATCGGCCGCACCATGCCGCGCGCGAGGGCGAGCGCGCCGAGCGCCGAGAGCACGAGCCCGGCGAGGAGCAGGAGTGCCGTGCGCAGGATCGATGCATACAGCTTCGCGTAGACCTCGGACACCGGCTGCTCGACGAACACGTTCCACTTCAGCACGTCGATCGGCGCCACCGAGGCGAGCACCGGCGTGCCGCTGCGGTCCGTCGACACCATTGCCAGCTCGCCTTGGCCGCCGCCGGCGGCCGCTCGAACGTGGGCGAGGCCCGACAGATTGGTCTTGCGCAGCACGAGCGCTATGTCGGGGTCCGCGACGAGGAAGCCCTGGTCGTCGACGACGTAGGCCTTGCCTTTCTCGCCGATCCGGATTTGCGAGACGACGTCCCAGATGAACTTGAGATTGATGTCCGCGATCGTGACCGGCCCGTTGTCGCCGCCGGCGCGAATCGCGATCGTCATGTACGGCTCGGTCTCCTTGCGGAAATAGACGGGGCCGAACCACGTTTGCCCGCGGCGCGCCTCGCGGAATGCCGCCTCCTGCGAGCGGTCCTTGCCCGACTCGATGCTGTCCATGCCGAGCCGCGACACGGCGACACGCTCGCGGCCGGTGCCGTCGACCTGCGCGACATCGGTGACCTCGGGTACCTGCCGCAGAAGCTTCAGGAACTCGATGCGGCGAAGCTCGACGTTGCCCACGTCGAGCTGCGGCAGCGCGGCGTAGGCGAGCTGCCGCTCGATCTGGCGTATGTACTGCTCGATGCGCGATGCCGCGGCGAGGGCCTTTTCGTGCTGCAGGCTCGCGAGCGAGGCTTGCGTTTCCTGGTAGGTGAAGTAGATGCTGATGGCGCCGGAGGCGAGCAGCGCGATCGTGACGAGCGTGAGGATCAGCACCAGGTACTTGCGGAACAGGCGGCCGCGGTGCGCGCCACGCACGAGGACACGCCGGGCATCCGCGTCCGCGACGGCGGCGTCGAGCCTGTCGGCGTTCGCCACGTCGTTCACGCAATGACCTCGTCCGTGCGGGTCGTCACCGCTCCCGGGCTCGTGATGCCGAGCGCGGCGACCGTCCTTATGTCGATGACGAGCGAAAAGCGCGCCGCCTCTCCGGGCGAGCGGGGCGCCGCCCTCCGGCATCCATTCGCTGCGGGCGACTCCGATCCGTCCATGTCCTTGCCCCCTCAAGGATGCGTCGCCGTCGACGCGGGTTACCCGAGCGTGCCCGCGTTCCGACGCATCATAGGCGGGAACGCGGCGCTTCGCTAACCCCGGTGGCGGACCGGCAAGCGAGGCGACACGGTTGCCTCCGCAGGCGCCATGCCCGGCGCCGCGGCGGCCGGCCTGTCAGCGGAAGTTCATCGTCCCGGGGAGCCAGAGCGCGATGGATGGCAGCAGCATCACCAGGGCGAGCCCGACGACGAGCAGGAGGACGTAGGGCGCGACGCCCGCGATGATTTCGCCGAGGGGCGCCCGGGAGATCGCCTTGAGCGCGAACAGGTTCATGCCGACGGGCGGCGTGATGAGCGCGAGCTCGAGATTGATCGTGAGCAGGATGCCGTACCAGACCGGGTGGATCTTCAGCGCCGCGAGCACCGGCAGCACGACGGGCGTGGTGATGAGGATGATCGAGATCGTTTCGAGGAACATGCCGAGCACGAAGATCAGCGCCATCACCGCGCAGAGGAACCCGATTTGCGAGACGTCGTAGCGCAGCACGACGTCGACGATCTCGTTCGGGATGCGCAGCTTGGTGAGGACGTTCCCGAGGATCGCTGCGGCCGCGAGGATCATGAAGAGCATCGCCGTGTTGCGCGCCGCGTCCTGCGCCGAGAGCCATACGTCGCGCAGCGTGAAGTTGCGATAGACGACCATCGCGATCAGCAACGCGCCGAGCGCACCGACGCCGGCCGCCTCGGTCGCCGTGAAGACACCGAAATACATGCCGCCCAGCACGAGCAGTGGCAAAAGCAGCGCCCAGAACGCGCGCCGCAACGCCGCGGCGATCTCGCGCAAGGTGGCGCGCGGTTCGCGCAGCCGCCGTGACGATCCGAAGTGCGCGACGCTCACGCAATAGACGGCGAAGATCGCCGCCAACATGAGCCCCGGTACGACGCCCGCCATGAACAGCGCGCCGATCGACGTGTCCGACACGACGCCATAGAGGACCATCGGTCCCGACGGCGGAATCAGGATTCCGAGCGTCCCGCCGGCCGCGACGACGCCGTAGGCGACGCGCGCCGGATAGCCGTAGCGCACCATCAGCGGGATGGCCGCGGCGCCGATCGTCAGCGCGGTGGCGACGCTCGATCCGGAGATTGCGGCGAACACGGTGCACGCCGCGACCGTGGCGACGCCGATGCCGCCGGGAAGGTGGCGCAGCAACGTGTGCGCGGCGCCGAACAGGTCGTCGACGACCTTGCCGCGGATCATGAACTGCGCCATCAGCGTGAAGAGCGGAATGGCGACCAGCAGGTAGGTGTCGAGCGCACCGAAGACCAGATCGCCGAGGCCGCCCAGGTGTCCCTCGGCGGCGTAGAGGATCGCGGTGCCGAAGAGCATCAGGCCGGCAAAGACCGGCAAGCCGGTCAGGAGAACGGCAACGAGGCCCGCGAGGATCAGCGCGAACAGCACGCAAGCCGGGCTCGGGTCATTCGATGCCGGCCGGCGCCTCGCGCGCCGGCGGAGTGTCGCCGCGCCACGCGCCGACGAACGCCGCGAGCGCGGCGAGCAGCAGGAGCAACGCGCCGATCGGCACGAGCGACTGCGGGATCCACAGCGGCAGCGCGAGCGCGCCGTTCGAGCGCAATCCCACCTGCCGGGAGAAAAGCACCATGCCGAGGCCCTCGACGATCAGGAGCACGCCGCTCGCCGCAACGGCAGCGAGGCCCAGCAGGTAGGCGAGGCGCTTGCCGCGCGGCCCGAGGCGCTCGGTCACGATGTCGACCGAGATGTGCTCGCCGCCGAAGAGCGCTTCGGCGGCCGCCAGCATGACGCTCGCGACGAGGAGATAGCCGACGAGCTCGTCGGTCCACGCGACCGGCGCGTTGAAGACGTAGCGACGGACGACGCCGTAGACGATGACGCCGAGCGACGCGAGCAGCGCCGCGGCCGAGAGTCCGAGCGCGATGCGCGCGGCGCCGCGCGTTGCACGCAGCAGCGCGTTCATCGCACGCGGGCGGTCACGTTCAGAGCTTGTTCACGAGATCGAGGATCTTGCGGCCGTCCTCCGGCGCCGACTTGAGGAACGCATCCAGCACCGGCTTTTGCATCGCGGCGCGCCAGGTCGCCTCTTCTTCGGGAGTCTGGACGTGGATCTGCATGCCCTTGGCCTTCAGCTGGACGAGCGCATCCGCCGCCGTCGCCTCGGTGACGGTGAACGCGTCCTGCTCGACCTTTGCCGCCGCGGCGTCGATCGCCTGCCGCTGCGCCGGCGTGAGCTTCGACCACCATTGCGGATTGACGTAGAGATGGAAGAAGACGGTGAAGTAGGGGGCGACGGTACCGTATTTCTGGATCTCGTAGTACTTGCGGCTGTATGCGGCCGAGAGGTCCGTGAGGCCCGCGTCGAGGACGCCCGCCTGCAGCGCCTGGTACACCTCGGAGCCAGGCATCGCGGACGGCGCGGCGCCGACGGCGGTCAGCGCATGATCGGTGAGCGAATTGAGCCCGCGGATCTTGACGCCCTTGAAGTCGTCCAGCGTGATGATGGGCTTCTTGTTCGACGTGAAGATCGACTGCCGCGTGATGTAGAACCAGCCGACGCTGTGCACGCCGTGCGCCTCGAGCTTCTGGTCGAGGAACCTGCGCGCGTCCGACGTGGTGAAGCGCTTGATCTTGTCGAGGTCGGTCATGTAGTACGGAATGAGCGTGACGCTCATCTCCGGAATCGTCGCGCCCCACTGGAAGTTGACGCTGACGGCGGCCTCGATGTTGCCGCGCGCGACCTGCGGGAAATTCTCCCCGGCCTTCGCGAGCTGCTCGGAGCCGAAGAGCTGCACGTCGACGGAGCCGTTCGTGCGCGCCTTGACCTCGTTGGCGAATTCCTGCAGAAGCTTCGAGAGATGGTGCGCGGGCGGCACCTGGTGCGACACGCGCATGACGACCGGCTGCGCGAACGCGGCCGGGGCAATGATGAACGACGCGGCGAAGAGCCAGAGGCGAAGCGAGCGGAGCATGCGATCTCCCGGGTCAGGTGGAAGGATGGTGGCCGACGTGGTCGCGATCGGCGACGAGCGCCTCGGCGTAGCGCTGCCACGCCGCCTCGCGCTCGCGTTGCGCGGAAAGGCCGACCAGCTCGTTGAACTCGTTGAACGAGAGCAGGCGCGGCAGCGCCTCGGCGGTCGACCCGGTGCGGCGGATCGTCGCGAACAGCTCGCGCAGCGCGAAGGCGACCGCATACGTCGCCGCGACGGGAAACACGACGACGGCGTAGCCGATCTCCTGCAGCTCGGCGGCCGGGAGCAGCGGCGAGAGGCCGGCCTCGATGTTGTTCGCAAGGCAAGGACCGGGAATCTCCGCGCAGATGCGGCGCATCTGTGCGACGTCGCAAGGCGCCTCGACGAACAGGAGGTCGGCGCCGGCCTCGCGCGCGAGCTGCGCGCGCTCGATCGCGTCGTCGATCCCGTTGACCGCGAGCGCGTCGGTGCGCGCCATGATCACGAGATCCGCGTCGCGCCGCGCATCGAGCGCGGCCTTGATCTTCGCCAGCCACTCGGCGCGCGGCACGACGGCCTTGCCCGCCATGTGCCCGCAGCGCTTGGGGAACACCTGGTCCTCGATGAAAAGGCCGGCGACGCCCGCCTTCTCGTAGAGCGCGACCGTGCGCGCGACGTTGGTGACGTTGCCGAAGCCCGTGTCGGCGTCGGCGAGGAGCGGCAGCGACGTCGCGTCGCACAGCCGCGAATACATCTCCGAGAGCTCGGTCAGCGAAAGCTGCGAGGAATCGGGCCGTCCGAGCAGCGTCGCCGTGGCTCCGTAGCCACCGGCCGTGACGGCGGCGAAGCCCGCGGCCTCGGCGAGCCGCGCGCCGAGCGCGTCGTGCACGCCGGGCATCACGAGGATGTCGGGCGCGGCGAGCAGTTCGCGCAGGCGGGCCGTGCGACGCAAGTGGGCTCCGTGGTCGGGCGGCCGCGGCGTCGGTCGGCGCGGCCGCGGTCGCGGACGAAGGCGCGATTCTAACCGTTCGTCCCAAAATCATTGCGACGCTCCCGCAAGTTGCGATGACGACGGGAATCGTGCGGCTCGCGCCTTGCATGGCTTGCGCAGCCAGCCCCCCCGCGATGACGATGGCGACGGGAATTGCGAGGGCTCGCGCACGCGCTCGGGAAAATGCGTCGAGCCGCCGCCCGGTGCCCACGTCAGTGCGATGAATCGACGTGGCTCCGCGGGTCGGCTATCGCCGAACGCGTCGTCGCCCGTCGTTCAGGCGAGATTCGTTTACTCGCTCACTTCGTTGGCGCGAAGCAGCAGCGAAGGCGGCACCGCGATGGCGAGGCATCGGCCGGTGCAGGCAGGCGTGCCGGATCGCCGTCCGCGTAGCGCGTCTCGACGATCGGGTTGCGCCCCTCGACCGAGCCGCGGTCGGCGAGATGGCTGCGGATGGATTCGCGCTGCTCGTCGCCGAAGGCGTCGGCGCCGAGCAGGCCGATGCGGCGGGCCGGCCCATCTTGCCTGCGAGCGCCGGATGCGACGATCGGGGTCGCGAAGGATGGCCAGAAAGGCGCGGCGCGTGAGCGTGGGTGTGGGGTTCATCCAATCAATGCGTCGGCTCGCAGCCGGAGGTGCGTCGGGATCGGCACGCCGAGCTTGGCGGCGGTCGCGACGTTGATCACGAGCTCGAAGCGCGTCGGCTGCTCGATCGGCAGCTCGCCCGGCTTCGCGCCATGGGCGATGCGATCCACGTAGCTCGCCAGGCGGAAGTAAA
>JBLMWW010000244.1:0-3596 GCA_050257435.1 Rudaea sp.
AGCACCGGCCGTCGGAGGCCATCACGATCGAATCGCCGATGCGCAAGCTCGCGTGCATCACCTTGTTCTCGGAACCGGGTGGGACCATGCCCGGCGGCGGAGGTTCGGGGCTGTCCTTGTAACGCATGACCATCTGCACCTCGGCACCGAGCGCCTTCCGGTAGAACTCGATCGCTTCCTCGCAGCGGCCGTCGAAGAACAAATACGGCTGGACTTGCATGGCATCTCCTAAGTCGAAAGGGTTGTGCAATGTCGTGCGGCAGTGAGATTGTGTACACTGTCCACATTAAGTCTAGCAAAGGAACGAAGGCGTTGTCCACAGGTCGCACCGGGCCGCGTGCCCCGAAGACGGCGCGCGACACCTACCGCCACGGAGACCTGCGACGCGCGCTGCTCGACGCGGGCGTCGCGCTCGCGCGCGCCGGCGGCCCGGATGCGGTCGTGTTGCGCGAGGCGACGCGGCGCGCCGGCGTCGTCCCCAATGCGGCCTACCGTCACTTCGAAAGCCGCGATGCGCTGCTGCAGGCGGTACGCGCCGCCGCGCTGTCCGCGCTTGCCGTCGCGATGGAGCGCGAGCTCTCGCGCGTGCGACCCGGAATCCCGCCCGCCGCGTTCGCACGCGCGAGCCTGCGCGCGGTCGGAACGGCCTATCTCCGGTTCGCGCAACGGGAGACCGGCCTCTTTCGCACCGCGTTCGCCACCGGGGTGGATGCGGTGCGTGCGCACGATCCGGCCAAGGCGGGTGCAAGCGGACTCAATCCCTTCGAGATCCTGGGCGCGGCGCTCGACCGGCTCGTCGATGCCGGGCTGCTGCCCGCTACGCGGCGTCCGGGCGCGGAATACCTCGCCTGGTCGGCGGTGCACGGCCTCGCGCTGCTCGTCGTGGACGGGCCGCTGCGGCGCCTGTCGGCAGCGCAACGCGAGCGCGTCGCGGAGCGCGTGCTCGACATGGTGGACAAAGGGCTGTGAATGCGCCGCTCGCGACCGGCGCGGGCGGCGCGACGGTTCAGCGCGTCGCAGGGGCGCGCAGCATCCGCAGCATCCGCACGGCGGTCTCGCGGCCGCGGTAGTAGCCGGGCACGCGGAACGTTTCGGCAAAGCCCAGCGCGGCGTAAAAGGCGAGCGCGGGCGCATTGCTGGCGCGAAGCTCGACGTGGATCGACGCCATGCCGGCAACGAGCGCGGAGTCGACGAGCCAGCCGACCATGCGCCGCGCGAGCCCGCGCCGCTGGTGCGCCGGTTCCACGGCGAGCAGGATCAGGTGACAGCGGTCGTCGCCGAAGCGCATGATCGCGAACCCCACCGGCTGCGTCCGCGTGCGCGCGACGAGCGTCACGGTTTCCGGTTCCAGCATGAGGGCGGCGATGCGGCTCGCGCGGTAGGTCCAGCCGAGCCCGGCCTCGATCACGTCGCGCGACAGGCGTGCGATCCGCGGTGCATCGTCGGGATTCGCGAAGCCGAGCGCGATGTCGAGTGCGTCCATGCGGCGATTGTGCCATTTCCGAACCGTTCCTCGTCGGCACCCCCGAGGAGTACATCGAGGTGACGGGTAGTACGGCGACGAGGCTCCATGCCATGAAGCCGGGCGACACGCGGGAACTTCGGTAGATCCCACGCCCGATTTGCCCGCGGTCGCGAAGCTGGAGCGACGCGGCCACCGCTTTCCCGTTCCGCGCGGCGATCCCGTCCGCATTGCGCTGGGCGTCGTCATTGCGTCCGCGCAGGCGATGCAGGAAACGCGACGGTTACCGCCAGCCCGCCAGCCGGCGCCGCGTCGAATGCGACCGTCGCGCCGTGGAGTTCCGCGATGCGCCTCGCGATCGAAAGTCCGAGGCCGGTGCCGGGGATCTCCCCCCCGACGAGCCGATGAAAGCGCGTGCCGAGCCGCTCGCGCTCCTGCGCGGGTACGCCGGGGCCCTGGTCGACGACGACGATCGACGGCATGCGATCGCGCTCCCCGACGGTCACGCGCACCGTGGTGCCGCCGGGGCCGTACCGCACCGCGTTGTCGAGCAGGTTGCGGAACAGCACGCCGAGGAGGCGCATGTCGCCGGCAATCGGCGATACGGTCGCGGCGTCGAGCTCGATCTCGACGCCCTTCTCGAGGGCGAAGGGCATCGTGTCGGCGATCGCGGCCTCCGCGACGGCGCGCAGATCGCAAGGGGCGCGCTCGCCCGGCACCTGCGCGGGCTCGAGGCGCGCGAGCGTCAGCAACTGCTCGACGAGGTGCGCCGCCCGATCGCAGCCCGTGATCACGTTGTCGAGGGCGTGCGTGCGCGCCTGTGCGCTCGTCGCGCCGCGCGCCACCTGCGCCTGCGCCCGCAGTGCCGCGAGCGGCGTGCGCAGCTCGTGTGCCGCGTCCGCAGTGAAACGCCGCTCGTTCTCGATCGATGCGCGCACGCGCGCGAACAGTCGGTTGAGGCTTTCGACGAGCGGGGCAACCTCGACCGGCGCGTCGTGCACGTCGAGCGCGCCGAGGGTGTCGGGCGCGCGATCCCGGACCTGCCGGTTGAGCGCGCGCAGCGGGCGCAGCACGCGATCGATCGTGAAGAAGACGAGCAACCCGAGGACGGGCAACGCGACGACCAGCGGCACGAGAAGGTTGCGTGCGATCGCCCGCACGATCTCGTCGCGGCCCCCGACGCGCTCGCCGACCTGCACCAGATAGCGGTGCTTGCGATCCCATCCGCTGAAGACCCGCCAGCGCTGGCCGTCGATGCGCGCGTCGCTGAAGCCTTCGTCGCGCGGCGACAGGCGCTGCTGCGGCGCGTTGGCCGAATGCAGGCGCAGCGTCGATCCGTCCTCCCAGAACTGGAAGGCGACGCGCCGCGCGTAACGGTGGAGGCTCGGGGCGTGTTCCTCGATCTCCTCGAGCTCGTGTCCGGCCTGCGCGATGAG
Organism: Rudaea sp.; assembly: GCA_050257435.1. Taxonomy (GTDB): domain Bacteria; phylum Pseudomonadota; class Gammaproteobacteria; order Burkholderiales; family Casimicrobiaceae; genus VBCG01. The sequence continues at coordinate 2,899 of JBLMWW010000244.1, forward strand.
GAGCGAGGCGGATTGCGCGAGGTGCGCGTCGAGCAGCTCGTCGAGCTCGTGCCGCGCGTCGAGGTAGCTGACGATCGCCGTCGCGATCCATACCAGCGCGACCGCGCCGAGGAGGATCAGCAAAAGCTCGCGCCGCATCGAGCGGCGGCGCGTGCGCGGCGTGCGCTCGCGGCGCGCCACTAGCGCGGCTCGCGCGGCATCACGTAGCCGACCCCGCGCACGGTGCGGATCAGCACGGGCGCGAGCTTCCTGCGCAGGTGATGGACGTGCACCTCCACCGCGTTGCTTTCGACCTCCTCGCCCCAGGCGTAGATCCGCTCCTCGATCTGGCGGCGCGACAGCACGCGGCCCGCGTTCAGCATGAATTCCTGCAACAGGTTGAACTCCCTGGCCTGCAGCTCCACCGGCCGCCCGCGAAACGTCACCGTGCGCGCCGCGGGATCGAGCCGGACGTTCGCGATTTCGAGCACCGGCGCGGGCTCGCCGCGCGAGCGGCGAACGAGCGCCCGCAGGCGTGCGGCGAGCTCGTCGAGATCGACCGGCTTGACGACGTAATCGTCCGCGCCGGTGTCGAAGCCCCGGACGCGGTCCTCGATCGCATCGCGTGCGGTGAGCACCAGGACCGGCGTGCGCAGGCCGCGCGCGCGCTCCTTGCGCAAGAGGTCGAGGCCATCCTGGCGCGGCAGGCCGAGATCGAG
>JBLMWW010000245.1:0-10312 GCA_050257435.1 Rudaea sp.
CGCACGAGTACCTGATCCCGAAGGACAAGCACGTCACCGCGCACGACGGCCAGGTGGTGAACAAGGGCGAGATGATCGTCGACGGCCCGGCGGATCCGCACGACATCCTGCGGCTCCTCGGTGTCGAGGCGCTCGCGCGCTACATCACCGACGAGGTACAGGACGTCTACCGCCTGCAGGGCGTGAAGATCAACGACAAGCACATCGAGGTGATCGTGCGGCAGATGCTGCGCCGCGTGCAGGTGCAGGACCCGGGTGACACGCGCTTCATCCAGGGCGAGCAGGTCGAGCGCTCGGACCTCCTCGACGAGAACGACAAGGTGCGAAGCGACGAGACGAAGCAGGCGGCGCACTACGAGCACATGCTGCTCGGCATCACCAAGGCGTCGCTGTCGACCGACTCGTTCATTTCCGCGGCGTCGTTCCAGGAGACCACGCGCGTGTTGACCGAGGCCGCGATCATGGGCAAGCGCGACGACCTGCGTGGCTTGAAGGAGAACGTCATCGTTGGCCGTTTGATCCCGGCGGGCACCGGCCTCGCGTACCACAACGCGCGGCGCCGGCAGAAGCTGTTGGGACCGGAGGCGGCCATGGCGCCCGGAGAGGAAGCGCCGGCCGCTGCGCCCGCGTCGGAGGTGTCGGCCGACGCGGCGTAACGGACTTCGCACCAAGGAAAAAACCGGCGAGCGATCGCCGGTTTTTCTTTGTTCTGCGGCCGCATACGTCCAGTTGCGGCGCCGGATTCGGATTATCGGGCAGCGAGGGAATCGCGCTCGGGTAATCGTAGATCGCCTTGAGGTCGTGGTCGGTCTGCTTGCAGCCGCGGCGCCTCAGCTCGCGTCGAGTCGTCGCACGAGCGCGTCCACGGCCGCCTTGTCCGTCGTGAACAGGTTGACGGGCCGGAGCCTGGCCGTTAGTCCCGTGCGGTCGAATACCTGCAGGACCTGTTGCTTGAGGCCGCTGAACGCGAGCGTGACGCCCTTCTCCGCGAGCTGCTCGGCGAGGTTGGCGACGACCTCGACGCCCGACGCGTCGATCTCGTTGATCCCGCCTGCCGCGATCAGGATGAAGCGCGCGCCGGGACGCTCGCGCGCAAGGCACAGCACCGAGTCCTCGAAATGCGCCGCGTTGACGAACTCGAGCGAGTCGTCGAAGCGCAGCGCCGTGATGCGCGGATGCAGCGGCGCGAGCTTCCAGCGCGCCGCGTCGCGCAGCGTGCCGTCGGGATGCAGGGCGACTTCGACGGCGCGCGGGCGCATGCGCCGGTAGAGCGACAGCGCGAGCGACACGAGGATGCCGGTGACGATGCCGTTCTGGATGTTCGGCGCGAACAGCAACGTCGTGACGAACGTGATGATCGCCGCCGCGGCATCGGCGCGGCTCGCGAGCCACGCGCGGCGGATCGCCGCGAAGTTGAGCAGGTTGAAGACGGCGAGCACGATGATCGCTGCGAGCACGGGCTTCGGCAGATGGAACAGGAGCGAGCCGAGGAAGAGCGCCGTCGCCGCGACGAGGAGGGCGGCGACCACCGACGAGAGCCCCGTGCGCGCACCGGCAGCGAGGTTCAACGCCGAGCGCGAGAACGACCCGCTCACCGGGAACGTGCCGTTCAGCGCCCCGACGACCTTCGCCAATCCCTGTCCCACGAGCTCCTGGTTGCCGTTCCACGCCTGCTTCGTCTTCATGGCGGCGACCTTGCAGCTCGACATCGCCTCCATGAAGCTGATGAGCGCGATCACGAAGGCGGCCGGAATGAGCTCGATCGTGGTGCTCCACTCCATGCGCGGCAGCGCGAAGCCGGGCAGCGTCGCGGGGATTGCGCCGACGACGCGGCCGCCCTTGTCCGCGTAGGCGATCCACCAGCTCGCGACGGTGAGCGCGGCAACGGTGATGAGGACGCCGGGCAGCCTGGGTGCGAACCGTCGAAAGGCGACCAGCAGCACGAGCGCGGCGAGGCCGAATGCGAGCGACAGCTCGTGCATCAAGTCGAGATTGAGCAGAACGTGCCAGGTATCGACGAGGAAGTGCTCGCTTTGCCGCGCCGATACGCCGATCAGCCCGGGCAGCTGCGAGAGGCTGATGATGATCGCCGCGGCGTTGATGAAGCCGACGAGCACGGGCTGCGAGAGCAGGTTGAGCAGCAGCCCGAGGCGCAGCGCGCCGAAGGCGATCTGGAACAGCCCCGACAGCAGCGCGAGCACGACTGCGCCGTGCACGAACGCGTCGCTGCCGACGCGCGCCAGCGGCATGAGCGACGCCGCGGTGAGGAGCGACGTCATGGCGACGGGCCCCGTGGAAAGCTGCGGCGACGATCCCCACAGCGCGCCGACGATCGCCGGCAGGAACGCGGCGTAGAGGCCGTAGTAGGCGGGGACACCTGCGAGTTGCGCGTACGCGAGCGACTGCGGGATCGCGACGAGCGCGACGGTGACGCCGGCGACGACGTCGTGGCGCAGCCCGTGGCGGTCGATGCGCGGGAGCCAGGCCGCGAATGGAAACGCGCGCTGCAATAGGCGCACGTTCCGCGAGAGGATCGGCGTCATGCGATGGCGAGTATGTGCCGTATAATCGCGCCCGTCACTGGGGAGTAGCCGCCCTTCCCCCGAAGGGGCTTGCGTCAACACGCTTGGCCGTCCGGCCATGGCGCAAGCGGTTTCCCGGCCTGGCGAGACCTTTGACCACGCCGCCTTCGCGTTCGGCCGGAGAAGCGGCGGGGTCATGCGTCCGCACCGGCCGGGAGTCTCGTGATTGCAGGCTTTCCTCGTTTCCACCGGCGTCGTGGCGCTTGCCGAGATCGGCGACAAGACGCAACTGCTCGCCTTCGTGCTCGCCGCGCGGTTTCGAAGGCCGCGGCCGATCATCCTCGGCATCCTCGTGGCGACCCTCGCGAATCACACGCTTGCCGGCGCGATCGGTGCGTGGCTCACGGCCGTGGTCGGGCCGACGGCGCTGCGCTACCTGCTCGGCTTCTCGTTCATCGGCATGGCGCTCTGGACGCTCGTTCCGGATCGCCTCGACGAAAGCGATACGCGGCTGCCGCGCATCGGCGTCTTCGGCGCGACGGTGATCGCATTTTTCCTCGCCGAGATGGGCGACAAGACGCAGATCGCCACGGTCGCTCTCGCGGCGCGCTACCACGCGTTCGCGACGGTCGTGGGCGGCACGACGCTCGGGATGATGATCGCCAACGTGCCCGCGGTGCTCGTAGGCAAGCGCCTCGCACGGAGGCTGCCGATCCGGCTCGTGCATGCGATCGCCGCGGCGATCTTCGCGCTGCTCGGCGTCGCCGCGCTCGCGGGTGCCGGCAGCGGCATCGCGCTCTGACCGGGCGTCGTTCAACCGGATCCGTTCCGCGGAGCAAATACCCGTCGAGCCCGGGATGCTTTCCCGCGTTGGCGGTTGCGCAGTTGCCCGTCGGGCCTGCGTCTCGCGCCTCGACGACCGGACGCTGCTACTTGCCCTGCTTCTCCTTCGCGAGCTTGAACAGGCGGTCGAACGCCTCGAGGATCTTCGACACGTGCTTCGCGTCCTCAGAATTCTGCACTTCCGCTTCGGAGATGCCGGTGTTCTCGCAGTCGACCACCGCGCCGGTCTTGCCGCGCCAGCGCTTGTTCACGACTTCCATGTTGATCCGGCAGCGGACGACCTTCTCCGGCTTGTCCCAGCCCTGCGCGGCATTCGGGTCGCCCTTGAACCCGCGCTTTTCGAGGGCGCTCATCACTTCGGAAAGACGGGTCAGCGCCCTTTGATCGTAAGCCGGATCGTTGCGCCAGAACTGCGATTCGAGGAACACCTTGTCGCCGGCACCGTCGCGCATGTACACGTAGGGGTTGAGCTTGCGCGCCGCCTGGTCCGGCGCATCCTTGTATTGCGCGAACGCCGTCGTGGCGGCCAGCGCGCACAGGCCGCAGATCGCGGAGCGAATCGCAGTGGACATCGGGCCCATCCTCCTATGGTTCGAGCGATCGTTGTAGCACATGCGCGTGTTGCGCCACGGCAACGACGTTACGCGCGTCTCAGGCGGCAGGCGACAGCGGGCGGCCCAGGTCGTGCACGCTGCGGCCGTCGAGCGTGATGCGCCAGATGCCCGAGAAAAGCAGCCAGAAGCCGGCGAGGAGCCCGATGAACGGAATCGAGCTCGCCGGCCAGCCCCACGCGATCAGCCCGCCGACAACGATCGACAGGATGCCGTCGAAGAGCACCCATCCCCAGCCCTTCGCGGGTCTCACCCGGAACGCGAGGATCAACCGCACGATGCCGCTCGCGAAGATCAGGGCGCCGATCCACAGCGCGAGCGTGGCGATGCCGGCGACCGGAAAGAACAGGATGCCGAGTCCGAGGAGCAGCGTGATGATTCCTGCCACCAGCTTCCAGCCGAAGCCCGTGCGCCGGCGCGTCTGGAACGCGTGGACGATCTCGACGATTCCCGCGAACGTGAGCAGCCAGGCGAGCGTCAGCACGGTCGCGAGCGCCGCGATCTCCGGCATCAGCAGCGCCAGTATTCCCGTCACGATCAGCAGGATGCCCCAGAAGATGCACCATCCCCTGCTATGTGTCCGCACGTCCGTGCCCGTCGTCGAAGATTGCGCCATTACCATGGGTCCCTCCATTCGGGTGGTGGCCACGTCGGCTGCATCGCAGCTTCGCGCCGCGTCCGGCCCACGCGACGAAGCCCGGGTGCCGCCGAGGGCGGCGTCAGTCTCGCGGCGTAGGCCCGAAGCCTCGCATCGCCGGCACCGGATGTGCCGGGACGCCGTATAGCTTCTGACCGGCCGGCGCGCTTTTCGTCACGACGCTTCCCGCCCCGACGCGCACACCGGCGTTCAGACAGACGTTGTCGACGACGACGCTGCCGATGCCGAGCAGCCCGTTCATGGCGATCCTCGCATGTCCAGCAATCGCCGTTCCCGCCGACAGCCAGGCGCGGGGCTCGACGACGACGCCGTGGCTTACGTAGACCAGGCTGCCGATCTTCACGTCGTCGCCGATGCTCGTGTGCGACAGCATGCCGCGGCAGATGCACGCCTGCGCCCCCACGTCGACCCGATCGCCGATGCGCACGCCGGCGAGATGCGGGAAGAAGCGGCGCCGCCCGTCGCGCGCGTCGTGGTAGGCGAGGCCGACCCAGCCGATCACCGTGCCGGCGCCGACGACGCACTCGGCGCCGATATCCGTGTCGCCATAGACGACGGCACCCGGCCCGATCCGCGTGCGTGCGCCGACGCTGACGCCGGCGGCGATGGCGGCGAGCGGCGACACCTGCGCGGTCGCATCCACGGTTGCCCGCGGATCGATCCCGGGGAGCGGGTCATCGGGCCGCTCGCAGCCCGGCAGCAGGAACGCGACCGTGTCGATGAAGGCGGCGCGAACGTCGTCGACCGCGACGAACGTCTGGTCGTCGCGCGGCGTCGGCGTGATTCCCGCCGCGACGATGACGACCGCCGCGCGCGCGTGCAGCAGCGCGGCGCCCGAGGCGTCGTCGCAAAATGCGAGCGCGCCCGGGGCGGTTGCGGAAAGTGCACCGATTGCATCGATGGGTCGGTCAGGATTGCCGATGACGAGGGCCGCGGCGATACGCTCGGCGACGGCGCCGGCGGTCGCCGGCTTGGGAAGGGGCCGGACGAAGTCGTTCATCGTGGAATCTGCCGCGCAGGGCCCCCGGTCGGTGGGACGCGATCGTGCTCGGCGCACTGGCGCCAGACGTCCTCGCCCGGGATGGCCTGTGGGGGCATGTGCGCGGCGAGGTCCACCCCGGCACGCTTGAAGCGCCAGAGGAGATACGGGTGCAGGCCGACGAGGCGCGTGCGATAGAAGACCGTGTGCGCGTCGTTGGTCCCGTAGAGGCGCCCGCGGAGCTTGGCGAGCACCTGGCGGTCGCCGCCCGTGCCGCCGGCAAAGCGTGTCATCGCCCATTCGGGAAAGACGTCGTTGCACACGCGCGTGTCGATGCAGAAGCAATTCGTGTCGACGAATCCGCCCTGCGCCTGCGCGTACACGCCGCGGCCGGGGCCCAGCGACTCCCAGGTGTCCGGGCAGAGCAGCGCGCCGCTTCCGGCCTCGACGAAATGGCGCAGCGAGAACGCCCACCCCTTGCCCTTGACCGCCGCGAGCATCGTCGCCACGTGTTCGGGCGCGTACCAGTTGTCGTCGTCGAGATAGAAGACGTGGCGGCTGTTCGCGGCGTAGCTCAGTATCGTCTTGAGCGCGCCGCCGTAATGGCTCGGGTAGAGGCCGCCGTGGCGCTCCGAGGTCGAATAGCCGAGGTCGAGCACGGTGACGGCGACGTGAGAGGGTGCTTGCGCGGCCAGCTGCTCGAGCATCGTTCGGTCGCCGACCCAGCGATCGACGCCGACCAGCACCTGGATGCGGCCGGCGAACGCCTGCGCGTAGACCGAGCGCAGCGCCTGCGGGAACGTGTCGCGGACGACCGTACCCATGACGATGCCCGCGTCGAAAGGGGTCTGGAGATCAGCCATCGCCGGTGGCCGCAGTGCGCGCGCGGCGACGGCAACGTTAGCACTTTCCAGCGCACGGATCGCCGGCCCGAATTCGACCGCCGCGCGCACGTGCGCGGTAGGTTGCCGTTTCGTTGACTAGGCGCGCCCGATCGGCCTATAATCGCGGTCTTTTCGCCCTCCGGTTGGCCGGGGTTTTGACAGCCGAAGGACAGCGTCTGGCCCACCCGCGTCACGCGCGGCGGATCGAGACGCAAAAGGTGGCCTAAGCCGGCGCCTCGCCGAGTACGGACGCGAGGCGGGATGCTTGGGCCACTTTTGATTTCAGGCGATATGAGCCATGCGGTTCGCGCGGGCGAAGGCTCGCGCGAATCGCACACTCAGGAAAACCAGAGCGGATACTTTTTAGATGCCAACCATCAATCAGCTCGTGCGGAAGGGCCGCCAGCCCCCCGTGTCGAAAAGCAAGGTTCCGGCGCTGCAGCAAAGCCCGCAGAAGCGCGGCGTGTGCACCCGGGTCTACACGACGACGCCGAAGAAGCCGAACTCCGCTTTGCGCAAGGTCGCCAAGGTTCGCCTCACGAACGGCTTCGAGGTGATCAGCTACATCGGCGGCGAGGGCCACAACCTGCAGGAGCACTCCGTCGTGCTGATTCGCGGCGGGCGGGTGAAGGACCTGCCCGGCGTCCGTTACCACATGGTGCGCGGCGCGCTCGACACGGCCGGCGTCAAGGACCGCAAGCAGGCGCGGTCGAAGTACGGCGCGAAGAAGCCGAAGTCCTAGAATCTGTCGCGCCGAATCGACGGGCTTCGCCCGCGATCCGGCGGTAGCTACAACCGGCGAAAAGCAGGGTTTCACTTTTCGCCGAACGGAGTCAGCGATGCCACGACGTAGAGAAGTCCCGAAGCGCGAGATCCTGCCGGACCCGAAGTACTCGAACATCGACGTCGCGAAGTTCATCAACGTGCTGATGACGAGCGGCAAGAAGTCGGTGGCCGAGCGGATCATCTACGGCGCGTTCGACCAGATCGGCAAGCGCGGCGGCAAGGATCCGCTCGAGGTGTTCAACCAGGCGCTCGCCAACTCGCGGCCGATGGTCGAGGTGAAGAGCCGGCGCGTGGGCGGCGCGAACTTCCAGGTTCCGGTCGAGGTGCGTCCCGTGCGGCGCATGGCGCTCGCCATGCGGTGGCTGCGGGAGGCCGCGCGCAAGCGCGGCGAGAAGTCGATGGGCCAGCGGCTCGCGGCGGAGCTGATCGACGCCTCGGAAGGCCGCGGCGGCGCCGTCAAGAAGCGCGAGGAAGTGCACCGGATGGCGGAGGCCAACAAGGCTTTCTCGCATTTCCGGTTTTAGTTTCGAATTTTCGGGCAGCGGGGTTTTGCCGCTGCCCGTGAGGATCGCCTCTCGGGTCTTTTTCAGGTTTTGCTTGAGGATCGCCTCTCGGGTCTTTGTCACGTTTCGCCAGGATCGCCTCTCGGGGTTTTGCGTAGGTTTTGCAGTCATGCCAAGAGTCACTCCCATCGACCGGTATCGGAACATCGGCATCAGTGCGCACATTGATGCCGGCAAGACCACGACCACCGAACGCATCCTTTTCTACACCGGCGTCTCGCACAAGATGGGCGAGGTGCACGACGGCGCGGCCGTCATGGACTGGATGGAGCAGGAGCGCGAGCGCGGCATCACGATCACGTCGGCCGCGACCACCTGCTTCTGGAAGGGGATGGACGGCAGCTATCCCGAGCACCGGATCAACATCATCGACACGCCGGGACACGTCGATTTCACGATCGAGGTCGAGCGCTCGATGCGCGTCCTCGATGGCGCGTGCATGGTTTACGACTCGGTCGGGGGCGTGCAGCCGCAGTCCGAGACCGTGTGGCGCCAGGCGAACAAGTACAAGGTGCCGCGGCTCGCGTTCGTCAACAAGATGGACCGCGTCGGCGCGAACTTCTTCAAGGTCTACGACCAGATGAGGACGCGCCTCAAGGCGAACCCCGTGCCGATCCAGGTGCCTATTGGCGCCGAGGACAAGTTCGAAGGCGTCGTCGACCTGGTCAAGATGAAGGCGATCTACTGGAACGACTCGACGCAGGGCATGAAATACGACATGCGCGAGGTCCCGCCCGAGCTCGCCGACATCGCCAAGGAGTGGCGCGAGAAGATGCTCGAGAGCGCCGCCGAGGCGAACGAGAAGGTGATGAACAAGTACCTCGAGTCCGGCGACCTGTCGGTCGAGGAGATCAAGCAGAGCCTGCGTGCGCGGACGATCGCCGGGGAAATCGTGCCGATGCTCTGCGGCTCCGCGTTCAAGAACAAGGGCGTGCAGGCGATGCTCGACGCGGTGATCGACTACCTGCCCGCGCCGACCGACATCCCGCCGGTGAAGGGCGAGCTCGAGAACGGGCAGGAAGGCGAGCGCAAGGCATCCGACGACGAGCCGTTCGCGGGCCTGGCGTTCAAGATCATGACCGACCCGTTCGTGGGCCAGCTCGTGTTCTTCCGCGTGTATTCGGGCGTCGTCAATTCCGGCGACACCGTCTACAACCCGGTCAAGGGCAAGAAGGAGCGTCTCGGCCGCATCCTGCAGATGCACGCGAACGAGCGCAAGGACATCAAGGAAGTGCGCGCGGGCGACATCGCCGCCGCGGTGGGCCTGCGGGAGGCGACCACCGGCGACACGCTGTGCGACCCGAACAAGGTCATCACGCTCGAGAAGATGGTCTTCCCCGAGCCGGTGATCCACGTCGCCGTCGAGCCGAAGACGAAGGCGGACCAGGAGAAGATGGGCATCGCGCTCAATCGTCTCGCGCAGGAAGATCCGTCGTTTCGCGTGCGCACCGACGAGGAGTCGGGCCAGACGATCATCTCCGGCATGGGCGAGTTGCACCTCGAGATCCTCGTCGACCGCATGAAGCGCGAGTTCGGCGTCGAGGCGAACGTCGGCGCGCCGGAGGTCGCGTATCGCGAGGCGATCCGCAAGCCGGTCGAAGTCGAAGGCAAGTTCATCAAGCAGTCCGGCGGCCGCGGCCAGTACGGCCACGTCTGGATCAAGCTGGAGCCCAACGAGCAGGGCAAGGGCTACGAGTTCGTCGACGCGATCAAGGGCGGCACGGTGCCGCGCGAGTACATCCCCGCGGTCGACAAGGGTTTGAAGGAGACGCTGCCGAACGGCGTGCTCGCGGGCTTCCCCGTCGTGGACGTGAAGGTGACGCTGTTCGACGGCAGCTACCACGATGTGGACTCGAACGAGAACGCGTTCAAGATGGCCGCGTCGATCGCGTTCAAGGACGGGATGAAGAAGGCGTCGCCGGCGCTGCTCGAGCCGATGATGGCGGTCGAGGTCGAGACGCCCGAGGAGTTCATGGGCAACGTGATGGGCGACCTCTCCTCGCGGCGCGGCATCGTGCAGGGCATGGAGGACAACCCGACCGGCAAGGTGATCAAGGCCGAGGTGCCGCTCGCGGAGATGTTCGGGTATTCGACGACGCTGCGCTCGCTGTCGCAGGGGCGCGCGACGTACACGATGGAGTTCAAGCACTACACCGAGGCGCCGAAGAACGTCGCCGAGGCGGTCATCAACAAGAAGACGTAGGATGAACGCAGGTTTCGCGAGGAGCCGCCGCGCGTTGTGACCTTGTCGCCGTGAATCGTCGGGCTTCGCCCGCGATTCACGGGTAACTCAACCGGCCGAAAGTAGGTTTTTACTTTCGGCCGAAGGAACGGATATGGCGAAGAGCAAGTTCGAGCGGACGAAGCCGCACGTGAACGTGGGGACGATCGGGCACGTGGATCATGGGAAGACGACGCTGACGGCGGCGATGACGCTGGTGCTGTCGAAGAAGTACGGTGGGGAGG
>JBLMWW010000246.1:0-4742 GCA_050257435.1 Rudaea sp.
CCGCGCCGCAAGCGAGCCCGGGCGAGGACTCGCGCACGCCCAGGCGAACGAGGATCTTCTCGAGCGGGCAAAGGCGGGTGAAGCCGCTCTGGAGCAGGTTCGCGCCGACGAACGCGGTGAACCACAGCCAGTTCGCGCTCACGAAGAGGGGGCTCTCCGGCGCGCCGAGGGCGAGCGACAGCAGAACGAAGGTGCCGGCGAAGATTCGAATCACGCGGTTAGTGTCCATGCAGGGTCTCCTTTGAGGTCGAGGGCGCCGCCGCCGCGAAGCGCTTCCGGTTGACGGCGTAGTACAGAACGGGAATGACGACGAGCGTGAGCAGCGTCGACACGAGAATGCCGAAGATGAGCGCGATCGCGAGGCCGTTGAAGATCGGGTCGTCGAGGATGAACAGCGCGCCGAGCATCGCCGCCAGTCCGGTGAGCGCGATCGGCTTCGCGCGCGCCGAGGCGGAATGCACGACGGCTTCGGCGAACGGCACCCCGCGCGCGAGCTGCAGGTTGATGAAGTCGACCAGCAGGATCGAGTTGCGGACGATGATCCCGGCGAGCGCGATCATGCCGATCATCGACGTCGCGGTGAACTGCGCGTGCAAGAGCGCATGGCCCGGCATCACGCCGATGATCGTGAGCGGAATGGGCGCCATGATGACGAGCGGCGTCAGGTACGAGCCGAACTGCGCGACGACGAGGAGGTAGATCAGGAGCAGGCCGACCGCGTAGGCGATCCCCATGTCGCGGAAGGTCTCGTAGGTGATCTGCCACTCGCCGTCCCACTTCACGGCGTACTGCCGGTACGGGTCGGACGGCTGCCGGATGAAGTACTCGCCGAGCCGGCCGCCTTCGGGCAGCGCCGCGTCCGCGATGCCGCTCCGCGCGCCGAACATGCCGTAGAGAGGGCTGTCGATCCTGCCCGCGACGTCGGCGATCACGTAGGAAACCGGCAGCAGGTCCTTGTGGTAGATCGTCCGCTCGCGCTCGACCGTGCGCGTCTTGACGACTTCCGAAAGCGGGACGAGCGCGCCGCTCGCCGAACGCACCCGGAGGTTCAGCAAACCATCGATTCGCGATTGGCGCTCGGCGGGCAGCGTCAGGCGCACGGGGACGCCGTACTTCGCCTGTTTCTCGCGCAGCATCGTCACGTCCTCGCCGTCGAGGGCGACGCGCATCGCCTCGACGACGTCGGCCGGCGAAATGCCCAGCGACGCGGCGCGCACCTGGTCGATGTTCACGACGACCTTCGGCGCGCTGTCCTCGATCGAATCGTCGAGGCCCACGATCTCGGGGCGCCGCGCGAGCTCGGCGCGCACGCGCTTCGCGACCGCGTGGCGGCCGGTTTCGTCCGGCCCGTAGACCTCCGCCACGATCGGCGAGAGCACCGGCGGTCCGGGGGGCACCTCGACGACCTTGACCTTCGCGCCGTGCTGCGCGGCGATGCGCTCGAGCTCGGGGCGCACGGCGTTGGCGATCTCGTGGCTTTGGCGGTCGCGGACGTGCTTGTCGACGAGGTTCACCTGCAGATCGCCGTTTTCCGGTTCCTGCCGCAGGTAGTACTGCCGTACCAGGCCGTTGAAGTTGATCGGCGCGGCCGTGCCCGCATAGCCCTCGTAGTCGGTCACTTCGGGCACCGTCGCGAGGTACTCACCCATCGCGTGCAGCACGCCCGCCGTGGCCTCGACCGGCGTGCCCGCCGGCATGTCGACAATGACCTGGAACTCCGACTTGTTGTCGAAGGGCAGCATCTTCAGCACGACCCACTGCAACACGGCAAGCGACATCGAGACGGCGATCGCGCCGACGATACCGACCCACAGCCAGCGCCGGTTGCGCTTGCCGTTGCGCGTGTCGAGAAAGGGCGCGAGCAGCCGCGAGAACGTGCGCGCGAGCACCTGGTCGAGCCGCGAGGAACCGTGCACGCCCGCGGTGCGCGCGGCGAGCTTCAGCGCGAGCCACGGCGTCACGATGAACGCGATCGCAAGCGAGATCAGCATCCCCATGCTCGCGTTGATCGGGATGGGGCTCATGTACGGACCCATCAGTCCCGTGACGAACGCCATCGGCAGGAGCGCGGCGATGACCGTCAGCGTGGCGAGGATCGTCGGGCCGCCGACCTCGTCGACGGCGCGCGGTATCAGCGAGAGCAGCGGCGCGTCGGGCTCGAGTGCGCGATGGCGATGGATGTTCTCGACGACGACGATCGCGTCGTCGACCAGGATGCCGATCGAGAAGATGAGCGCGAAGAGCGACACGCGGTTCAGCGTGAAGCCCCACGCCCACGACGCGAAGAGCGTCGCGGCGAGCGTCAGGATGACGGCGGCGCCGACGATGACCGACTCGCGGCGGCCGAGTGTCACGAACACCAGCGCCACGACGGACAGCGTCGCGAAAACGAGCTTCTGGATGAGCTTCACCGCCTTGTCGTTCGCGGTTTCGCCGTAGTTGCGCGTGACCGTCGTCTCGATGCCGGCCGGGATCACGGCGTTCCTCAACTCGCCGATGCGCGCGACGACGCGGTTCGCGACGTCGACTGCGTTCTCCCCCGGCTTCTTGGTCACCGTCACGGTCACCGCGGGAAATTCGCCGCTCGCGGCGATGCCCTTCGCCCCGGCGCCGGGGCCCGTGCCGAGCCATACGTAATGCGCAGGTTGCGGGGGACCGTCGACGACGTTGGCGACGTCGGACAGGTACACCGGATTGCCGTTGGCCGTGCCGACGACGAGCGTGCTGACGTCCTTGACGTTCGCGAAGAACTGCCCGGTCTCGACGTCGATCGCGCGGTTCTCGACATTGAGCGTTCCCGAGGGCGAGGCCGTATTGGCGCCGACCAGCATCCGGCGCAGGTCGGCGACCGACAGTCCGAACGCTGACAGCCGCTCAGGATCGAGCAGCACGCGAACGACGCGGCCCGGGCCGCCCACCGTCGTCACTTCGCGCGTCCCCGGCACGCGCTTCAGCTCGACCTCGATCGCGTGCGCGACGCGCTCGACGTCGTACGCGCCGCGCGCCCGATCCGCCGTCCACAGCGTCAGGGTGACGATGGGCACGTCGTCGATCCCCTTGGGCTTCAAGAGCGGTTCGCCGACGCCGAGCTGCGCCGGCAGCCAGTCGCGATTCGACAGGATTGTGTCGTAGAGCTTGACGAGCGCGTCGATGCGCGGCACGCCGACCTTGAACTGCGCCGTGACGATGGCGACCCCGGGCTTCGATACCGAGTACACGTGCTCGAGGCCGGGAATCTGCGCGATCACCTGCTCGGCCGGCGTCGCCACCAGCGTTTCCACGTCCGTCGCCGACGCGCCGGGAAACGGCACGATGACGTTCGCCATCGTCACGTCGATCTGCGGCTCCTCCTCGCGCGGCGTGACGAGGACCGCGAACAGGCCGAGCAGGAGCGCAAGCAGCGCGACCAGCGGCGTGAGCCGCGAATCGAGAAAGAAGCGGGCGATCCGTCCGGAGATGCCCATGGCGTCAGCGGGAGCGGGAATCGGCGCGCCGGGCGTCCAACGCGGGCGACCCGGCGGTGTCGCGGGGTATCACGACCGCGGGCTGTCGGGCGAGCTCGCCTCGATGCCTGCGCGCACCGGCTGGAGGGCGACGCGCTCGCCGGCGTTGAGCCCTGCGAGCACTTCGATCTGGTCGTCGCCCACCGGCTCGCCCAGGCGCACCTGGCGAAGCTGCGCGCTGCCGCGCGCATCGAGCACGTAGACGGCCGTCACCTCGCTGCGCCGAAGCACCGCCGATTCGGGGATCGTCAGCGCCTTGGCGTGGCCCGTGACGATCGACGCACGTGCGTATTGGCCGGGCATGACGCCGACCGTCTCGGGAAGGTCGAGGCGCACCTGCGTGGTATGCGTGCGCACGTCGGCCACCGGGATCACGGTCACCCGGCGCGCCGCGAGCGTGCGACGAAGCGAGGGAATGTCGATCCGGACCGGCGCCGCCAGGTCGGCACGAGCCAGCACGGCTTGCGGCAGCGTTGCCGTCACGCGCAGCGCGTGCGGGTCGAACACGGTGACGAGTGGCCGACCCGGCGTGGCCATGTCGCCGACTTCGACGTCGGTCGAGGCGACGACGCCGTCGTACGGTGCGGCGATCGTCGTGAAGCTCTTCGTCGTCGTCGACACGCCGGCATTGGCGATCGCCGCCGTCGCCTGCGCCTGCGCGGCGAGATACTCCGCCTGCGCCTGGTCGAGCGCCGCCTGGCTGATGAACTTCTGCTTGGCGAGCTCCCTGCTTCGCTCGAATTTCGCCTTGGCGTTGACGAGATTGGCCTGCGCCTCGCGCACCTGGCTCTGGCTCGCCGCTTCGGCCTGCGTCGCGCTGCGCGGGTCGATCTGCACCAGGATCTGGCCCGCCTTGACGACGTCGCCCGCCTTGACCGGCCGCGCCACCACGCGCCCGGCCACCTGGGCGGCGAGCGTGGACTGGCGCTCGGCCTCGACGATGCCTTCGACCGAGGCGAGGCGATCGATATCGCGATAGAGCACGGGTGCGCTCGGTTCCGCCGCGGGCTGCGCGAAGCCGGCGACGGGCAGCAGGAGCGCCGCCAGCAGGACGATCGCGCGCGTGCGGAGAGGACGCAGCACTGCTCGAAGCGGCTCGGATGAATGGCTCATGGCAACAAGGATAGGATTTCCCGCCGCGGGAATCTGTGACCTTGATCACAGAGCGTGGCAGCGGCGAAGTCCGATCGCCGCAATGGCGGCATCGTTCGGGCGGTAGAATCGGAAGCGAACGACCGG
>JBLMWW010000247.1:0-4507 GCA_050257435.1 Rudaea sp.
CCGGCGTCTTCGAGATGCCGTACCTCGTCAAGGACCGCGAGCACATGAAACGCATCGAGAAGGCCGTCTTCTGGCCGATGATCGAGCCCGCGATCGAGAAGAAGGGCCTCAAGGTGCTGGCGGTGTGGGAAAACGGCGTGCGCCACATCACCAACAACAAGCACCCGATCAAGGTTCCGGCCGACCTGCAGGGCATCAAGCTCCGCGTTCCCGAGGGCAAGTGGCGCGTCAAGATGTTCCAGGCGTATGGCGCCAACCCGAGCCCGATGAAGTTCTCCGAGCTGTTCACCGCGCTGCAGACCGGCGTGATGGACGGGCAGGAGAACCCGTTCACGCAGATCTACTCGGCCAAGCTGCAGGAGGTGCAGAAGTACCTGTCGCTCTCAGGCCACGTCTACACGCCCGCGTACGTGACCGTCGGCACGAAGCGCTTCGAGTCCCTGCCTGCCGACGTGCGCAAGGTGCTCGAGGACACGGCGAAGGAGACGCAGGCGTACGTGTACCAGACGGCCGCGCACGACGAGGAGGAGCTGCTCGGCAAGCTCAAGGCCGCGGGCATGCAGGTGAACGAGGTCGACAAGGACGCGTTCGTCAAGGCGAGCAAGTCGGTCTACGACGAGTTCGGCAAGGAAGTTCCCGGCGGCAAGGAAGCCATCGACAAGGCGAACGCGGTCCGCCAATGACGGGGAGGGCGCCGTTTCCCGACGCGCGCCGATGACCGGCGCGCTCGCGATCTTCCGCGACCGCTACGGTCGCATGCTGGAGTGGGTCGTGTCGGCGCTGATGCTCGTCCTCTTCGTCGAGGTCACGCTCGGCGTCGTGTTCCGCGCGATCGGCCGCTCGCTCATCTGGTACGACGAGATAGCGTCGGTGCTGCTCGCATGGCTCACGTTCTACGGTGCGGCGCTCGCGTCGGTGAAGCGGGCGCACATCGGCTGCCCGGAGCTCGTCGAAGCGATGTCGTGGCGCAACCGCCGCGTCTTCAACATCGCCGCGGAGCTGCTCGTCATCGGCTTCTTCGCGCTGCTCGGCTTCGTCGGCCTGACGATCATGCCCGTGCTCGCCACCGACGCGCTCGTCAGTCTCCCGTGGGTACCGATGAGCGTCGTCCAGTCGGTCATTCCCATTTCCTCGGCATTGATCGTCGTCGCTGAGCTCCTGTACCTCGCGGATCTCGTCCGCGACCGCGAGCCGCCGCAGCCGTCGGGCCTCTCGCTGTCCGAAGGACTGCACTGAACCCGCAGGGCGGCACGCCATGATCATGCTTCTGCTGTTCGCGGCGGTGCTCGCGCTCGTGCTCGTCAACGTGCCGATCGCCGTGGCGCTCGGCATCGTCGCGATCGTCGCGATGGTCGCGACGCACGGCGTCGACATCCTGCCCAACCTCGCGATCGTCGCCTACAACGGTGCGACGAACTTTCCGCTGCTCGCGATTCCGCTATTCATCCTCGCCGGCTCCATCATGAACGCGTCGGGGATCTCGCGGCGGCTGATCGCATTTGCTTCGGCGCTGTTCGGCTGGATTCGCGGGGGACTCGCGCACGTGTCGATCGGCGCATCGCTGTTCTTCGCAGAGATCTCGGGATCCGCCGTGGCCGACGTGGCGGCGCTCGGATCGATCCTGATCCCCGGCATGAAGGCGAAAGGCTATCCGGCCTCGCTCGCCGCGGCCGTCATGTCGTCGGCGGCGACGCTCGCGGTCATCATCCCGCCTTCGATCCCGATGATCCTCTACGCGGTGATGGCGGAGACGTCGGTCGTGCAGCTTTTCGTGGCCGGCATCGTCCCCGGAATCATCGGCGGCATCGGCCTCATGTCGGTCGCCTACTGGTTCGCGCGCCGCTACGACCTGCCGCGCGAGGAGGCGTTCTCGTGGCGTCGCGTCGCGTCGACGGCACGCGAGGCGCTGTGGGCGTTCCTGCTGCCGCTCATCATCCTGGGCGGCATCTTCGGGGGCATCGTGACCGCCACCGAAGGCGCGGCGCTTGCCGTCGCCGCCGCGCTGTTCGTCGGCCTCGTCATCTATCGCGAGCTCGACCTCGCGCATTTGCGCCGCGCGATCATCGAGGGCGGCGTGCAGACCGCGGTGGTGATGCTCCTCGTCGCGACGAGCGCGCTGCTCGGCACCTATCTCACCGAGGTGCAGGCGCCGCAGCACCTCGCGCAGGCCGTCTCGCACATGACGCAGAACAAGTGGGTCGTGCTCGCGCTCCTCAACGTGCTGTTCCTGCTGCTCGGCATGTTCCTGCATTCCGCGGCGGCGATCATCCTCGTCGTGCCGGTCGTCATGCCGCTCGTGAAGGCCCTGGGCATCGATCCGGTCCATTTCGGGCTCATCGTGACCGTCAACCTCGGGATCGGCCAGCAGACGCCACCGGTGGCGAGCGTCTTGATGGTCGCGAGCGCCATCGCCAAGGAGTCGATCTGGGCGGTGACGCGCATCAACGTCTGGTTCATCGCGGTGCTCGTCGCCGTGCTGCTCCTCGTGACCTATGTCCCGGTGACCGGGCTCGGCCTCGTCGAGCTTTTCTACCGATAGGACAGGGCATGGAAGGCGACGAGATCGTCGTTGTGCGCGAAGGCCATGTTGCGACGGTCACGCTGAACCGTCCGGCGAAGCTCAACGCGCTGACGCGCGCGATGTGGCAGCGCCTCGGCGAGGCGTTCGAGGCGTTGTCGGCGGATCGCGGCCTGCGCTGCATCGTCGTGCGCGGCGCTGGCGAGCGTGCGTTTTCGCCGGGCAACGACATCGGAGAATTCGCGCGCGAGCGATCGAACAAGGTGCAGGCGCGCGCGTACGGCGCGGTCATGCACGCGACCGCGCACCGGCTTTCCGCCTGCCCGATTCCGATGGTGGCCGAAATTCACGGCATCTGCGTGGGCGGCGGCCTGGAGATCGCGGCGCTTTGCGATCTGCGCATCTGCGGAACGTCGAGCCGCTTCGGCGCGCCGATCAAGAACCTCGGCCTCGTGATGGCGTATCCCGAGATGGCGCCGCTCGTGCGCCTCGTCGGGCCCGCGGTAGCGCTCGAAATCCTGCTCGAAGGCCGGATCTTCCACGCGGTGGAAGCTAAGGAGAAGGGCCTCGTCACGCGCGTGGTGCCCGACGAGCAGGTGACGGCGGAGGCGGCGGCGACCGCCGCGCGCATCGCCGAAGGCGCGCCGCTCGTCGCGCGCTGGCACAAGAAGTTCGCGCGGCGGCTCGCCGATCCGGCGCCGCTCTCGGCGCAGGAAGCCGACGAGTGCTTCGACTGCTTCGACACCGACGACTTCCGCATCGGCTACGCCGCGTTCCTCGCGAAGCAGAAGCCCGATTTCAAGGGACGTTGATGGCGCAGGCCGGCACGACGACACCTGCGGCGGACACGCCGCGCGGGCCGCTCGCGGGCATGCGCGTGCTCGAGCTCGCGCAGATCATGGCGGGTCCCACCTGCGGCATGCTGCTCGCGGACATGGGCGCCGACGTGATCAAGGTGGAGAAGCTGCCCGGCGGTGACGATGCCCGGAGCTACCGCGAGCCGCGCGTGAACGGCGTCTCGGCGCCGTTCATGATGCTGAACCGCAACAAGCGCGGCATGGCGCTGAACCTGAAGCACCCCGCGGGCCGCGACGTGCTGTTGCGCATGGTGCGCAACGCGGACGTGCTGACCGAGAACTACCGGCGGGGCACGCTCGAGAAGCTCGGGCTCGGCTACGACGTCCTGTCCGCCGCCAATCCCGGCCTCATCTACTGCGCGGTCTCGGGCTATGGCCGCACCGGGCCGGCCGCCGACAAGGGCGGTTTCGACCTGATCGCGCAAGGCTTCGCGGGACTGATGTCGATCACCGGGGAGCCGGGGCGCGCGCCGGTCAAGACCGGCAACCCGGTCGCGGACATCAACGCCGGTATCCTGGCCGCCGCCGGCATCGCCGCGGCGTTCGCCCACAAGCTCAGGACGGGGCAGGGGCAGATCGTCGATACCTCGCTCATGGAGGCGGCGCTGCAGCAGACGTATTGGCATGCCGCGATCTATTTCGCGACGGGGGACTCACCAGGACCCCTCGGCTCCGCGCATCTGCTGACGGCGCCGTACCAGGCGTTTCGTGCGCGCGACGGGTGGATCAATATCGGTGGCGCCAACCAGGCGAACTGGGAGCGCATCGCCGAGGTCCTCGGCCATCCCGAATGGCGCGACGATCCACGCTTCGCGACGAACTCGGCGCGCATGGCGAACCTCGCCGCCCTTACCGAGGCGATGAATGCCGTGCTCGTCACGCGCACGAAGGCCGAGTGGGTCGAGGCCTTCGATGCGGCCGGCGTGCCGGCCGGTCCGGTCCACTCGATCGGCGAGGCGCTCGAGCACCCGCAGACGCGGGCGCGCGACATGGTCGTCGAGCTCGCGCATCCGCAGGCGGGGCGCACGCGCGCGCTCGGGTGTCCGCTGCACTTCTCCGCAACGCCCGCGCGGGTCACGCGGGCGGCGCCCATGCTCGGCGAGCATACGCGCGAAGTGCTGCGCGAATACGG
>JBLMWW010000248.1:0-7833 GCA_050257435.1 Rudaea sp.
AGCAGCCGCTTCGTATACGGCATCTTGGGGTGCCGGTAGATCTCGTCGGAATTCGCGATCTCGACGATCTCGCCCTCGTTCATCACCATCACCTCGTCGGAGATGTACTTGACGACCGCGAGGTCGTGCGAGATGAAGATGTACGAGAGGCCGAATTCGTCCTGCAGGTCCTGCAACAGATTCAGCACCTGCGCCTGCACCGACACGTCGAGCGCGGAGACCGACTCGTCGCAGATCAGGATGTCGGGCCGCAGCGTCAGGCAGCGCGCGATCGCGATCCGCTGCCGCTGGCCGCCCGAGAACTCGTGCGGGTACTTGTAGAACGACACCTCGGCGAGGCCGACCCGGTTCAGCAGCTCGAATGCCATGTCGGTGCGCGCCTGCGTCGAGGCGCCGATGCCGTGGATCTGCATCGGCTCGACCAGGATCTGGCCGACGGTGAAGCGCGGGTTGAGCGACGCATACGGGTTCTGGAAGATGATCTGGATGCGCCGCTTGTACGCCATGAACTCCTTCGGCGACATCGACAGCAGGTCGCGGCCCTCGAACATCGCCTCGCCGGCGGTCGCCTCGTGCAGGCGCATCAGCGTGAGGCCGACCGTCGTCTTGCCCGAGCCGGACTCGCCGACGAGGCCGAGCGTCTTGCCCTTCGGCAGCTTGAACGAGACGTTCTTCACCGCCTTGAACTCGCGCTTGCCGAACAGCCCCTCGCGCGAATAGAAGCTCTTGCCGAGGTTCTTCACGTCGAGGACGATCGGGTCGCCCGGCCTGACGCCGCGCTTGCGTTCCTCCATGTGCTTCGGTCCCGTCCCGTGCATGAAGTCGTCGATCACGGGCAGCCGCGCCGGGCGCCGATCGAGCTGCGGGCGGCAGCGCAGCAGCGCCTTCGTGTACGTGTCCTGCGGCGTCTCGAACACGGCCTTCGCCGGGCCCTGCTCACGGATCTCGCCGTCGCGCATCACGACGACGAAGTCGGCGATCTCGCCGACGACGGCGAGGTCGTGCGTGATGAAGAGCACCGACATCTGGTGGCGCTTCTGCAGGTCGGCGATCAGGTCGAGTATCTGCTTCTGGATCGTGACGTCGAGCGCCGTCGTCGGCTCGTCGGCGATCAGCAGCTTCGGCTCGCAAGCGATCGCCATGGCGATCATGACGCGCTGCTGCTGTCCGCCGGAAAGCTGCGACGGGTAGGCGTCGATACGCCGCTCCGGCTCGGGGATGCCGACTTCGCGCAGGAGCTCGATCGACCGCTTGCGCGCCGCGCGCCCCGCGAGCCCGATGTGGAGGCGCAGCACCTCCTCGAGCTGCCAGCCGACGCTGAACACCGGATTGAGCGACGTCATCGGCTCCTGGAAGATCATCGAGATGTCCGCGCCGCGCAGCTTGCGCAACTCGCCGAGCGGCAGCGCGAGGACGTTGCGGCCGCCGTAGACGATTTCCGACGACGGGTCGACGATCGAGTTCTCCTGGGGGAGCAGGCCGAGCATCGCGAGCGAGGTCACCGATTTGCCCGAGCCCGACTCGCCGACGAGCGCGACCGTGGCATCGCGCGGAATGTCGAACGAGATGCCCTTCACCGCCTCGAACGTCGTGTGCCGATCGAGGCGGAACGACACGCGAAGATCGCGGACGGCGACGAGCGGGTCGCCCGTGATCTGGCCTTTGCTCTTCATCACACCCCCGCGCGTCCCTTGAGCTTCGGATCGAGCGCATCGCGCAGCGCGTCGGTGAACAGCGAGAACGCCGTCACCAGGATCGCCATCGCCGTGCCCGCCGCGACGAGCTGCCACCACTTGCCGAGGATCAGCTCGTTCTGCGCCTCGTTCAGCATCGAGCCCCACGAGACGACGTCGACCGGCACGCCGAAGCCGAGGAACGAGAGGATCACCTCGGACTTGATGAACGCCACGACGAGGATCGACAGCTGCACGAGCACGACGTGCGAGACGTTCGGGAAGATGTGCACGAACATCCGGCGCAGGTTGGACGTGCCGATCGCGTCGGCCGCCTGCACGTATTCGCGCGACTTGTGCTTCAGGTATTCGGCACGCAGCAGCCGGAACACCCCGGTCCAGCCCGTGAGGCCGAGGATCAGGATGATGGTCAGCGTGCCCTTCTGCTGCAGCACGGCGGCGACCGCGAGGATCAGCAGCAGGTAGGGGATCGAGCTGAAGACGCTGTAGAACCAGTTGAAGAAATCGTCGACCCACTTGCCGTAGTAGCCGGCGACCGCGCCGAAGAACGTGCCGAGGAACGTCGCGAGCGCCGCGGAGGCGAGGCCGACGAAGATCGAAGTCTCCGAGCCCTTGATCGTCTTCTTCAGCACGTCGCGCCCCCACTTGTCGCCGCCGAAGGGCAGCGTCGCGCGCCGCTCCTCGGCCTTCGCCGCCGGGGTCACGCCCTTGCCCGCGCGGATATCGGCCATGACGTCGGCGAGCGGATCGATCGATTTCTCATCGGCAGCGGCCGGCGGCGCGCCCGCTTCCGGCGTCGAAGTCGCGGCACCGCTGCGGAGCTGCTCGAGGACGTCGCCGATGGGGTCGACGACCTGCGACTTGTACTCGCTCGACGGCTTGGCGCCCCCGGCCGTCGGCGCGGCCGCTTGTTGCGCCGCCGGAGCCTCGGCGCCGAGAAACGTCGGCGGCGCGTAGTTCACGCCGACTTCGCGATTCCAGTCGCTCGCGATCAGCCCGGTGGCCGAGAGGATCATCATGACGATGAACGCGGCCACGATCGCGAGTGACACCATGCCGACGCGGTCGGCGCGCAAACGTCGCCACGCGAGCGTCCACAGCCCCGGCGAGACCTGGTGCGGAACGACGCGTGCGGACGGGCGCGCTCCCTCCTGCAGGGCGGCGATGTCGGTCGCCATGTCAGCGCTCCCCCGCGCCGGCCACTGGCGCGACGCGGCCGCCGTAGCGGGCACGATTCATCCAGAAGATGCTCATGCCGCCTCCCTATTTGAGCTGCACGCGCGGATCGACGGCCTTGTAGGCGAGGTCCGCGAGCAGGTTCGTCAAAATCGTCGCGAACGCGACGTAGACCGTGATCGCCTTGATCACGGGAAAGTCGGAGCGCTCGACGGCGAGGATCACTTCGCGTCCGATGCCGGGGATCGAGAAGAAGCGCTCGATCAGGAACGAGCCGAGCAACAGTCCCGGCAGGTCCGCCATCAGCGTCGTGATGATGGGGATCGAGGCATTGCGCAGCACGTGGATCCACATGATCCGGTTCTCCGACAAGCCCTTCGCGCGCGCGGTGCGCACGTAGTCCTGGTTGATCTCGTCGAGGACGTACGTGCGGTATAGCCGCAGGCCGGGCGCGATGCTGACGGCGAGCCCGATCAGGATCGGCAGCGAAGCGTAGACGAACAGGTTCTCGAAGAAGCCGTCGCCCCAGCCCTGCACCGGGAACCAGCCGAGCTTGTAGGCGAACACGTACTGGAACACGATGATGTAGACGAGGATCGAGATCGAGAGCCCCACGGTGCATACGATCATCACCAGGCGGTCGGTGAGCGAGCCGCGCACGTACGCGACGGCGAGCGCGAGCGCGATCGAGATCAGCGTCGACAGCAGCATCAGCGGCACGACGACCATCAGCGACGGGCCGAGCCGCGTCAGCAGGATGTGCGAGACGCGCTCGTTCGTGCTCCAGCTCGCGCCGAAATCCGCCGTGACGATCTGCTTCAGGAAAATGCCGAGCTGCACCCAGTAGGGCTGGTCGACGCCGAGCTGGCGCCGGATGTTGTCGATCTGCTCCTGGTTGCTGATCTTGCCGGCGAGCACGTACGCGGGATCGCCGCCGACCCAGTTGAACAGGAAGAACACGAGCAGCACGACCCCGAGCATCGTCGGGAGCATCTGCCACAGGCGGCGGACGATGTACGCACTCATGCGCTACTCCTCGGCGCGGATGACGCGCCCTTCACACACGGCCTCAAGCGATTCGGTACGGCGGTGGACGGCATGCACCGCTCGCTCCAATACCCCGGTCGCACGCAGCGCATGCCGCCCGCTGCCTCGACGCGTCCGAGGCGCTCGCTCCACTACCCCGGTCATTCGCGGTGCGCGCCGACCGAGGTCGGGAACGCGCTCGAACCGCTCGCTCGAGCTCAATCCGGCCGTCCCTTGCCGCCGGCGGCCGGCGCTCCGCCGGCGCCCTTCGGCGCGATATCGATGTACGCCCATTCGTTGTGCAGGATCGGATGCTTGCGGTAACCGAGCACCCGCGGTTGCACGAGCATGTTGCGATAGGTGAGCACATCGAGGCGCCACGGCGCGTATGCCTCGATGATCTTCGTCATGTCGTGATAGAGCTTGTCCCGCGCAGGCCCCGGCGGCAGCCGGGTCGACTGCTCGTAGAGCCTGTCGTACTCGGGAATCTTCGCGCACGCGTTGTTGTTCTGGCCGGTGTTCGGGCCGTAGAGGAGCTGCATGAAGTTCTCGGCGTCGGGCCAGTCGGCGATCCAGGAGGCCGTGCGCATCATCAGCTTGCACTGGCGCTCGAGCTTAAGGAGCTCCGGGAACTTGTCCTTCTGCACCTCCATGCGAATGCCGATGCCGTCGAGCGCCTTCTTCCACAGCTCGTCCTGCTGCCGCCCGAGCGAGTCGGGCCGCGACGCGTAGCGGACCGTGAACGGCTTGCCGTCCGGGAGGTTGCGCCATCCGTCGGGCCCCTTCTTGTAGCCGAAGG
Organism: Rudaea sp.; assembly: GCA_050257435.1. Taxonomy (GTDB): domain Bacteria; phylum Pseudomonadota; class Gammaproteobacteria; order Burkholderiales; family Casimicrobiaceae; genus VBCG01. The sequence goes on from JBLMWW010000248.1 coordinate 4,696, forward strand.
TGTCGAGGAGCCTGTTCGCCGTCGCGACGTCGTGCCTGATCGACGACCGGTACGCGGCATCGTAGCCGACGACACCCGGGGGGATGGGATATTGCGCTTCGATCGCCTGCCCGTTGCGGACGACCCTCACCTCCTCGTCGACGTCGTAGGCGAGCGCCATCGCGCGGCGCAGCGCGATCTTCTCCTTCGACAGCCCGCCGACGATCGGGTCCTGCAGGTTCCAGTAGTGATAGGCGATCGCCGGATCGATGATCCGCGAGAGCTTGATGCCCTTCTTCGCGAACTCGGGCTTGAGCTTACCGCCGTCGAGGACGTTCGGCGCGAGCGGCCCGCCGAGATCCATGATGTCGAGCTCGCCGCTCTGGAACGCGAGGAGCCGCGCCTGGTCCTCCTCGATGATGCTGACCTCGACGCGCCCGACCTGCGGCATCTTCTTGCCCTTCATCTCGGAGATGAGCCGCTGGTTCTCCGGGTCGGACGATTTGAAGTCCCACGTGAAGCCGCGGTACCCGGGATTCGCCTCGAGGATGATCTTCGAGCTGCGCACCCACTGCTTGAGACGGTACGCCCCCGTGCCGACGGGATTGGCCATCGCGCGTCCGCCTTCGTCGGCGTACGCCTCGATCACCTCGCGCGCGACGGCGGAGGTCGGCTCGTGCGCCAGGATGTACGACAGGTTGTAGTCCGTTTGCCTGAGCCGGATGCGCAGCGTGTAGCGGTCCGGCGTCTCGAGCCCTGCCACCTTCGCGTCGTAATCGAACCTGCCGGTTTTCTTCGCCGCCTCGGCGAGCTCGTCGAGCCCCACGATCTTGCCTTCGACGAGCCACGCCCACGGCGAGCGGATCTTCGGGTCGATCAGGCGCTTCAGCGAATACGCGTAGTCCGCGGCCGTGAGCTCGCGCCTGCTCCCCTTGAACACCGGGTCGTCGATGAAGTAGATGCCCTTCCTGACGTGCAGCGTATAGGTCTTGCCGTCGTCGGTGATCTCGGGCAGCGCCTCGGCGGTGAGCGGCACGAGCTTCGACGGCCGCGCGAGATAGTCGTAGGTCAAAAGCGTCTCGAACACCGCCTGCTCGATCGTCGCCGAATAGAGGTCCTGCACCGCGGCGGGGTCGAATCCCGTCTCGGCCGCCGGGAACACCTGACGCACGACCTTCGTCGGGTCCGCGGCCTGTGCAGGCAGCGCGACGAGCGCGGCGAGCGTCGCTGCGACCGTCAGGTCACGCAGTCGACGAAAGACCGCGGCCAGGCGCGCGCCGGGCCATGCCAGGGTCGCGGCGACCGCCGGCGTCATTGGTTGGGCGACCCGTCGAGATCGATGTCGAGATACACGAACTCGGCCTGCAGGATCGGATGCTTCTTGTAGCCCTTCACCCACGGGCGGATCAGCTGGTTACGGATCGGGAACGTGTCGATGCTCCAGGCGCCGTCGACCTCCATCTGCCGGGTCATGTCGATGAACAGGTGATCGCGCTCGACCGAATCGGGCGGCAGCGTGAGCGACTTCTCGTACATCGCGTCGTACGCCTTGGACTCGTAGCAGCCGTTGTTGCTCTCGCCCGTGTTGGGGCCGTAGAGAAGCTGCATGAAATTGTCGCCGTCGGGATAGTCGGCGGTCCACGCGGCCTGCCACATCATCACATGACATGCCTTGGCGGCCTTGAGCGTATCGGCGAACTTCCCGGGCTCGAACCGGATGCGGATGCCGATCGCGTCCATTGACCTTTTCCAAAGCTCGCTTTGCTCGCGGTCGATCGCCGTCGTGCCCGTGGCCTGGCGCAGCGTAAGCGGCTTGCCGTCGGGCAGCGTCCGGTAGCCGTCGGGTCCCTTCTTGTAGCCGAAGTAGTCGAGAAGCTTGTTGGCGAGATCCGGATCGTACTGGTTGATGTTCCGGTAATCGGGGTCGTGGCCGACGACGCCCGGGGGAATGGGCATCTGCGCCTGCATCGCCTGGTTCTTGGCAATGACGCGGATCTCCGCCGGGAGGTCGAACCCCATGATGATCGCGCGCCGAAGGGCGATCTTCTCCCTGGAGAAGCCGCCGACGAGCGGATCGCGGAAATTGAAGAACGTGTAGCCGACGCTGGGGTCCACCGCGCGAAAGAGCGACACACCCTGGCGCGCCCATTCGGGCTTCAGGTTGTTCGAAGCGTCGAGCGCCTGGTCGACGAACGTCGAGGGCACCGCCATGTAGTCGAGCTCCTTGCGCTGAAACGCGAGCCAGCGCGACTGCGTCTCCTCGATGATCGAGATTTCGACGCGGCCGATCTGCGGAATCTTCTTGCCCTTCATCGCGGCGACGACGCCTTGGTCCCAGGCATCCGACCCGGGCCGGAAGTCCCACGCCTCGTCGCGATAGTTGGGATTGGCCACGAGCACGATCTTCGCGGCGCGGCGCCACTCCTTCAGCATGTACGGGCCGGTGCCGACCGGATGCGCCTGGGTGTCGTTGGCGTACGCCTCGATCACCTCGCGCGCGACGGCGCCGAACACGACGTGCGCGAGCGTGTAGGGAAACAGGTAGTCGGGGGCGGTGAGCTTGAAGCGGATCGTGTACTTGTCGAGCGCGACGATGCCCGGGATCGTCGCGTCGTAGTCGAATTTGCCGGATTTCTTCGCCGCCTCCATCGCCTCGTCGAAGCCCACGATCTTGCCCTGCACCATGAATCCGTACGGCGCGCGTATCGCAGGGTCGGCGAAGCGCTTGAACGTGTAGACATAGTCCTCGGCGGTCAGCTCGCGCTGCTTGCCCTTGAACGCGGGATCGGGCGCGAAGTGGATGCCGCGCTTCAGGTGCAGGACGTACGTGCGCCCACCGTCGGAGACTTCGGGCAGCGACTCCGCGGTCATCGGCACGAGCTTCGCCGGTCGCGCCAGGTAGTCGTAGGTGAGCAGCCGCTCGAAGATCGCCTCGTTGACGATGTTCGAGTAGAGATCCGAGACGCGCGCCGGGTCGAAGCCGGTTTCGGCAACCGGAAACGCGATGCGCAGGACCTTCGCCGGATCGGCCGCGGCGGCGGACACGGCAATCAGCAGCGCGAGAAGACCGGCCGCCCACTGCCAGAGACGACGCATCCGCACTCCGAGACGATGGAAAAAAGGGCGGCGTAATGTACCATTTCCCGCCTTCGGCCGCGG
>JBLMWW010000249.1:0-6109 GCA_050257435.1 Rudaea sp.
GCTTCGTCGTCTCGAGCTCGCGCTCCTGCAGCTCGGCGGCGTTCTGCCGGTCGCGTATCTCGCGCTCGCGCGCGGCGAGTTGCTCGCGCGCCTGCTCGAGCTCGCGGCGCAGCGCCGCGCCCTCGCCTTCGAGCTCGGCGAGGCGCTTGCGATCCTCCTCGGCCGAGTGCTCGATCTTCGCGACCTGCTGGCGCCGCTTCTCGAGCTCCTCCTCGCGTTGCTTGAGCAGCTGTTCGAGCCGGCTGCTCTCGCTGGCGTTGCCGGCGGCGGCCGCTGCCATCTTCTGCTGCGTGAGTCGCTCGATTTCCGCGCCGGACTTGAGCCGCTCCTGATCGAGCTCGTGGCGGGCCTTGTCGAGATCCTGGCGCGTCCTTTCGAGCTCCCGGCGCAGCTTGTCGAGCTCCTCGCGGCTCGCGGCCGACGGCGACGCCTCGAGGCTCACCGTGCCCGTGAGGCCGGACGCGCGCCGATAGAGCGTAAGCGCCATGACCGGATCCTTCGGCACGCCGCGCCCGGTTTCGTAGAGGAAGCCGAGGTTGATGAGCGCCCGGGAATAGCCCTGATCCGCCGCCTTCTTGTACCAGAACGCCGCCTTCTCGTAGTCGGGCTTGCCGCCGAGGCCCCGCTCGTAGATCTCGCCGACGTTCGTCTGCGCTTCCTTGTCGCCCTGGTCGGCCGACGGCTGCCACACCTTGAGCGCCGTCTGGTAGTTGGCGCGGTCGTAGGCGACGTATTCGCCTCCCCGCACCTCGCAGTCGGCGGCGCTCGTGCGGACCGGCCGGCGCGGCGTCAGGTACGTCATCGCGGTGCCGAGCTGGCGCACCTGCCCGGGCAGCAGGCAGTCGACGGTCAGGAGCTTGTCCGCCATGCGCGCCTGGTCGATGGCCGCGACCTTCGTGTCCTGCGCCGCGGCGGCGCCGACCCAAAGCGACAGCAACAACAGCGGAAGCAGGCGCGCACGCGAGGCGCCCGCGCGGAGGGGTCCCAAGCAGCATCGCACGATCCTGCTTCGACCTCGATCGACTCGGATGCGACCTCGCAATGCGTTCATCTTCGTACCGACCATCCTCGGTGGCGCAACGCCGATCGCCGGCGGCGGGCGGCCGACGTCCGAAGCCTGTTGCGCCGCCGTCGCATCGCGGCCGTCGCAGGCTGCGGCCCGATTGACATTATCCGACGGGCAATGTCATTGTAAACACCTGTTGCGCGTTCCCATTCGCGCGCCGCCCGCCCGATCCCCGCCCTTGCGTCCGCCGCCCGTTACGTGCGGCGACCGCCGCTGCGGGGCGGGCGTCACAAGCACGCTATCCGCCATCCACGATCAGGGACGAATCGCGATGAAGAACAACCGGACACTGCGAAACACGCCGCTCGCCTACGCCCCGCTCGCTGCCGCCGCGATCTTCGCTGCCGCACACGCCGCGGATGCGACGAGCCAGACCCGCCAGAGCAATACCCCGCTGCCGTCGCTGCCCGGCCTGACCGCCGTGCAACAGCCCGTGGCGAACGCGATCGACGTGGTGTGCCCGCCGATCGCGTCGAACGCCAATCCGAACGGCACCGAGTTCCAGCGCCTCGCCAATTCGTGCTCGGCGATGGTCGTCACCTCTGGCGTGCTCGAGGGGCAGATCGATCCTTCGAATCCGTTCAACCTCGGCATCTCCAACGAGGAGCTGCGCAAGGGACTGCAGGCGTCCGCGCCGGTGCAAATGAACGCGCAGAAGGACGTCACGACGACGACGTCGCGGATGAACCTGCTCGCGGCACGGCTGTTCGACCTGCGCGCCGGCGCACGGGGGCTTTCGGTGAGCATGAACGGCAGCGACGCGCCCGCGGTGGCCGCCGCGAGCAGGAACCGCTCGACGCTCGACGGCGCGACGGGCGGCGCCGCCAGCGCCGATCCCGCGTTCGGGGGGCGCCTCGGCGGCTTCGTCAAGATCGCCGGCAACTGGGGGAACGTCGACCGGACCGAACTGCAGGACGCCTACGATTACGACGCCTGGAGCATCCTCGCCGGCCTCGATTACCGGGTCTCGGACGCCTTCATCATCGGCGGGGCGGTGAGCTACGAGGACACCCATTCGCGCTTCGACAACTCGCTCGGCAAGGTCGATGCGCAGACGTGGTCGCTCTCGGGCTACGGCACCTACACGTCCGGTCCGTGGTACGTCGACGGCTTCGTTTCGTATGGCAACGTGAGCTACGACACGACGCGGACGATCTTCATCCCCTCGAACAATCCGGCGATCGCGCCGATCAGCGGCTCGGCCACGGCGAGCCCCGACGGCGAGCAGTGGTCGCTCGCCCTAGGCACCGGCTACAACTACCAGATGACCGGCTACACGCTCGTCCCGTTCGCGCGCCTGGGCTACATCCACGTGAAGAACAAGTCGTTCAGCGAGAGCGAGCCGGGCGCCGGGCTCGGGCTGTCGGTCGGCGAGCGCACGCTCGAATCGCTGCAGTCGGCGCTCGGAGGCACGATCTCCACCGTCGTCAACACGGCGAGCGGCGTGTTCACGCCGTACTTCACCGCGCAATGGGTGCACGAATTCAAGAACGACAATCCGTCGCTCGTGGCGAAATTCGTCAACGACCCGCAGAACCTGCAGTTCTTCATTCCCACCGCGGAGCCGACGCGCGACTACGGCGTGTTCATCGTCGGCGCGAGCGGCACGTTCGCGAACGGCGTGTCGGGGTTCGTGCAATTCGGCGGCGCCGCCGGCCTCGACAACGCGACGAACTACAGTGTCGTGGCGGGGCTGCGCAAGGAATTCTGATCCTGCGCCGGGACTGATCGCGCGCGGCGGAGGCCGGCAGAAAGCCGAGCCGCGCGCGCGTTGCGCCGTGCGGCGCGTCTTCGCCGCGTGCGCGCTGGTGTTGCTCGCGGCCGCATGCGCGGCCCCGGCGCAACGCTACGCGCAGGCGGCGCGCGACGACGGCTTCACCCGCATCGTCCTGCCCGGCAGCGGCTTTCGCCACGTCGCGTTCGTCGCCGGCCTCGACGCTGGCACCGACGTGCTGCATGTCTACGTGGAGCACGACGGCACGCCGTGGCTCGATTCGACCCATGTGGCGACGGACCCGACGCCGCGCGCTCCCCTGGCGCTCGCGCTGATGGCGCGCGACACCGGGCCGCGCCTGCTGCTCGGGCGTCCCTGCTATTTCGAGGTGGTCCACGACGCCGGCTGCGACGCGATGCTCTGGACGCACCACCGCTACGCGCCCGAGGTCGTCGCCAGCATGGTCGCCGCGCTGCGGGCGTTTCTCGCGTCGCACGCGTTTCCGCGCGTGATCCTGATCGGCTTCAGCGGCGGCGGCACGCTCGCGTGGCTGATGGCCGAGCACTTGCCGGAGACCGTCGCGGTCGTCACGCTCGCGGCCAATCTCGACACCGACGACTGGACGAGGCTGCACGGGTACTCGTACATGGCGGGTTCGCTCAATCCCGCGAAGCAGCCGTCGTTGCCACGCGGGATCCGCGAGGTCCATTATGTCGGGGAGCGCGACGAGAACGTGCCGCCGTCGCTCGCGCGCGCTTTTCTCACGCGGCATCCGGAGGCGACGATCGTCGAGCTGCCGCAATTCGATCATCGCTGCTGCTGGGTCGAGCGTTGGCCGGCGCTGCTGGACGATGCGATGAACACGACGCCTTCCGCCCGGCCGGAGTGATCCGACCCGACAGCGCATGCCCGACGAATCCGCGCCGCCCCGACCCATCCGCACCGCGACCGTCGACCTCAAGGTCGCGGGCAGCAGGCTGCGGCTCGAGCTCGGCGTTCCCGACGGCCCGGTGCGCGCGATCGAAATCCTGCCGCTCTTCCAGGCGCTCACCGATGCCATCGTCGCCGCCGCAGCCGAGGACGCGCAACGGAAAGGCCATGCGATCTCGTGCCGCAAGGGGTGCGGCGCCTGCTGCCGCCAGCTTGTGCCGATCGCCGAGGTCGAAGTGCGAGCGCTTCGCGCGCTCGTCGCGTCCCTGCCCGAGCCACGCCGCTCGACGATCGTCGCGCGCTTCGCGGCCGCCCGGCAGCGCCTCGAAGACGCCGGCCTGCTCGCGGCGCTGCGCCATCCGGAGCGCGTGCCTTCCGCCGATGCGGAAGCGCTCGGCAACGCGTACTTCGCGCTGGGCATCGCGTGCCCGTTCCTGGAGGACGAGGCGTGCTCGATCCATGCGGAGCGGCCGCTCGCGTGCCGCGAATACCTGGTGACGACGCCGGCCGTCCACTGCGCGCAGCCGAACGCCGAGAACATTCACTGCGTGCCCGTGCCCGCACGGGTGTCGCGTGCGATCCGGAGGGTCGACGAAGACGCGCCCCGCGATTACGAGCCGTGGATCCCGATGATCCTGGCGCTCGAATGGCCGCTCGAGGAGGAGGCGCCGCGACGAAGCGGCACGGCGATGGTCGCGAAGGCGTTCGCGTTTCTGACCGGAAAGGAGGTCGCGGAGCCCGCTCCCGGCGCTACTGCATGATGCGCAGGTCGTGCAGCACGTCGAGCAGCGCAATGCCGCCGAAGGCGCGCAGCAGGAAGCCGTTCCATCGCTGCTGCTCGTTGCGCACGTCGCCGTGGTTCGTCTTCTCGTCGTAGAGCTCCTGCACGGAATCGTAGTACGGGTCGTAGCGGGCCATGACCGCATTCGCGTCGTCGATGGGTTCCTGCGCCGATGCGTACAGGTTCTTCGCCACCGCGGTGATCTCGGCCAGCATGTCGCGCGCGAGCAGCGCGACGATGTCGTAATGTCCCTGCTCGTGCTTCAGCAGCCGCTGTCGCTCGGGGCCGGACGTGGAGCCGGCGACCACCCAAGCCGCGACCCAGCACTCGTCGCGCTTGAGCCGCACGACGACCTTGACGCGATCGGCGAGCTTGTAGGCGGTGGGACGCGAGCCGTCGACCGGTCCCGACGACAGGCCCTGTACGGCGAAGACCGCCCGCGTCTGCGCAACCATGGCGACATCGCCGGGTTGCGGCCGCGAGACGTCGTCCTTGCGCGTGAAGTCGTTCCAGGTGAGCGTCCTGCGCAGGCCGGTCAAGCTCGAAGCCATGCCGCTCCTCCTCCGGCGACGCGCAGATTCAGCAGGCGCTCACGAGCGCGAGCGTCTGCACGCGCCCGCGCTCGTCGCGGCCGACGCGCGCCTGGCAGTTGCAGACGTCGCCGCGATACACGGTGACGCGCGCCTGCGGGGGCTCGCCCGGTGCCTGCGTTGCAGGCGCTCGCCAGTCGATCCCGCATCCGCCGGCCCCGAACGCCGCGCGCTCCGCACGCTTCAGCACGGCGACCGGCCGCGCGCGAAACGTCGAGCCGACGCGCGCCTCCTGGCGCGTGGATTCGGTCGCGGCATCGCGCTCGACGCGCAATGACGCGCCGTCGCGGAACCGATAAGCGAGGATCGTGCGCGTGTCGGCCTGCTCGGCCTCGCACCCAACCACGGGCGACGTGGCGGCGAGCACGCGATAAAGCGGCGATCGCTCGACGGCGCGGCGAAGCTCGTTCGTCGCCGCGGCCTGCCCGCCGGCGCGGCAGCGCATGCCGTCCGCTGCGCTCGCCGCATGCGCGAGGATCGCCGCCGCCGCGGCGACGACGAGCGCGAGCGCAAGCGCAAGCCTAGAACTGCGCATGCCAGCGCACGAGCCCGCCTTCCTTGTCGAGGAAACGGCCATGCGGCTTCACGAGCTTGCGCAGGGTGCGCTTGATCGCCTCGGCGTCGTCGGTCACCGGCTGGACGTCGAACGCATCGCCCGACAGGTGCTTGCTGAGGTAGCTCCGCTCCGTGTCCGTCGCGTCCTGCAGCACTTCGAGCAGGCCCTGCTGGACGTCCGCCTGGCTCGTCTTTTTCGCATTGATGTCGAGCCAGCGCTGGCAGCGGGCGGAAAGCGCGCTCGCCGCGTAGGTTTCGGCGATCCAGTGGCGGTTCTTCACGACGTTCTGCGCCATCGCGCGCGCCTGGTCGACGAGGCTGCGGCGCCCGCTCGTGAACAGCACCGCGGGATGCGCCTTCTTGAGCGCGTACGCGGCGATGCGCGCTCGTCCGCGCAGGGCGAGCGCCTCGATGGCCGCGTCGACTTCGTGGCCCGGCTCTCCGGCCGCCGCCGGCGCGACGACGCGCTTGGG
>JBLMWW010000250.1:0-28182 GCA_050257435.1 Rudaea sp.
GCCCGCTTCGCGGTCAGCCTCCCCCTCCAAGGGAGGGGGCGAGCGCTTGGGGCGGCCCTGCGCGCTCATGCGCACGACGACGTAGGAGCCGAACGAGAAGCCGGCGAGCACGACGGGGAGCGCCTCGCCGAAGCGGCGCCGCGCGTGCGCGAGCACGGCGAGCGCGTCGTCGGTTTCGCCGCGGCCCTCGTCGAAAACGCCCGCCGATCGGCCGACGCCCCGAAAATTGAAGCGCACGGCCGCGTAGCCCAGTCCGAAGAGCGCCTTGGCGAGCGTCTGCACGACCTTGTTGTCGAGCGTGCCACCCTGCAACGGATGCGGGTGGCACACGAGCGCGATGCCGCGCAGTGCGGCCTCGGGGACGTTGTGGACGACTTCGATGGGGCCCGCCGGCCCGTCCACGATGACGCGCTCGGCGGTGCGGGGTGTCATCCCGCGGATGTTAGCGCATCACGGCGCCTCGGCCGGGCTGCCCCACGCCGGGCGCCCGGCGAGCGCGAAGAGCCACGCTGCGCTCATCACCGGCCACAGCAGGAGCGCCGTGCGCGTGAGGCCGTTGTAATTGAGCAGCTGCCCGTAATGCCAGTCGAAGAGCGCGGTCGGTGGCCGGCCCGACAGCGCTTCCGGGGCGAGCATCGGCGTCCCGAGCGAGGAGAGCAACGCGATCGCACAAAGCGCGACCTGGGCGGGACGCGGCAGTGCGAGCGCGGCGGCGAGCGCGCCGACGCCGGCGGCGATACCGATGATCGTGTCGGGCTTGAGCCAGGCCTGCCAGATCGCGGGTTTCAGCAGGAGCGCGGCGGCGGCGACCTTCACGAGCAGCGCACCCGCGATCATGGCGAGGACGATCGGCATGACGCGGCGCCGGCGTCGCAACAGCAGCGCGGCGAAGAGCCCGACGCCGAGAATCTGGAAGGCGCTGCCCGCCGCCTGGAGCACGGCGCTCGCGCTGTCCTGCGGCGCGGGCACGGCGACGACGCTTGCGCCGATCGTGGCGATGCCATCGTCCTCGAACGTCAGCGCGAAAAGCGGTATGCCGGGATTCGCTTGCGCGACGAGCCACAGCAGGAGCAGGCCGAGCCCGACGTCGCCGAGATGACCGGGTAGGAAGAGCCGCGTTCGTGCCTGGTAGAGCGCGCGCCGCGTGGGTGCGTGCGTGGCGATCAGCGTGGCGAGGAGACCGCCGGCGAGCGCGCCAAGGGAGTTGGCCGCGAGGTCGTAGGGGCTCGCGATGCGTGGCGGGATGTACATCTGCAGCGACTCCATCGCGAACGACATCCCGGCGCCGACGACGACGCTCGCCAGGATGCGCCGCGCGGGCGATGCGCCGCGCGCCAGCAGGCCCAAGAAGAAGCCGAAGGGCAGGTACGCGAGGACGTTGAGCAGCGCGTCGTGGCGCACGAAGCGCGTCGTGGTGCCGAAGAGGAAGAGGGGCGTGCCGGGCGCGGGCGGCAGCCACGGGGAGAACGGCTCGAGCGACGCATAGACGATCGCGAGCGCGTAGAGCCCGGCGAGCACGTGCGGCAGGCGCGTGCGTGGGCGCGGGGCCGGTGAAGCGCTGTCCATCGCGCCGATGATCGCATGCCGTCGGGGCGCGCGGCGCGATGGAGCTCAGCGCGCGATCGGCAGGCAAATCGGGGTCAGACTCGAATCTCGCACACGGGGCCGGCGCATCGATAGGCGGTATGGCGCGCGAGATCGAGTCTGACCCCGATCCTGGCGGTTAATGCGACGCCTTGATCTCCGTCCACAGCTTGTTGCGCAGGCGCCGCTGCGCAACCGTGAGGTCCTTGAGCTGCTCGAGCTTCTTCTGCAGCTCGGGTGGCGGAAAGACGGCGGGGAGCTCGAGCAGCTGGGGCTTGATGTAGCGCATGGCGTCCTTGTTCGGATTGCCCGATCCGATCAGGTTCGTGAGGTCCGCCGAATTCCGCCCGTCGAGCATGAAGTTGATGAACTTGAGCGCGAGGTCCGGGCGGGGCGCGTCCTTGTGGATCACCATGTTGTCGACGGCGAGCACCGCACCTTCCTTCGGCACGCCCTGCAGGATGTGGAACGGGCGCCCGGCCGCCTGCGCGTCCTGGTTCGCCTGGAAGATGTCGTTCGAGTAGCCGTGGACGAGCCAGATGTTGCCGACGGTCAGCTCCTTGATGTACGACGATGCGTTGAACGCGGCCCAGTACGGCTTCGCCTTCTTGATCACGGCGGCGGCCTCGTCCCAGTGCTTGGGGTCGACGTCGTTCGCCGAGTAGCCGAGGTACTTGAGCGCCGCGGCGAAGAGCTCGTTCGCGCTGTCGAGCACGGTGACGCGGCCCTTGACCTTCTCGAGGTACTTCGGATCGAAGATCACCGCCCAGGTGTCGGTGGGAAGGCCGAGCTCCTTCATCTTGGCGTCGTTGTAGCCGATGATCGTCGTCGACATCGCGTAGGGCACCGAGTACTGGTTGCCCGGATCGAACGGCGTGTCGAGGTACGCCGGGTCGACGTTCTTGATGTTGGGGAGCGCCGTCTTGTCGAGCGGCTTCAACTGCCTGCCGCGGATCAGTGCCTGGACGGCGTTCGACGTGGGCACCAGCACGTCGTAGCCCTTCGCGCCCGCGGCGAGCTTCGCGAGCAGCTCCTCGTTGTCCGAGTAGTACGTCTGCACCACGTCGCACTGGCAGGCGCTCTCGAAGCGCTTGACGGTCTCGGGCGCGATGTAGTTGTTCCAGTTGTAGAGGTGAAGCTCGTCACGCGCATGGGCGGGCGCGGCGAGCGCGAAGGCGGCGACGGCGACGGCGAGGAAGCGAGCGGGCATGGTCAGGGTTCCCTTTCCGAGCGAAGAAGGGTCGGCGAGAGCTTCGCCGCGATGACGATGAGCAGCAACGTCACGAGCATGAGCAGCGTTGACACGGCGTTGACCTCTGGGGTCACCGAGATCTTGATCATCGAGTAGATCAGCAGCGGCAGCGTAACGGTGCCCGCCCCGGCCGTGAAGAAGGTGATGACGAAATCGTCGATCGACAGCGTGAACGCCATCAGCGCCCCGGCGATGACGCCGGGCATGATCAGCGGCAGCGTCACGTAGCGGAACGCCTTCCACGGCGTGGCGCCGCAGTCGCGCGCCGCCTCGGTCAGCGTCTCCTCCATGCCGGCGAGCCGCGCGCGCACGACGATCGCCACGAAGCCGATGCAAAACGCGATATGCGCGAGGGCCACCGACACGAGGCCGAGCGTGAAGTCGAGGAGGACGAAGAAGATGAGGAGCGACACGCCGGTCAGGATCTCGGGGATCGCGATCGGCGCGAAGATCAGGATCGGCAGGATCCGCGGCCGGTAGCGGTGCATCGCGATGCCGGCCATCGTGCCGAGGATCGTCGACACGAGGCTCGCGACGAGGCCGATGAGAAGCGAATTCCCCGCGGCCGCCAGCATGTCCTGATCGGCGGCGAGCGTGCGGTACCAGTCGAGCGTGAAGCCCACCCACTCGGCGTTGAGCCGCGAATCGTTGAACGAGTACGCGACGACGATCACGAGCGGGAGGTACAAGAATGCGTAGGCGGCGAGCGCCGCGGCCCACAGCCACGCGGAGCGCCTACGCACGCGCGCCTCCGCCGCCCCGTCGCGCGATCCATGCGGCCGCGCCCGCGAGCACGAGCGCGGCGATGGTGAGCAGGATCGACAGCACGCTGCCGAAAGGCCAGTCGCGCGTCTCGAGGAACTGCTGCTTGATCAGGTTCCCGATCATCGTGTCGTCGGGGCCGCCCAGGATGTCGGGGATCGCGAAGATGCCGAGCGCTGGGATGAAGACGAGCGCGGCGCCGGCGAACACGCCCGGAAGCGAGAGCGGGAAAGTGACGCGCCAGAAGCGCTGCCAGGCGTTGGCTCCGAGATCCTGCGCGGCGTCGAGCAGCGCCGGGTCGTGCTTCTCCAGGTTCGCGTAGAGCGGCAGCACCATGAACGGCAGGTGCACGTAGACGAGGCAGACGAGCACGGCGAACGCGCTGAAGAGGAGCGGGACGGGCCCCGCCCCGACCATCGCGAGCGCGCCGTTGACCAGTTTCGCGAGCGCCGCGTTGGGCCCCAGGATGATCATCCACGCGTAGATCCGGATCAGGAAGTTGCTCCAGAACGGGAGGATCACGAGGAGCAGCAGCAGGTCACGATGCCTCTTCGCGCTCTGCGCGATGAGCATCGCGAGCGGGTAACCGAGCAGCAGGCACGCGAGGGTGGTGATCGTCGCGTACCACGCCGACTTGACGAAGACGCGCACGAACACCGGCTCGCTTACGAACCGCGCGTAGCTGTCGAGGTTGAGGTCGAGCCTGCCGGCCTCGTCGACGAGCGGCGCGAGGCCGCCGAACTCGCCCGGCGAGCGGAACGACGCGAGCACCATGATGAGCGACGGGACCGCGAAGAAGACGAGCAGGTAGGCGAGCGGCGGCACGCCGACGAGCCACCTGGCGAGGCGCGTGCCGGGGCGCGTCGCGGCCATCCCTTGCTATGCCTCGATGAAGTGGCCGGCGTCGACGCGCCATCCCACCTCGACCGTATCGCCCACCTCGAAGAACTTCGCGCGGCCGCTTTGCGAATTCGCGAGAAGCGCCTCCACGCGGCGGCCCCCGGGCGTCTGCACGCCGTACACGGTGACGTCGCCCATGTAGAGCAGCTCGGCGACGGTGCCGCGGAAATGGTTGTCGGGCGTGTCCTGCGCCGCGCTCGCGGTGATGCGCACCTTCTCCGGGCGCACGGCGATCGAGCCCTGCGCGCCGGTGGGAAGCGGCGAGCGTGCCGCGACGCGCACCGGGCCGAGGTTGGCGACGTCGATCGTCACCACGTCGTCCGCGTTCGCCACGATCGGCCCCGAGAACAGGTTGCAGTGGCCGATGAAGTCCGCGACGAAACGCGTGCGCGGAAAGCCGTAGATCTTCGACGGCTCGTCCACCTGCTCGACGCGGCCGCTGCTCATCACGGCGATGCGGTGCGACAACGCGAGCGCCTCGGTCTGGTCGTGGGTGACGTAGACGAACGCGATGCCCACCTCCTTCTGCAGGTTGATGAGCTCGATCTGCAGCTCCTCGCGGAGCTTCGCATCGAGCGCGGCGAGCGGCTCGTCGAGAAGCAGCATCGTCGGATGCGTGATCAGCGCGCGGGCGATCGCGACGCGCTGCTTCTGACCGCCGGAGAGCTCGTTCGGCCAGCGCTTGTTGAAGCCGGTGAGGCGCACGTCCTCGAGCGCGGCCTCGATGCGCGCCTTGCGCTCGGCGAGCGGCACGCGCGCCATCTGCAGCGGAAACGCGACGTTGCCTTCCACCGTCATGTGCGGGAAGAGCGAGTAGCTTTGGAAGACGGTGCGGACCGGACGGGCCTCGGGCGGCCGGCCGGCGATGTCCTCGCCGTTCAGCAATATGCGGCCCGCGTCCGGGAGGTCGAAGCCTGCGATCATCCGCAGAAGCGTCGTCTTGCCGCAGCCGGAGGGGCCGAGCAGCGTGAAGAATTCGCCGGCCTCGATGGCGATGCTCACGTTGTCGACGGCGGTGAAATCGCCGAAGCGCCGCGTGACTCCCTGGATCTCGAGCAGCGCCACCGGCGCGAAGCCTCCTCGTGTTCGGGGTGGGGATTGCGCGCGGATTGTAGCGGATCGATTCGGACTACAACTGCAGGAACAGGAGCGCCACCACGAGCGTCAGCAGCACCGTGATCGCCGCGAGCCAGCGATTGCGCGACTGCTGCGCCTGCGCGAGCGCCTTCACGGCGGCATCGGACGCCGCGGCCGGCTCGGACAGCCGCCGGTGCAGCAGGCGCGGCAGCTCGGGCAACGTCTCGACGAGCGACGCGGCCTCGGCAAAGAAGCGGCGCTGCAGCGCCTTCAAGCCGATTTGCTCCTCCATCCAGCGCTCGAGGAACGGCTTGGCGGTGACCCACAAGTCGAGATCGGGATCGAGCTGGCGGCCGAGGCCCTCGACGTTGAGCAGCGTCTTCTGCAGCAGCACGAGCTGTGGCTGGATCTCGACGTTGAAGCGGCGCGACGCGCGGAAGAGCTGGACGAGCACCTTGCCGAGCGAAATCTCCTTGAGCGGCCGATCGAAGATCGGCTCGCAGACGACGCGAATCTCGCTTTCGAGCTCGTCGATGCGCGTGTTCGAGGGCACCCAGCCCGATTCCAGGTGCGTGGTGGCGACACGGTGATAGTCGCGGCGGAAGAACGCGAGGAAGTTCTGCGCGAGGTAGCTTTTGTCGCGCTCCGACAGCGTGCCCATGATGCCGAAGTCGAGCGCGATGTACTTGCCGTGGTTCGCGGCGTCGACGGCGACGAAGATGTTGCCGGGATGCATGTCCGCGTGGAAGAAGCCGTCGCGGAACACCTGGGTGAAGAAGATCTCGACGCCGGCGCGCGCGAGCCGCTTCCGGTCGATGCCCGCCGCGACGAGCTCAACGATGCGGCCGATCGGGATGCCCGCCATCCGCTCCATCACCATGATCTCGCGCGCCGTCCAGTCCCAGTAGATCTCCGGCACGCGCAACAGCGGCGAGAAGCGGAAGTTGCGCCGCAGCTGCGAGCAGTTCGCCGCCTCGCGCGTGAGATCGAGCTCGTCGTGGATCGTCTTGTCGAATTCCGCGACGACTTCGCGCGGCCGCAGCCGCTTGCCCTCGCGCCACAGTCGCTCCACCAGCGTGGCCGCGGTGTGCATGAGCGCGAGGTCGTGCTCGATCACCTCGCCGATGTGCGGGCGCAGCACCTTGACGGCCACCGGCGTGCCGTCCGGCAGCTCGGCGAAGTGCACCTGCGCGACCGACGCGCTTGCGACCGGCGTCAGCTCGAACGCGCGGAACACCTGGTCGAGCGGGCGCCCGAAGACGCGCACGATCGTCTCGACCACGCGCTCCGACGGGAACGGCGGCACGCGGTCCTGCAGCAGCGCGAGCTCGTCGGCGATATCGGGCGGCAGCAGGTCGCGCCGCGTCGACAGCATTTGCCCGAACTTGATGAAGATGGGCCCGAGATCCTCGAGCGCGCGCCGCAGGCGCACACCGCGCGGCGCGGACAGGTCGCGCCAGAAGAGGACCGATGCGCTCGCCACGCGCAACGGGCGAAGCCGGGGGTGGCCGAACGCCAGCTCGTCGAGGCCGTGCCGAATTGCGACGATGGTGATTCGCAGAAGCCGGCCGAGGCGCATCGGCGGATTGTACCGGCGGCCCTTTCTCCGCCGGCGCCGGCTTTCGGGAACCGCGCCGCTACAAAACGAAGCGCGGCCGTCGCTTGCGTGCGCGCTTGCGCGTCGGTGCCGATGCGTCGGCGGGCGCCGACGGTCCTTTGCGCTGCGCCGGCGCTGGCGGGGTGCCCGTCGTCCCGCCCGCTGCCGCGCCGTCCTTGGTCGAGGTCGACATCACGCGGTGGCGCGGGCCTGCGCCCGCAGCGGCGAGCGGCTTTCCGCGGGACGAAGCGTGAGCCAGACGTTGGCCGCGAAGAGCAGGATGCCGATGGCGACCGCGAGCGCGCCGACGATGGCTACGGGCAGGAACGCTTCATGACCGGTCAGCGCGAAGGCGAGCGCGACCATGAAGATCGGCAGTGCGGTGTTGTGAACCCAGAAATGCGCCCGCGCGAGCCGCGTTTCGGCGGCCGCCGGATAGACGCGATAGATCACGCCCATGATGCCGAGCGACGCCCAACCCAGCAGGTTGACGTGCGCGTGGACGGGCGCGAGCGAGAACTGGTGCGTGATGCCCATGACGATACCCATGGTGACGCCGATGGCGAGATAAACGGCGGCGATCCGGATCAGGCGAATGCTCATGCGATCTCTCCCTTGGTGAGCGGGTTCGGGCTGCGAGGGGCTTCGCGCGGGGCGAAGCGGCCGGGAATGGCGGCGATGGCGGGATGCACGCGCGCGGCGAGCATCCGGCCGAGCTCGTAATCGGCGTCGCGCGCGTCGCGCGGGGCCGCCAACGCCGCATGGAAGCGGGCCAGTACGACCGCGCCGTGCTGCGCGTAGGCGGCATACGCGGCGCGCGTGATCATCAGCTCGGCCTGCACCGATCGCGCGACGTCCATGCGCCCGAATTGCGTCTCGAATTCGGCCAGCGTGGGCAGGTCGTCGTCGAGCGTTGCGGCGGCCTCGGCGAGCGAGCCGACGAGGTGCAGTCCCGCCGGGTCGGTCTCGCCGAGAACGACGACGAGCGCCAGGTTGGCGAACGCCTCGGCGAGCCAGCGGCGCGGAAACGCGATGCCCTCATCGCGGGCGAGACGATGCGCGAGCTCGTGGGCGATCAGCGTTTCCGCCAGCGCGTCGAGTGCCGGCCCGCGGCCGTTGACGACGTCGACGCCGTGCACCTCGCACAGCCGTGCGCACGCCGCCGGGGTGAGCCGATCCGCGAAGTGGGCGCTTACTGTGTGCCAGGCGTCGGCGGGCTCGGCGCCCACGACGAGATCGTCGTCGTCGCCGTCGTGCACGACGCCGTAAGCCGCTGCGCTCGCATAGGCGCTCCAATCGCTACGCGCGAGGACCTGGAGCGACAGCGCCGGCCGGACGCCCAGCGTGCGGTCGAGCTGCGTGTAAGCGGCGAGCGCGCGCTCCGCGATGCGCCGGGCGGCGCGCTTCGCGCCGCGACTGGCGGCGACGGGAAAGGGGAAGTCGGGCAACGTGGCGAGGTTCCCTCGCCGCGGCGACTCGGCGGTGAACGAGACGGGGGCGGAGCGCTCGCGCCCGCCCGCCGCGGATGATTCGAACATGGCGGCCTCCGTGGTACTGCGTACGGACGCCATCGTCGCGCCGCCGCGCTCACGGATCGCTGACGGATTGGCGACCGCGATGGCGCCTCTTGCCTGGGGTCGATCAAGCGCGTCCGGGCGATGGCCGGTGGGCGTCGCGCGCGACTGGCGTGGTGGAGCGCGCGACGCCGACCGGCCAGCGCCATGCTCAGTCGGAGCGGGGCAGCACTGCGGACGGCGTCAGGCCGCCGTGACGAGGGAGGCGCGGATCGCCTCGGTTTCGGCGGCGGGCTTGCGGCCCAAAACGATGGAGAGCAGCTCCCGGCAGCGCCGATACGTCGTGAGCGCGCCCGCGGGATCGCCGAGTTCCCGCTGGCACACCATGAGGCGCCGGTAGATCGCCTCCGCGAGGTTGTCGAGCTCGAGCGCGCGCTCGTAGAGGAGCCGCGCCGCACCGAACGCCCGCTGCGCTTCGAGCGCCTGCCCCCGCGCGAGGACGGCGCGCGAAAGCCGCGCCTGCAGCCGGTCGCGCAGCGGCAGCGCCCACGCGGCCGGCGCTTCGAGTCCGAGGAACGGGCCGCGGTAGAGCGCGAGCGCGCCGTCGACGTCGGCGGGCGTCGCGTCGAGTGCCTGCTCGAACGCCCACACGTCGAGCCAGGCGACGTCTTCGTTGAGCGACAGGCGGCCGTCGGCGAGCGTCAGCGCGCCGTCGACGCCGAGCAGCTTGCGCAGCCGATACAGGCCGCTGTCGAACGACGTCTTCGCATCGTCGCCCTCCGCGTCGGGCCACAGCTGCGCGGTCAGCATCGACGCGTCGACGTTGCGCCCGCCTTGCGCGATCAGCACCTTCAGCATCTCGAGCGGCCGCTTCTGCGCCTTGCCCTTCGATACCAGCGGCACGCCGTCGCGCAGCACGACGAACTCGCCGAGCGTGCGCAGCGCGAGCGGCCAGGGCCAATGCGCCATCGCCGGCGACGGGGGGCTAAGCCGGCGCTCGCGGATCAGCGTGCGCACGTAATCGGGCTCGATGCCGTGCTCGAGCGCGAGCGCGAAGAGCGACGCCGAGATCCCCGGCAGTTGGCGCAGGAAGCCGACGTAGCCATGCTCGCGGCAGATGGCGAGCCATTCGCGCAGCATGCCGGCCGCCTCGGCGCGGCGGCCCTCGACCTCCGCGCGATGCGCCATGACGAGCGCGCGCTGCGCGACGAAATTGTCCCGGTCGACGCCGGTCGCGGCGTCGATGGCCGCGTCGAAGCGCGCGAGCGCGGCGTCGATCGCGCCGTCCTGCAGGTGGCACAGCGCCTCGCGCACGAGAAAATGCGGAATCTGCATCGAGGGCAGGCCCGCCTCGCGTGCGATCTCGAGCGCTTCGACCGCGCACCTAAGCGCGTCGCGCGTGCGCCCCTCGAGCATGCGCACGGTCGACTCCTGGAACTTGAAGTAGGCGACGTCCATCCGCCGCGCGGGATTCAGCACGCCCCGCAATTTCTCGAGTGCCGCGAGCGCCGCGGGCACGTCGCGCGACGACGCGATCGGTCCGACCTCGGCGTAGTAGATCTCGAACAGCACCGAGCGCAGGCCGTGCTCGCGTGCGATCGCCTCCGCCTCGTCCATCGTGCGCTGCGCCTGGCCGTAGCGCCCGCGTATCTGGTGATTGAACGCGAGGTGCACGCTCCACCAGACGCGGTTCAGCGGCGTCGCGCGCGGGTCGGCAAGCCAGGGCGTCACGCGCGCAATCAGCGCGTCGGCGGTATCGCCCTTCGTCTTCCAGTTGTAGTAGTTGAACAGGATCGACGCGGCGTTCACGCGGAAGTTGATCGGCACCTCGAGCGCCGAGTCGTCCGCGATCCGGCGCGCCACCTCCGCGGCGACTTCACCGATCCGCGGATGCGCCGGTTGCCGGAACAGAAGCGCGATCAGGAACGCCGAGTGGACGCGCAGCGCGTCGTAGGGCGCATCGAGCGGCGCGGCGGGCGTGAGGTGCCGCTCGAACACCGCGATCCAGCGATCGAGCGGCGCGAAATCGGCCCATTCGAAGTAGTGACAGTCGACCGCGTGCGCCGCGGTCATCAGCACGCGGCGGACGTCCCCGCCTGCGACGAAGCCTTCGTACGCCGACTCGAGGAGCGCCTTGGCGCGCGGCGGGTCACTGTAGAGCAAAGCGACGCCGAGGTAGAGCGACAGGCGCGGCTCGCGTCGCCGGTTCTCGTCCGGAAGTGAGTCGATCCATTGGGCGAGCGTCGCCGCGCGCCCTTCGGCGATCAGCGCGGCGCCCATGTGCAGCGCGAGGCCGGTGAGCGCCGGCCACGCCTTCGCCTCGCGGTAGAGCGCCGCGGCGGCGTCGAATTCGGCCCGTGAGACGAGCTGCCCGGCGGCGCGATCGAGCGCGTCGCGCCGTTCCTCCGCCGTCAGGCGCTTGCGCCCTTCCTCGAGCAGGAACTCCCGGAACAGCGCGTGGAACTGGTAGACCGGCTCGCTGCCGCTTCTTCGCCGGTCGGTGAAGAGGTGCTGGCGGTAGAGGTAGTCGAGCACACGCGGCGCGTCGGCGTCGCCCGTGATCGCGGCCGCGTCGCTGCCCGTGACGGAGGGCAGCAGCGCGGCGAGGAGCAGGGTGCGGCGGTTGTTCTCGCGCGCGCGCTCGAAGATCTCGCCGGTGAAGTACGCGAAGACGGCATCCTTGCTCTCGTGGACGCGGGCACGCGCGTCGAGCGCGCCGGCGCGCGCGAGATGCTCGCGCATCAGGATGATGCCCGCGGCCCAGCCGTCGCTCGCGCGGTGGATATCGAGCGCGACCGATGGCGCGACGCCGGCGCCCGCGGTCATCGCCGTCGCCTCGTCGGCGGTGAAGCGCAGCTCGCCCCAGTCGATCTGCGTGATCGACTGGTCGGCGATGAGGCGCGCCATCTCGGGTGGGGGTGGCATGCGCGAGACGAAGACCAGGTTGAGCCCCGCCGGCAACTCGCGCAGGCCCTCGGCGAACGCGTGGCGCCACGCGGCGCTGGCCGGAGCCTCGTGGAAGTTATCGATGACGACGAGCGAGCGCGGCGCGAACAGCGCGAAGAACTCGCGCAGGAAGCGCCGGGCGAACGCGGCGAGGTCGGCCGCGTACTCCGGACCATAGCGCGGCAGCGCCGCGACGCGCTTCGAGCCGCGCAGCAGCTCGGCGGCGGCTTGCGTCAGGTAGTGGAAGAACGTGCCGGGATCGGCATCGCCGGCATCGGTCTGGAACCACAGCGCGTGCGCCTTGCGCGCGTCGAGGTAGCTCGCGATCAGCGTCGACTTGCCGGCGCCCGGCGGGCCGGCGATCCACACGATCGGATGCGCGCGGGCGGCGTCGAGGCGCTCGAACAGTCGCTCGCGCCGCAGCACATCGTAAAGACGCGGCCGGCTGAACTTGGCGAGCGTGACGGGAGACGTTCGGACAGAGGTCCGCGGCATGGCGCGTGCGCCGAAAGAGGCCGCAGGGGATGTTACGCGGTCGAGCGCTCGCGCGTGTACGTGCCGTTAACGGCCGAGCGCGTCGACGCGTTCGGCCAGCGCGTCGACGCGCGTGGTGAGAGCCGCCGTCCCGTCGGCGAGCGTACGCAGGTCGGCGGGATGAGCGAGGAGCTGCGCCTCGTCGCGCGCGTAGCTGCCGACGTTCGCCGCAATGCGCGTCGCCGCGTATTCCGGCATTTCGAGGAGCTTGCGTCCCGCGTTCGCGACGCGCTGCCCGACGACCGGCCCGAGCGCGCGCGCGAAAAGCCGCTCGACGAACCATGGCAGCGTCTGTGCGAGCTCGGCGAGCGCCGCGGCCAGCTCCGCGTCGCCTTCCTCGGTGACGAACTCATGAAACCGCCTGGGATCCGCGAGGAACGGCGCGAGCGACAACGGCGAGAGCGTCAGCACGAGGTCGGGCTTGCTGCCCGCGAGCGGCGCGTGCAGCAACAGGCCGCGATCGTCGATGCCGAACGCCGTCGCCACCGGCCCGACGCGGACGATGAACGTCCGGCCCGCGTAGGGCGCGAGGCGCTCGCGCGCCCACGGCTCCTGCTCGAGGAGCCGGTTGGCGGCGGCGTCGGTCAGCGCCATCGCGTGCGCCCGTGGCTTACGCCCTGGCCTCGTCGCGAGATCGCGCCACGTGCCGCCCTCATGCGTACTGCTGGATCCCGGCGAGCAGCCAGCCGGACGACCCATCGACGGGCTTGACGAGGTGCCAGAGCTCCTCGAACGGCGTCGGCGTTGCGTTGCCGTCCTCGCGCAGCGTGCCGTGGAAACGCACGCTCGCCACGTAGCGCTCGCCCTCCCGCAGGACCTCGATCACGTCCGCATCGAGCGTCACGACGTCGGTCGGCACGTGGCCGGCGCGCGATTGCAGCTCGCGGACGAGCTCCGCTTGCATCTCCGGTGTCGTCACGTCGGCGAGCAGGGCGCGGTCGCCGCGGTCGTACGCCGCCTGCAGGCGGCGAAACTGCTGCTTCGCCTGGGCGACGAAGGGCGCCGGATCGAAGCCCGGCGGATAGCGGCCCGCGCCGTCGGTTGCCGCCGGCGAACCCCAGGCCGAATCGAACGCGGGTTCGCGCCGTGCTTCCTGCGGTCCGAGGGGCGCGGCCGGGTCGCTGCCCGAGTAACGATAGGCGGGCTGTGGCGCGCGGCGCAGCGCGAGCGCGCGCACCAGCGCCACGACGCCGATCACGAGGAGGCCCAGGAGAAGCAGGCTGCCGAGGCCCTCTGACAAGCCGAGGTGCGAGAAAAGCGCGGCCAAGCCCAGGCCGGCGGCGAGCCCGGCGATCGGGCCGAGCCAGCGCGGGGTGCGGCCGGCGCCCGCGGCAGCGGCGCTCGGCGCAGTGCGCGCGGCGCTGGCGCCCGGGTTGGCGGGCATGACCGGGTTGGCGGCCGGCCCGTTGAACGAGTCGCGCGCCGCGGGCGCGGTGCGCGGCGCCGAGGGCGTGATGCTTCGCTGCATGCCGAAGCTGCGACCGCCGCCCATGCGCGCGGCGTCGGCGAAATCCGCGTGGACCAGCGCGAACGAGGCGGCGGCGGCGAGAGCGATGACGAGCAGGCGTTTCACGTGGTTCCTCCGAAAGGGCCGTCGCCTCATCGGCAGCGGGCGAATGGCGACGACCGGGGTACGTCGTCCGCTATATGCGTCCACCGGCGCCGCGATCAATCGCGCACGGCCGGCAGCGGCTGCCGCTGCCTAATATACGCGACCGACGTGCAGCGCGACGATGCCGGCGGCGAGGTTGTAGTAATCGACGCGGTCGAAGCCGGATCGTTCCATCATGGCCTTCAGCGCCTCCTGGTCCGGATGGACGCGGATGGACTCGGCGAGGTAGCGATAGCTCGCCGCGTCGTTCGCGACGACCCGGCCGAGCAGCGGCAGCACGTTGAAGCTGTACCAGTCGTAGGCCGGCGCGAGCGGGCCGGCGACGCGCGAAAACTCGAGCACGAGTGCCACGCCGCCGGGGACCAGGACGCGCGCCATCTCGGCGAGCGCGTGCTCCTTGTGCGTCACGTTGCGCAGCCCGAAGGCGATCGCGACGCAGTCGAACGTGCGGTCGCCAAACGGCAGCGCCTCGGCGTTGCACTGCACGGTCGGCAGCACGACGCCCTGGTCGATCAGCTTGTCGCGGCCGGCGGCGAGCATCGCGCCGTTGATGTCGGTATGGACGACGGTGCCCGTCGGCCCGGCACGCTGGGCGAAAAGGCGCGCGAGGTCGCCGGTGCCGCCCGCGAGATCGAGCACGCGCGCGCCCGGCCGCACCCCGGACATTTCCACCGCAAACCGCTTCCACCCCCGGTGCAGGCCGCCCGACATCAGGTCGTTCATGACGTCGTAGCGGCGCGCGACGGAATCGAACACGCCGCGCACGCGGCGCGTCTTCTCGTCCGGGCTCACCTGCTCGTAGCCGAAATAGGTGGGTTCCATGACAGCAGGACTTAGGATTCAGGATCCAGGATCCCGGGGGGCGGCGTCATGCTCGCATCAGCGGCTTCGAGGTCGATTGCGCGGGAAAGGGCGACGAAATCCGCCCGCCCCGGTCCCTCGATCCTATTCTTCCCGACTCGCGCCGGCGGCTGCGAGGCGCTCGAGATAGCGCTGCCACAGCTCGTCCTGGCGCAGGCCGAGATCGTAGAGGTAGTCCCACGAGTAGATGCCCGAGTCGTGGCCGTCGGAGAACGTCGGCCGCAAGGCGTAATGGCCTACCGGCTCGACGCTCGCGATGGTCACGTCGCGCTTGCCGGCCTGGAGCGTCTCCTGCCCGGGACCGTGGCCGCGCACTTCGGCGGACGGCGAATACACGCGCAGGAATTCGTAGGGCAACCGGAAGTGGCGCCCGTCGGCGAACGCGATCTCGAGGACGCGCGACGCCTGGTGGAGCTTGATCTCGGTGGGCTGGACATCCATGTCGTTGCCGCGCGGAAAGCGAAGGGCCGTCTCCGGGCTTCCGCGGAAATTCTACCGGACGAGAGTATCGAGCGCGCCGAAGAGGCGCGCGAAACTCCGGTGCGAAGCGTTACTGGTCCGTCTCGGGGACGATGTCGAGGTTGCCGATGCCCGAGAACATGTTGCGGTTCTTGGCTTCCTTACCCTTGAGCTTGATCTCGAGGCGCAGGTCGTTCAGCGAGTCGGCGTTGCGCAGCGCGTCCTCGTACGAGATGAGCCCCGCCTCGTAGAGGTCGAACAGCGACTGGTCGAACGTCTGCATGCCGAGCTCGCGCGAGCGCTTCATCAGGTCCTTGATGCCCCCGACGTCGCCCTTGAAGATCAGGTCGGACACGAGCGGCGAGTTCAGCATGATCTCGACCGCCGGCACGCGGCCCTTGCCGTCGCGCCGGGGGATGAGGCGCTGGGCCACGAACGCGCGCACGTTGAGCGACAGGTCCATCAGGAGCTGCGCGCGCCGCTCCTCGGGGAAGAAGTTGATGATCCGGTCGAGCGCCTGGTTCGTACTGTTCGCGTGCAGCGTCGCGAGCAGCAGGTGGCCGGTCTCGGCGAACGCGATCGCGTAGTCCATCGTCGCGCGCTCGCGCACCTCGCCGATCAGGATCACGTCGGGCGCCTGGCGCATGGAGTTGCGCAGCGCGATGTCCCAGTTGTCGGTGTCGACGCCCACCTCGCGCTGCGTGACGATGCAGTTCTTGTGCTCGTGCACGAACTCGACCGGATCCTCGATCGTGATGATGTGGCCGAAGCTGTTCTCGTTGCGGTAGCCGAGGAGCGAGGCCATCGACGTCGACTTGCCGGTGCCCGTCGCGCCGATGAACATCATGATGCCGCGCTTGCTCATGATGACGTCCTTCAGCACCGGCGGCAGGCCGAGGTCGTCGAACTTCGGGATCTCGGTCGAGATCGTCCGCAGCACCATGCCGACGCGGCCCTGCTGAACGAACGCGTTGACGCGGAAGCGTCCGACGCCCGGCGGGCTAATCGCGAAGTTGCACTCCTTCGACGCCTCGAACTCGGCCGCCTGCTTGTCGTTCATGACGCTGCGCACGAGCTCGATCGTGTGCTGCGGGGAGAGCACCGTCTTCGACACCGGCGTGATCTTGCCGTCGACCTTGATGGCCGGCGGAAATGCGGCGGTGATGAAGAGATCCGAGCCCTTTTCCTTGACCAGGAGCTCGAGGAGCTCGTGGATGAAGCGGGTGGCGCGCTCTCGTTCCATGTTGGCTCTCCCGTCCGGCCCGCTAGGCCGCGCCGAAGCTTTCCTTGTTCACCGCGCGCAGACGCGCGTCGGGCGCCGAGATGATGTTGCGGCGCACGAGCTCGATCAGGCACTGATCGAGCGTCTGCATGCCGAGCGACTGTCCCGTCTGGATCGCCGAATACATCTGCGCGACCTTGTTCTCGCGGATCAGGTTGCGGATCGCCGGCGTGCCGATCATGATCTCGTGCGCGGCGACGCGGCCCTGCCCGTCCTTCGTCTTGATGAGCGTCTGCGAGATGACCGCGACGAGCGATTCCGACAGCATCGCGCGCACCATGTCCTTCTCCGCGGCGGGAAAGACGTCGATGATCCGGTCGACCGTCTTGGCCGCCGAGCTCGTGTGCAAGGTGGCGAACACGAGGTGCCCGGTCTCGGCCGCCGTCATCGCGAGGCGGATCGTCTCGAGGTCGCGCATTTCGCCGACGAGGATGTAGTCGGGATCCTCGCGCAGCGCCGCGCGCAGCGCGTTGGGGAACGACAGCGTATGCGGGCCGAGCTCGCGCTGGTTGATCAGGCACTTCTTCGACTCGTGCAGGAACTCGATCGGATCCTCGATCGTGAGGATGTGCCCGAACTCGTTCTCGTTCACGTGGTTGACCATCGCCGCGAGCGTCGTCGACTTGCCGGAGCCGGTCGGGCCCGTCACCAGGATCAGGCCGCGCGGGCGCTCGGTCAGGCTCGCGAAGACCTTCGGCGCGTTGAGCTCCTCGAGCGAGAGGACCTTCGACGGAATCGTCCGGAACGCCGCCGCGGCGCCGCGCTGCTGGTTGAACGCATTGACGCGGAAGCGCGCGAGGTTCGGCACGGCGAAGCTGAAGTCGCACTCGAGGAACTCCTCGTACATCTTGCGCTGCGCGTCGCTCATGATGTCGTACACCATGGCGTGCACGTCCTCGTGCTCCATCGGAGGGAGGTTGATGCGGCGAATGTCGCCGTGGACGCGGATCAGCGGCGGCAGGCCGGACGACAGGTGCAGGTCCGAGGCCTTGTTCTTGACCGCAAAGGCGAGGAGCTCGGTAATGTCCATGAGTCAGTTCCGGATCGGAGTGCCTTCGGGCGGGCGACGTGCGCTTGAACATGCGCCTGCCGCCGCTGCGCGCGGCGCGTTGATTGCGTGAATCCGCCGCGTCTTGCGACGCTCGCGCGGGTTCGCGGCATTTGTGGCGGTTTTCATGGGCGTCGCGGCGCAACGGCCCGTTGGAACGCTGCGCAAACGGAATGTAGTATGCAATACATGTGCCAATCGTCGATGATCTAATCGCGGTCGATTATGGGACCCTGCCAGAACGCGTGGCAAGCCACGTGCCGGCGCATAGAGGACGCTACCCGCGCCGCCGGGCGGCCCGCCGGCTCGGTGCAGCTGCTTGCGGTTTCCAAGACGTTCCCCATCGACGCCATCCGCGTCGTCTACGGGCTCGGTCAGCGCGCGTTCGGAGAGAATTACGTCCAGGAGACGGCCGACAAGCGCGCGGCGCTCGCCGACCTCCCCGACATCGTCTGGCACCTCATCGGCCCCCTGCAAACGAACAAGACGCGCGTTGCCGCGGAACTGTTCGATTGGGTGGAGACGATCGACCGTCCGCGGGTCGCCGAACGGCTCTCGGCGGCCCGTGCGGGCCGGGGGCAGCCGCTCGACGTGCTCGTGCAGGTCAACGTGAGCGGCGAGGCGACCAAAAGCGGCGTCGCGCCGCCGGAGGCGATCGCGCTCGCGCGCTACGTCGCATCCCTGCCGAATTTGCGCCTGCGCGGGATCATGGGCATCCCGGCACCGCGCGAAGAAGCCGCGGCGCTGCGCGGGCAGTTTCGGGCGCTCCGCGAATGCTTCGACGCCTGCCGGGAGGCGGGCCCCGACGTCGATACGCTTTCGATGGGCATGTCGGCGGACCTCGAGTTGGCGATCGCGGAAGGATCGACCGAGGTACGGGTGGGAACCGCGATCTTCGGCGAACGCAGGAAGGAGGGCGCATGAGGGCGACGTTCATCGGCGGCGGCAACATGGCTTCGGCGATCATCGGCGCGCTGCTCGCCCGCGGCGTACCGCCTTCGGGCGTGCGCATCGTCGAGCCGGCCGGCGGCCAGCGGGATCGGCTCGCGGCACGCTTTCGCGGCGTCCTGCCGTACGCTGCGTGCGAGGCGCCCGCCGTGGAAGGTGCGGACATCGTCGTGTTCGCCGTGAAGCCGCAGCAGATGCGGGACGCGGCGCGCGCCTTGGCGCCCCACGTGCATCGCGTGCCCGTCGTGCTGACGATCGCGGCCGGCGTGCGCTGCGCGGATCTCGCGCGCTGGCTCGACGGCTACGCGCGCATCGTGCGCGCGATGCCGAATACGCCGGCGCTCGTCGGCGCAGGCATCAGCGCGTTGTATGCGACAGCGGCGGCGCACGACGTCGCGGCGTCCGCCGCACGGGTGCTCGAGGCCTGTGGCGAGGTGCTGTGGTGCGCGCACGAGTCGGATCTCGACGCCGTCACGGCGGTATCGGGCAGCGGCCCGGCCTACGTGTTCTATTTTCTCGAAGCGCTCGAGCAGGCGGCGGCCGAGCTCGGCCTTCCGCCCGCGCAGGCGCGCCGGCTCGCCTACGCGACTTTCGACGGCAGCATGCGCCTGGCGCGCGCAAGCGACGATCCGCCGGCGATGTTGCGCGCGAACGTCACGTCGAAGGGCGGCACGACGGCGGCCGCCGTCGCCGTGTTGGACGCCGCCGGCGCACGCGCGCACTTCATCGAAGCGGTGAAGGCGGCCGCGGCGCGCGCCATCGAGCTCGGCGACGACTATGCCCGCGACTGACCGCGCCCGCCCCGCACAACGCGGCGGCGGCGCAACGCGAACGCCCACACCCTCATGTTGAACAACGCCCTCGCGTACCTGATCGACGTCGCCTTCGGGCTTTTCACGTACGCCCTCCTCCTGCGGCTCGTCATGCAGTTCATGCGTGCGCCGTTTCGCAATCCGCTCGGGCAGGCGGTGATGGCGCTCACCGACTGGATCGTCAAGCCGCTGCGCAAGGTGCTGCCGGGCTATCGCGGCGTCGACTGGGCGTCGCTCGTCACGGCGTACGTGTTCCAGTTCGCGTGGCTTTTCGCGCTGCAACTGACCTTTGGACGCGCGTTCGCGCTCCTCGGCATCGGGCTCGCCTTCCTGCTCATCGCGACGGTGATCGCGCTCGTCAAGGCGCTGCTGTGGCTCGTCATCATCGTCGTGTTCGCGCAGGCGATCCTGTCGTGGGTCGCGCCCGACGGCCCGCTCGCCGGCGTGCTGAACGCGCTCACGTTTCCCCTGTTGCGGCCGGTGCGCCGCCTCGTGCCGCCGATCGGCGGGACGCTCGATCTGTCGCCCCTGATCGTCATCGTCGTCGCGCAGTTGCTGCTGATCACGCTCGTGCCGTGGCTCGAAAGCGGCGTGACGCGGCTCTTCATTTGATTGCGCCCGGGCCCGCCTCTCAGGAGGAAGGCGCCTCGCGCGAGGGCGCGATATCGTTCGCGAGCCGCACGAAGTCCTCGACGGCGAGCGTCTCCCCGCGCGCGGCCGGGTCGATCCCCGCCGCGCGCAACGCCTCCTCGTCCGCGATCGACGCGAGCGCGTTGCGCAGCGTCTTGCGCCGTTGCCCGAACGCCGCCGCCACGATGCGCGTGAAGAGCGCCGCGTCGGCGATCGGTGGGCGCGCCGGGCCGAGCGGCAGGAGTCGCGCCACCGCCGAGTCGACCTTCGGAGGAGGCCGGAACGCGCCGGGCGGCACCGTGAAAAGGCGGGTGATGGCGAAGCGCGCCTGCAGCATGACGGTGAGGCGCCCGTAGTCGGGCGTGCCCGGCACCGCGGCCATTCGCGCCACCACTTCCCGCTGCAGCATAACGTGGATGTCGCGCAGCCCCTCCTCGAACGTCGCGAGGTGGAAGAGCAGCGGCGAGCTGATGTTGTAGGGCAGGTTGCCGACGACGCGCAGGTCGGCCCCGAGGGCGGCGAAGTCGAATGCGAGGGCGTCGGCCTCGTGCAGCGTGAGTTGCGCCGGGCCGAAGTGCTCCCGCAGCCGCGCGGCGAGGTCGCGATCGATCTCGATCGCGACGATGTGCTGCGCGCGCTCGACGAGCGAACCGGTCAGCGCGCCGAGTCCCGGCCCGATCTCGACGAGGTTGTCGCCCGGATGCGGATCGACCGCATCCACGATGCGCGCGACGTAGTGCGCGTCGGTGAGGAAGTGCTGGCCGAAGCGCTTGCGCGGCGGATGACCCTGCATGGGCTACGTAAATGGGGCCAGGGCCTCGATATTCGGCGACGGCTTTCGCCGAATATCAAGGCTCCGACCCCATTACCTGTCCGCGAGCTCGATCGCGAGCTCCACCGCCGCGACGAGGCTGCCCACGTCGGCCGTCTTCGCACGCTCCGAATCAGCGGCGAGGTCGAGCGCCGTGCCGTGGTCGACCGACGTGCGCACGAACGGCAGGCCGAGCGTGACGTTGACGCCGTGGCCGAAGCTCACCGACTTCAACACCGGCAACCCCTGGTCGTGGTACATCGCGACGATCGCATCGAAGCGTCGTGCGAAGTCCGGGACGAACACCGTATCCGCGGGCAGCGGCCCCGCCACGTTCGCCCCGTCGGCGCGTGCCGCGGCGATCGCGGGTGCGACGACATCGAGGTCCTCGCGCCCCAGGTGTCCCCCTTCGCCGGCGTGCGGATTCAGGCCGCAGACGGCGATCCGCGGCGCGGCGATGCCGAAGCGGCGAGCGAGCTCGCGCCGCACGATCGCAATCGTTTCCGCGACCGCTTCGCGCGTGATCGCTTCCGGCACGGCGCGTAGCGGCAGGTGCGTCGTCACGAGCGCGACGCGCAGCGCGTCGGCACCTTTCCCGCTCACGAGCATCATGACGACGCGCGGCGTGCCCGTGCGTTTCGCGAGGAACTCGGTGTGGCCGACGAAGGGGATGCCCGCGTCCTGGATGGCGCTCTTCTGGACCGGGCCGGTGACGAGCGCGGCGAACGTGCCGTCGCGGCACGCGTCGCAGGCCGCCTCGAGCGTGGCGAGGACCGACAGCGCGTTCGTGGGATCCGGATGGCCCGGCACGGCGGGCGCGGCAAGCGGTCGATGCCAGATCGCGAGCGCGCTGCCGAACGGAGCCAGCGCCAGCGCATCGTAGCGTGCGTAGCGCACGGTCGCGCCAATGCGGGCCGCGCGCGCGGCAAGAAGCTCCGCGTCGCCGAGCACGACGAGCCGCGCGGGAAACGGCTTTGCTTCGTGCCGCTGCGCAAGCCGTGCGACGAGCTCGGGACCGATGCCGGCGGGCTCGCCGGCGGTGATCGCGATCGTCGGGAACGACGGCATCGGGATGTCAGTGGCGCCGGGCCGCCCCAAGCCACTGACACACCCCCTGGGGGGCAGCGAGTGCAGCGAGCGTGGGGGGATGTTTCATCCTAGAGCGGCAGCACGTCGACCGCGGCCGGGTCGCCGAACACCTGTGTGTCGACGTTCAGCATCGCGCGCGCGATGAAACCCGCGGTGCGATCGGCCTCGATCTTCACCTGCCGGTAGCCTTCGAGCGGCGCGGCGGGCTTGCCGAAGATCCACAGCGCCTCGAGCGGATGGTCGGGACTGATCTCACCGGTATGCTGCACGGCGCGGCCGAGGGGCAGCGCGTGCCCCTCGCGGCCGAACACGGGGAACTGGTCGAGCTTCGCCGCGTAACGCAGCACCTGCGAGCCGGCGTAGCGCGCGCGGGTGTTGAGGTCGTACCACGCGCCGGGCGGGAGCGCGATGTCCACTTCGCCGCCTTCGCGCACGATCGGCGCGACGAGCAGCGCGTCGCCGCACATGAACTGCGTCTCGAAGTCGCGTGCGAGGCGGCTGTCGGGAAACGCGAGCGGCATCGCGCGCGCGACCGGCATGCCGGTGCGCGTCGCTTGCGCGATCGCCTGCTCGAGATACGGGACGAGCCGGTAGCGCAGCGCGAGCCACTTGCGCGCGATGCCCTCGGCTTCGGCACCGAACGCCCACGGCTCGCGCGCGCCGATCCCGTGCAGCTGCATGTGCGAGAAGAAGACGGCCGCCTGCAGCCAGCGCACGAATAGCTCGGGCGAAGGCTGCGCGGCACCGTAGTAACCGCCGATGTCCGAGCAGTAATACGGATTGCCGCTCATGCCCCACGACAGTCCGCCGCGGATCGACGCCGCGAGGCCTTCCCAGTCGCTCTGCGGATCGCCGCCGTAGCCCAGCGGATAGCGTTGGCTTCCCGCCCACGCCGCGCGGCCGAACACGATCGGCGGGCCGTCGTGCGGCGACTGAAAGCGCGCCGTCGCCTCGTACGCGCAGCGAGCGTAGAGCAGCGGATAGGCGTTGTGCAGCCGCGCGCCGCTGTCGCCGTTGAAAGCGATGGCGTCGTCCGACACCCCCTCGCCGAGATCGCACTTGACGACGTCGACGCCGTCCTCGAAGAGGGGCCCGTGCGCGTCGCGCCACCACGCGAATGCGTCCGGATTCGTGAAATCGACGATCCCGCTCTCGGGAGAAAGGGCCGACACGGATCCGCCGGCGTCGCCGGGTTCGAAGCCCATGACGTACGGATCGCCCTGCTCGGTCGTGAGCAGGTACTGTTGCGACGCGAGCTCCTGGAAAAGCGGCGAATCCACCGACACGTACGGGCATTCGAAGACGCACACCCGCAACTTGTGCGCCTTGATCTTCCCAAGCGCCGCCGCGGGATCGGGAAAGCGCGAGGCGTCCCACGTGAAATCGAAGCGCGTCGCGGTGTCGAACGCGCTTCGCGCGTCGAGCGTCATGACATCGGCGGGGATCTTGCGCTCGCGCAGGCGCATGGCGACCGCGGCGGCCTCGTCGGGCGTGGCGTACGCGGCGCGCGACACCCACAGCCCGAGGCTCCAGCGCGGAACCCCCGCGGGCCGTCCCGTGAGGTGCGTGTAGTGGTCGAGGATCGACGCCGGCGTGTCGCCGGCGAAGACGAAGAGATCGAGCGCCTCGTCCTCGACCATCACGGCGTAGCTGCGATGCGACCAGTCGGGATGGCCCACGCCGTGCGTGACCATGCCCGGCGTGTGCACGAACGTGCCCCAGGCGCCCTTGCCGCCGCCGGGGCCCCACGCGAACGGCGTGTTCTTGTACGCCGCGCCGGTGTTGACGCCCTGCGCGTCCTGCACCTGCGAGTGCACGAGCTGGCCGCGCTTGTCGAGCGGGCCGAATTTCTCGCCCAGGCCGTAGACGGGCGCGCCGCTTTCGAGCGCGAAGGCCACGGACCACAGGCCGCCGTGGCGCAGGCGCCCGAACGTCGGGAGCCGCGTCCCGCCGCGCATTCGCTCGTCGGTGATCGAGCGCAGCACGACCGTGCCCTTCCACGACAGCGCGATGCGCAGCGGCGCGCCGGCGATCTCGAGCGTCGAATCGCCGGCGATGAACGTCCACGTTCCAGGCAGCCGTTGCGCGACGCTGCAACCTTTCGCGCGCGCCACGACGATGCCGTAATCCGGGCGCGTGTTCGGCCCGACGCGCAACCGGAACACGCCGGGCCCGAAGCATTCGACGTCGAGCACGTCGCCGCTCGACGTCGCGAACGCCGCACCCGCTGCAGTCGCCCCGAGGCTGTGCGGAACGTCGAGACGCAGGTACTCGGCGGGGTCGGGTTGCATCAGTGTCCCTGGTCTCGAAAATGCGTCTCGGGCAGCCCGGGGACCGCGACGCGCATCGAGAATATGCCGCCGCTTTGCGGGAACCGGGCGAGCTCCGCGTCGTCGCGCTTTTGGCGGGCGGTCGTAACGTAAAGCGTGCGAAGGTCCGGCCCGCCGAATGCGCACATCGTCGGACACATCGCGGGCGCGTCGTGAAGGGCGACGAGCGTCCCGTCGGCGGCGAGCTCCGCCACCTTGCCCGCACCATAGAGCGCGGACCAGTAATGGCCGGCGCTGTCGACGGTCCCGCCATCGGGCCTTTCCGTGGCTGCGTCGAAATGCGCGAACGTCCTCGGACGCGACGGCGTCCCGGTCGCAGCGTCGTAATCGAACGCGCGCACCGCGCGCGCCGGCGTGTCGGCGTGATACATCGTGCGCCCGTCGGGGCTCCAGGCGAGCCCGTTGCTGATCGTCACGTCGCCGAAGAGGCGCGTGAGGGTGAAGTCGTGGTCCAGGCGGTAGAACGCCGCGCTGGCGGCGTCGCGCTTCTCGTTCATCGTGCCGAGCAGGAGGCGCCCCTGCGGATCGCAGCGCCCATCGTTGAAGCGGAACCGCGCCGTATCGTACGGCGCCTGCACGACCCGGCGCTCGAGACGGCCGTGCGCGTCGCAAAGCCAGATGCCGCCGCGCAGCGCGACGACGAAGCCGCCACCCTCGCGCAGCGCATAGCAGCCGATCGACTCGGGCATCGGCATCGCGACGTTGTCGCCGCTGGCCGGGTCGAAGCGATTGAGCGACGGCGCGTTGATGTCAATCCAGTAGAGGACGCGTTCGGCGGCGGACCACAGCGGGCATTCGCCGAGGCTCGCGCCGATGTCGAGCACGCAGGACAGCGAGCGGGGGGCGTCGGTCATCGATCGGAGAGGGACGCGCGTGCGGGATTGACCGTCGCGGCGATCCGCATCGTACAAGAAAAGGCGGCGCCCGGCGGCAGGACGCGCGTGCCGGTGCGGGTTTCGCCCGCCGCCGCGCGATTGAACGCGTCGGTCTGATGCGTGACCGGCTCGACCGCGAAGAACGGCCGGTGCGCGGGTGCGTAGACGACGACGAATGCACAAGCGCGATCGGCGGCAAGCGAAGTGGCGCGCGCGCGATCGATGATCGTCGCTTCACCGCCCCAGCCGGCGAACACGTTGTCGAGCGCGGGCGCGCCGAGCGCACGGGCCGGATCGAATCGCCATTGCGCGGGAACCGCCACCCGTGCGACGGGCAATTGCGTCTGGTCGTTCAGGAACACTTCGCGCGCCGCGAAGCCCAACTCCGTCGCCTCGTCGCGCGGGAAGTGGGGATGCCAGCCGAGACCGAAGGGGAAGGGCTCGTCGCCCACGTTCGCCAGACTCAGCGTCACGGCGAGCACGGCCGCGCGCGCGTGCGCCGATGGCACGAGGTGAAACGCCTGCGTCGCCAGGAAGGGCCACGGCCACGCATCCGCATCGACGCCGGTGGCGTCGTGGCGCAACGCAACGAGCGCATGCGCGTTCGACGCCCCGACGACCGACCACGCGCGTTGCCACCCCACGCCGTGGATCGCGTGCGGATACGTCGCCACGTTGCGGGCGAGCCGGAATTCGCGTTCCGCGAAGTGCAGCACGCCGTTCGCGATGCGATTCGAGTATGGGACCAGCGGATAGCACGCCGTGCGCCGCACATCCGCCTCGGCGAGCGCGGCCGGCGGCGTCGGGCGAAGGAAGGGCACCCCATCGACGGTGAAGGCGGTGATCGCGCCGCCGATGTCGGGCGCGAGCGTGACTGCGGCCCCGGCCGCGGCGAGTTCGAGGATTGGCATTGCGGAGCGCGCGCGGCGTCGCGGGCGTCGACCGAATATACTCCGCCCCGATATCGGCTCGGACGAACGAGGAGGAGGCTCCGGTGAACCTCCGGCTCTACATGCAGAAGGTGAGCGAGAGGGAATGGATCGAGGCGGCGCGCCACCTGACCGCGCGGCCGCCGATGCCGTACATGTCGCTCAACCACATGACCGACGCCGACCTTCGCGCGGTGTACCGGTACGTGCGCGCGCTCGGCCCCGCGGGCCCGGAGGCGCCGCACTTCGTGGCCCCGGGACAGGCGCCGAAGGGGCCGTACGTCGCGTTCCCGGCGCCGCCGAAGTAGGGTCGGGCCGCTCCGGCGCTCGCCCCTCGGCGCGGGCGCGCGGTCATGCGCGGAAGTGCAGTCATGCGCCGTCTCGCCACCGATGCCGACTTTCGCGAAGGGTTTGCCGACATGCTTCCGGCCAGCCTTGCGATCGCGCCCTTTGGCATTGTCTGCGGCGTCGGCGCGGCTGCCGCAGGGACCGGCGTCCTGGGCGCGCTGGGGCTGTCGGCGATCGTGTTTTCGGGCGCCGCGCAGATCCTCGCCGTGCAGTTGCTCGCGGCCGGCGCGCCGCTGGCCGTGATCGTGCTGACGTGCTTCGTCGCCGGCTTGCGCTTCGTCATCTACAGTGCCGCGATGGCGCCGCACCTGCGCCCGCTGTCCGCGCGTTTCCAGCGCGCGCTCGCGTTCCTGCTGACCGACCAGGCGTTCGCGGCGTCGATCCGCCGCTTCGACGCCGGCGCCAATCCGCGTGCGGGCGGCATGCACTTCCTGGGCGGCGGGTTCGCGTTGTGGGCGTTCTGGCAGGTGACGAACCTCGCGGGGTTCTTCGTGGGCCATTTGATCCCTGCGAGCTGGTCGCTCGAATTCGCCGTGCCGCTATGCTTCATCGCGCTCATGGCGCCGCACTTCCGCACCGCGCCGACGGTCCTCGCCGCGCTGGTCGCGGGCGTCGCCGTGCTCGCGCTCGCGGCGTTGCCGATGAAGCTCAACCTCGTCGTCGCCGGCGTGCTCGGCATCGTCGCCGGCACGCTCGCCGATTTCGCGCGGGAGCGATGGACGCCGCGCTGAAGCTCTGGTTCGTCGTCGCGATCGTCGGGGCGCTCAACTACCTCTCGCGGCTCTCCTTCATCGCGATCTTCGCGCGCCGGCGGGTGCCGCCGCTCCTGGTGCGCGCGTTTCGCTACGTGCCGGCCGCGATGCTGACGGCGCTCGTGGTACCGATGGTCGTCGGCGCGCCGCCTGGGCCCCTTGCGGCGACGTGGCCGAAGGCATTCGCCGCGATGCTGGCCGGGGTCGTCGCCTTTCGCACGCATAGCACGCTGAAGACGCTCGCCACCGGCATGGTGGCGTTGTGGCTGCTTTCGATGGGGATGCGCGCCATCGGCTAA
Organism: Rudaea sp.; assembly: GCA_050257435.1. GTDB lineage: Bacteria > Pseudomonadota > Gammaproteobacteria > Burkholderiales > Casimicrobiaceae > VBCG01. The sequence continues at coordinate 27,252 of JBLMWW010000250.1, forward strand.
CATCGGGGTGGACGGCGCCCGTCGGCGCGCGGAGATTCCATGCGTTTCGAAGGATCGGCGACCTACGTCGCCACGGCGGACCTGAGGCTCGCCGTCAACGCCGCGCTCGCGCTCGAGCGGCCGCTGCTCGTCAAGGGCGAGCCCGGCACGGGCAAGACGCTGCTCGCATTCGAGGTGGCGCGCTCGCTCGGCCGGCCGCTTCATCAATGGCACGTCAAGTCGACGACCAAGGCGCAGCAGGGACTCTACGAGTACGACGCGGTGTCGCGGTTGCGCGATTCGCAGCTCGGCGACGGCCGCGTCGCGGACATCGGCAACTACATCAAGCGCGGCGTGCTGTGGGACGCGTTCGCGAGCGAGGTGCCGGCGGTCGTGCTGATCGACGAGATCGACAAGGCCGACATCGAGTTCCCGAACGACCTGTTGCGCGAGCTCGATCGGATGGAGTTCCACGTGTACGAGACGCGCCAGACGATCGTCGCACGGCATCGGCCGCTCGTCGTCATCACGTCGAACAACGAGAAGGAGCTGCCGGACGCGTTCCTGCGCCGCTGCTTCTTCCATTACATCCGCTTCCCCGACCGGGAAACGATGACCGAGATCGTCCGCGTTCATTTCCCCGATCTCAAGAAGGCGCTCCTCGTCGAGGCGCTCGAGGTGTTCTTCGACCTGCGCGAGGTGCCGGGCCTCAAGAAGAAGCCGTCGACGTCCGAGCTCCTCGACTGGCTCAAGCTCCTGCTCGCCGAGGACATCCCGCCCGAGGCGTTGAAGAGCCACGACCGCAAGGCGGTGATCCCGCCGCTGCACGGGGCGCTGCTCAAGAACGAGCAGGACGTGCACCTCTTCGAGCGCGTCGCGTTCATGGCACGCGCCGGGCGCTGATGGCTGCGCGCTTCGTCGAGCCCGTGACGCTGCGCGGCGTGCACGCGAC
>JBLMWW010000251.1:0-5690 GCA_050257435.1 Rudaea sp.
TTTCCTTGCGCGCTGCGGTGACGCTTTCCATGGGAATCTCCTGGCTCGAGCGGGCGCCGCGCGCCCGCGGACAACGAATATTGTGGGCTTCATGCGGCGACCGGGATATCGCCGCGAGCACCATCGGCCGAAACGCCGAAGGTATGTGATATACCAGGCGCCGTCAATGTCCCGATGCCGGTCGACCGGCGCGCGCCGCGGCGCGACCTCGAGGCAAGGCGGCCAGGACGGGTCGACGCCGTGGCGGGGAGCGTGCCGGGAGTGAAGGCTTACATTCGAATGGGGGCGCTGCGACTGGGGTGGCGTCGCACACCGCGGGAAACGCCGCCGCGCCGCGCGCCCGCTCGTCGATTGTGGGGGCCCATGCAAAAGTGCGGGACGCCGCGGCTAGCCCGTCCCTGGTTTTTGGTATATAAGATATGAGACTGGGCGCCGTCCAGCGCGCCCGCGAGGAGAGGACAGGACCGGTGTCGACGATCCCGGGGGAAGCTGCCGCCACGGCGCTTCCCCTCAGGCTGCGGCCGCTCGCCGCCAACGTCAGCTTCCGCGACCAGGCGTACGCGGCGCTGAAGCAGGCGATCACGGAAGCGGACATCTATTCCCACCAACACGAGCTGCGCCTCGACGAGCGGCAACTGTCGAAGTCGCTCGGCGTCTCGCGCACCCCGATCCGCGAGGCGATGACGCTGCTCGAGCAGGAAGGCTTCCTGCGCACCGTGCCGCGGCGCGGCATCTTCATCGTCCGCAAGACCAAGCGCCAGATCATCGAGATGATCGAAATGTGGGCGGCGCTCGAGAGCATGGCGGCGCGCCTCGCGACGGTGAATGCGTCCGACCTGGAAATCGCGCAGCTCCGCACGATGTTCGACGAGTTCCGCAACGAGACACCCGCCGAGCACATCGAGGAATACTCGGACGCTAACATCGCGTTCCACCAGGCGATCATCCGGCTCTCGGGCTCGCACCTGATGGGCAAGACGATCGAGAACCTGTTCATTCACGTGCGCGCGATCCGGCGCCTCACGATCTCGCAAAGCGACCGTGCGGCGCGCTCGATCGTCGACCACATGCGGATCATCGAGGCGCTCGAGCACCGCGACACCGAGCTCGCCGAGCGGCTCGTGCGCGAGCACTCGCTCGAGCTCGCCGCGTTCGTGGACAAGAACTGCGATTTTCTGGAGTAGATAGAACATGACCGATGCGGTGGTCGTCGACACGTCGCGCCTGCGCGGCGGACGTGGAGTGAAGGCGCGGCCCAAGGGACGCCATGTCGACGCGCAGGCCCTGGAGGACGTCCGCCGGATCCTCGGCGACGCGCCGCGCGAGCGGGCGCTCTTGATCGAGCATCTCCACCGCATTCAGGACGCGAAGGGCTATCTGCCCGCCGCGTACCTCGTCGCGCTCGCGCAGGAGATGAAGCTGGCGATGACCGAGGTCTACGAGGTGGCGACGTTCTATCACCACTTCGACGTGGTCGACGCCGGCGGCACGCCGCCGCCGCCGATCACCGTGCGGGTTTGCGAGACATTGTCGTGCAAGATGGCCGGCGGCGACGCGCTGCGCGAGGCGCTCGCAGCGCTCGGCGATCCGCGCGTGCGCGTGCTCGGCGCACCCTGCATCGGCCGCTGCGAGCAGGCGCCGGCGGCCGTCGTGGGGCGTAACGCGATCGGCAACGCGACGGTGGAGGACGTCGTCGAGGCGATCCGCGCGGGACGCGTCGAATCTTCCGTGCCCGCGGCGATCGACTACGCCGCGTATCGGCGCGAGGGTGGCTATCGGACGCTCGTCGAGTGCGTCACCGGGAAGCGCACGGCCGACGCCGTCATTGCGGAGCTCGAGAGCTCGTCGCTGCGCGGCCTCGGCGGCGCCGGATTCCCGGCCGGACGGAAATGGCGGATCGTGCGCAACGAGCCCGCACCGCGACTGATGGCGATCAACATCGACGAAGGCGAGCCCGGCACGTTCAAGGACCGCCATTACCTCGAACGCGACCCGCATCGCTTCCTCGAAGGCATGCTGATCGCCGCCTGGGCGGTCGGCATCGATGCGGTCTACGTCTACCTCCGCGACGAATACGCCGCATGCCGCGCGCTGCTTTCGCGGGAGCTCGACGCGCTCCGCGCCGATCCGCCGTGCCCGCTGCCGGATATCGAACTGCGTCGCGGCGCCGGCGCGTACATCTGCGGCGAAGAGTCGGCGATGATCGAGTCGATCGAAGGCAAGCGCGGGATGCCGCGGCTGCGCCCCCCGTACGTCGCGCAGGTCGGCCTCTTCGGCCGGCCGACGCTCGAGCACAACATGGAAACGCTGCACTGGGTGCGCGACATCCTCGAGCGCGGCGCGGACTGGTTCGCGAGCCAGGGCCGAAACGGTCGCAAGGGGTTGCGCTCGTTCTCGGTGTCGGGCCGCGTCGCCAAGCCGGGCGTGCATCTCGCGCCCGCGGGGATCACCGCGCGGGAGCTGATCGACGAATATTGCGGCGGCATGCTTCCTGGCCACACGTTCTACGCGTACCTGCCGGGCGGCGCGTCGGGGGGCATCCTCCCCGCCTCGATGGGCGACATCCCGCTCGACTTCGATACGCTGCAACCCTACGGCTGCTTCATCGGCTCGGCCGCGGTCATCGTGCTGTCGCAGCACGACCGCGCGCGCGACGCCGCACTGAACCTCCTGCAATTCTTCGCCGAGGAGTCGTGCGGCCAGTGCACGCCATGCCGCGTCGGCACGCAGAAGGCCGTCGGCATCATGGAAGACTCCACGTGGAACAAGCCGCTTCTCGACGACCTCTCGCGGGCAATGGCCGACGCGTCGATCTGCGGGCTCGGGCAGGCGGCACCCAATCCGATCGCGTGTGTCTACAAATATTTCCCGCACGAGCTCGAGTGAGCGCGGGGCCGGCCGCGACGACGGCGGGCGACGACTGGAGGAGAAGGCAATGAACGCCCCGAACGACAGCCAGCCGGGTTTCCGGCCCGCGGGAACGGGACAAACCCCGAAGGCCCCGGCAAGCCGGGCGCGGCGCGCGCGGCCGCTCGCGAATGGCACGGCGCCGGTCGCCCCGGTCACGTTCCGCCTCGACGGCCGGGACGTCGTCGCGGAGCCGGGCGAGACGATCCTCGAGGTCGCCGACCGCGTCGGCGTTTCCATACCGAGGCTCTGCTACAAGCCCGGATACCGGCCCGACGGCAACTGCCGCGCGTGCATGGTCGAGATCGACGGCGAGCGCGTGCTCGCGCCCTCCTGCTGCCGCCAGCCGACGCCCGGCATGAAAGTCACGAGCGACAGCGAGCGCGCGCGGCATTCGCAGAAGATGATCGTCGAGCTCCTCGCCTCGGACATGCCCGAGCGCACCTACAGGCGGGACTCCGAGCTCGACCATTGGAAAGAGGCGCTCGGCATCGGCCGCCCGCGCTTCGCGCGCCGCCCCGAGCCGCCGGCGGACCTGTCGCATCCGGCGATGGCGGTCAACCTCGACGCGTGCATCCAGTGCACGCGGTGCGTGCGCGCCTGCCGCGAGGAGCAGGTGAACGACGTGATCGGTTACGCGTTCCGCGCCGCGCATTCGAAGATCGTGTTCGACCTGGACGACCCGATGGGCCTCTCCACCTGCGTCGCCTGCGGCGAATGCGTGCAGGCCTGCCCGACCGGCGCGCTCGCCCCGGCGCACGACGCGTTCATGCAGGCGGTCGACCGCAAGGTCGATTCGGTGTGCCCGTACTGCGGCGTCGGCTGCCAGATCACCTACAACATCAAGGACGATCGGATCGTCCACGTCGAGGGCCGTGACGGCATCGCCAACCACGAGCGCCTCTGTGTGAAGGGCCGCTTCGGCTTCGACTACGTGCATCATCCGCAGCGCCTCACGAAACCGTTGATCCGCAAGCCCGGCTTCCCAAAGTCCGCCGATTTCACGATGAATCCTGCGGACCCGCTATCCGTGTTCCGCGAGGCGACGTGGGAGGAGGCGCTTGCGCTCGCCGGCGGTACGCTGGCGCGCATCCGCGACACGCACGGCCCGGCGGCGCTCGCCGGGTTCGGCTCGGCGAAGGGCAGCAACGAGGAGGCGTATCTCTTCCAGAAGCTGGTGCGCACGGGCTTTCGCACCAACAACGTCGACCATTGCACGCGGCTTTGCCATGCGTCGAGCGTGGCGGCACTGCTCGAGGGCATCGGCTCGGGCGCGGTTTCCAACCCGGTGATGGACGTGCTCGAGGCGGAGGTCGTGTTCCTGATCGGCGCCAATCCCGTATCGAACCATCCGGTCGCGGCAACGTGGATGAAGAACGCGGTGAAAAATGGCACGAAGCTGATCTACGCCGATCCGCGCCGCTCGGAGCTTGCGCGGCACGCGACGCACATGTTGCAGTTCAAGCCCGACACCGACGTCGCAATGCTGAACGCGATCATGTGCACGATCGTCGAGGAAGGGCTCGTCGACCCGAAGTTCATCGAGGACCGCACGAGCGGCTACGCGGAACTGCGCGACAACGTGCTGCGCTACCCGCCCGAGGCGATGGCGCCGATCTGCGGCATCGAGGCGGAGACGCTCAAGGAGGTCGCGCGGCTGTTCGCGCAGTCGAAGGCGTCGATGATCCTGTGGGGCATGGGCGTGTCGCAGCACGTGCACGGCACCGACAACGCACGCTGCCTGATCGCGCTCGCGATGATGACGGGCCAGATCGGGCGCCCGGGCACGGGGCTCCATCCGCTGCGCGGGCAGAACAACGTGCAGGGCGCCTCCGACGTGGGCTTGATTCCCATGGTGTATCCCGACTATCAGCCCGTCGGCGATGACACGGTGCGGCAGAAGTTCGAGGCGTTGTGGAACGCGAAGCTCGACCCGAAGCCCGGGCTCACCGTCGTCGAGATCATGCACGCCGTGCATGCCGGGCAGATCCGCGGCATGTACATCATGGGCGAGAACCCGGCGATGTCCGACCCCGACGTCGAGCACGCGCGCCAGGCGCTCGCCGAGCTCGAGATGCTCGTCGTGCAGGACATCTTCCTCACCGAGACGGGCTATCTCGCCGACGTGATCCTGCCGGCGTCGGCGTTCCCCGAGAAGACCGGCACGTTCACGAACACCGACCGCGCGGTACAGCTCGGCCGCGAGGCGCTGCCGCTGCCGGGTGAGGCGCGCAAGGACCTCGACATCATCGTGGCGATGGCGCGCGAGCTCGGCCTCGACTGGCATTACGCGCATCCGCGCGACGTGTTCGACGAGATGCGCCAGGCGATGCCGTCGATCGCCGGCATCACCTGGGAGCGCCTCGAGCGCGATAGCGCGGTCACGTACCCGTGCGAGCACGAGGGCGATCCCGGCGAGCGCGTGGTCTTCGTCGACCGCTTCCCCACGGCGAGCGGCAGGGCGAGGCTCGTGCCGGCGGGAATCGTTCCCGCGGCGGAAAGGCCGGACGACGCCTACCCCTTCGTGCTCATCACCGGGCGCCAGCTCGAGCACTGGCACACGGGCAGCATGACGCGGCGGACCGAGGTGCTCGACGCGATCGAGCCGGCGCCGGTCGCCTCGCTCCATTCGCGCGATCTGGAAGCGCTGGGCGTCGCGCCGGGCGGCACGATCACCGTCGCCTCGCGCCGCGGCAGCATCGCGCTTACCGCGCGCGCCGACGACGGCACGCCGCGCGGCGCCGTCTTCATTCCGTTCTGCTATTACGAGGCGGCGGCGAACC
>JBLMWW010000252.1:0-7713 GCA_050257435.1 Rudaea sp.
ATCTCGCCGTCCGGCGAGATTCGAGTCTGACCCCGATCTGCGCGAGGCTGACCCGATCTCCCGACGCGATCGTGCGCCTCGCCGTCATCCGCCAGCGCTACACGCCGTTCGGCGGCGCCGAGCGGTTCCTCGAGAACGCCCTCGCCGCGCTCGTCGAGCAGGGCATCGCCGTCAGCCTCTACACGCGCCGATGGCCGGGCGGCGGGCCGCAAGGCATCGAGCCGTGCATCGTGAACCCGTTCCATATCGGCGGACTCTGGCGCGACGCCGGCTTCGCCCGTGCGGTATGCCGGGCGCTCGCGCGCCAGGCGCCGGAGCTCGACCTCGTGCAATCGCACGAGCGGCTCGCGTGCTGCGACCTCTTTCGGGCCGGCGACGGCGTGCACGCGGCGTGGCTCGACGAGCGCGGGCGCCATCTCGGCTTTCTGCGAAGGCTCGGTGTGCGGGTCAATCCGCACCATCGTTACCGCCTGCGCATGGAGCGGCGGATGTTCGGGAGCGCCCGCTTGCGCGCCGTCATCTGCAACTCGCGCATGGTGAAGGAGGACATCCGCGCCCGCTTCGGGGTCGCGGACGAGCGCCTCCACGTCATCTACAACGCCGTCGCGACCGACGTCTTCGGCCCCGAGCTGCGCTCGCATCGCGCACGCATCCGCATGCGGCACCGGATCGCCGAGGGCGCGCTCGTCTTCCTGCAGGTCGGCTCCGGGTTCGAGCGCAAGGGAGTGGCGACGTCGATCGACGCGCTCGCGCAGCTTCCCGCGCCGGCGCACCTCATCGTCGTCGGCAAGGACAAGCACCTCGCGCGTTACGCCGAGCGGGCGCGGGCGCGCGGCCTGTCGCGCCGTGTCACGCTCGCGGGCCCGCAGGCCGATCCGCGCCCGTATTACGGCGCCGCGGACGCGTTCGTGCTGCCGACGCTCTACGATCCGTGCCCGAACGCCGCGCTCGAGGCAATGGCCAGCGCGATGCCCATCGTCACGAGCACGCGCTCGGGTGCGGCGGAGCTCGCGCTCGATCACGACGCCGGCTTCGTGTGCGCACCCGGCGACGTGGCCGCGCTCGCCGCGCACATGCGCTCGCTGCACGATCGCGCGTTGCGGCTGCGCCTCGGCGCGAACGCGCGCAATGCGGTGCTGCCGCTGACCGCCGAGGCGATGACCGGGCGCCTGATCGCTCTCTACCGGGAACTGCTTCCGCCCGGAACATCGCTCTGAGCGCCTGGGAGCCTCTGCTGCATGACCCGCGGGCGCGCCGCATCTCGCGCGAACGCGCTGCGGGCGGTTATGCAGAGGCCCCCTTGCTATACTGCCCGCGTCGATGACCGGTCTTTCCCTCTACCGGCGCCTGCTGCACTACGTGCGGCCCTATTGGTGGGCGTTCGGGCTCGCGGTGCTCGGGATGATCATCGTCGCCGCCGGCGACCTGATCATGGCGATGCTCGTCATCCCCATCGTCCGCAACTTCGAGAACCCCGACCCTGCGCGCACGCAGTGGCTGCCGCTCGCCATCGTCGGCGTATTCCTGTTCCGCGGGTTCGGCTCCTACACCTCTCAATACGGCATGGCGTACACGGGCCATCGCGTCGTGTTCGACCTGCGCCGCGCGCTGATCGACAAGCTCCTGCGGTTGCCGACGCCGTATTACGACGTCACGCCCGCCGGCGTCGTCCAGTCGAAGCTCACGTTCGACGCGCACCAGCTCGCGTCCGCCGCCTCGGGCACGATCACGACGGCAATCCGCAGCAGCCTGACGATCGCTGCGAGCCTCGGCTGGCTCCTGTGGATCAACTGGCGGCTCACGCTGATGACGTTCTTCGTGCTGCCGGTCGTCGCCGTCGTGATCCGCTATTTCAGCCGGCGGCTGCGCCGGATCGCGCGCGACGTGCAGACGCGCACCGCGTCGATGACGCACGTGCTCGAGGAGCTGATCGGCGGGCATCGGATCGTGCGCGTGTTCGGCGGCGAGGCCTACGAGCGCGCGCGCGCGGTCAGGGCCGCCAACGCGCTGCGCACGTCGATGACCAAGCAGTCGGCGGCCGACGCCGCCAGCGCGCCGCTCACGCAGGCGCTCGCCGCGCTCGCCGTCGGCGTCATCGTCTGGGTCGCGCTCGCGCAAAGCCACACCGGCCGGCTCGACCTCGGGACGTTCGCGTCGTACGTGGTGGCGCTCCTCACGCTGCTCGAGCGCCTCAAGTCGCTGTCGGGGATCAACGCGGCGATCCAGCGCGGCCTCGCCGCCGCCGAGAGCATCTTCGGGCTCCTCGATCGCGAGGTCGAGCCCGACGAGGGCACCGTCACGCTCGAGCGCGCGGCGGGCCAGCTGCGCTTCGACCGCATATCGCTGCGCTACGCCGGCGCCGAGCGCGAAGCGCTGCGCGACGTCTCGTTGACCGTGCGCCCCGGCGAGACCGTCGCGCTCGTCGGCAGCTCCGGCAGCGGCAAGACGTCGCTCGTGAACCTGATCCCGCGCTTCTACGAGCCCACCGCGGGGCGCCTCTTCATCGACGGCCACGACATCACCACGCTGACGCTCTCGAGCCTGCGCGCGCAGGTCGCGCTCGTTTCGCAGGACGTGATGCTCTTCGACGACACGATCGCGGCGAACATCGCCTACGGCGCGATGACGGACGTCTCACCGGAGGCGATCGAGCGCGCCGCCTCCGCCGCCCACGCGCTCGAATTCATCCGTGCGCTGCCGCAGGGCTTCGACACGCAGGCCGGCGAGAGCGGGATCCGTCTCTCCGGCGGGCAGCGGCAGCGTGTTGCCATCGCGCGCGCGATCCTCAAGAACGCGCCGATCCTGATCCTCGACGAGGCGACCTCCGCACTCGATTCGGAGTCGGAGCGCCAGGTGCAGGCGGCGCTCGACGCGCTGATGGAAGGGCGCACGACGATTGTCATCGCGCATCGGCTCTCGACGATCGAGCACGCGGATCGCATCGTCGTCCTCGACCAGGGTCACGTCGTCGAGGAAGGCACGCACGCGGCGCTCCTCGCGCGCGGCGGCATCTACGCGAGGCTGCACCGGATGCAGTTCGCGACGGCGTCGCTCGCGGCGTAGCGTGGTGGTGCCGGGGGAACGCCAGCCGCTTTCCATCGCGCACACCGAGGCATCGATGGGCTGGGGCGGGCAGGAGATCCGTACGCTGACCGAGGCCGCCGGATTCATCGCACGGGGTCATCGCGTGCGCCTGTACGCGCCGCCGGGCGCGCGCATCGTCGCCGAAGCTCCGCGCTTCGGCGTGCCGGTCGTCACGCTGCCGATCGGGCGCAAGCGCCTCGCGGGCGTGCAAAGCCTCTCGCGCGCGCTCGCGGCCGACCCCCCGGACATCGTCAACGCGCACAGTTCGACCGATACGTGGCTCGCGGCGCTCGCCTGCGCGTGGCTGAAGCGATCGCGCGCCCGCGCGCCCGTGCTGGTGCGCACGCGCCACGTGTCGATCGGCGTGCCGCGCGACGCGGCGACGCGCTGGCTCTATCGGCGCGCCACCGCCCGCGTCGTCACCACGGGAGACGCGCTGCGCGAGCAGTTGATCCGCGACAACGGGCTCGACCCGTCGCGCGTCGAGTCGGTGCCGACCGGCGTCGACGCCGACGTGTTCCGCCCGCGCTCGCGCCCGGATGCACGCCGCGCGCTCGGTCTGCCCGACGCGCCGCTGATCGGCATCGTCGCCACGCTGCGCAGCTGGAAGGGCCACCGCTACCTCCTCGATGCGATGACGCGCCTTCGTCGCCGCGACGCGGCGCTCGTCATCGTCGGTGACGGTCCGCAGCGCGCCGCGCTCGAAGCGCAGGTGGACGCGCTTGCGCTGCGCAGCCGGGTGACCTTCGCCGGTCAGCGGAACGACGTCGCGACGTGGCTCCCGGCGCTCGACGTCCTGGTGCTCCCTTCGTATGCGAACGAAGGCGTGCCCCAGGCGCTCCTGCAGGCGATGTTCTGCGCGATCCCTTGCGTCACGACGAGCGCCGGGGCGATTCCCGAGATCGCCCGCCATCGCGATACCGCGTACGTGGTCGCGCCGGAGGATCCGATCGCGCTCGCCGCGGCGATCGACGATGTGCTCGATCATCCCGACGACGCGACGAGCATGGCGCAGCGTGCACGCGCGTTCGTGCTGCCGCGCTACGGGCTCGGCGCGATGCTCGATCGGATGGAAGGGGCGTTTCGGCATGCGCTCGCGGACGCGGCCGTGAGAGGACGCACGTGAGGGCCGGCATGCGTTCGCAAGGGCCGCGCACGCCGGCGCAGCGCTCGCGACGCTTCGCCGGGCGCGCCGAGGTCGTCGCACGCGCGCTCCTGCTGCGTCCGCGGCAACGCGCGGCGCCGGCCGCGCCGGGCCGGATTCTCGTCGCTCATCACCTGCTGCTCGGCGACACGCTGATGCTGACGCCGCTCCTCAAGAAGCTGCGCGAGCGCCACCCGCATGCCGACGTCGCGATGACGGTGCCGCGCGCGTTCGCGCCGCTCTACGCGACCCGCCCCTACGGCGTGCGTGCGCTCCCGTTCGATCCGCGGCGTGCGGCCGCGCCGCTTTACGCCGAGGCGCCGTTCGATCTCGCGCTCGTGCCCGGCGACAATCGCTTCGCATGGCTCGCTGCGGCAATGCGCGCGGGGTGGATCGTCGCGTTCGACGGCGATCGACCAGCGCCGAAGAGCTGGCAGGTCGATCGCCTCGTCCCATACCCCGACCGGCCCGCGGCGTGGGGCGACATCGTGGCGCTGCTCGTCGAGGGACCGCCGCCGGCGCCCTATCGCAGCAGCGAGTGGACCGCGCCGCCGTGCGCACCGTTCGAAAGGCCGCCGGCGCCGTACGCGGTGCTCCATGTCGGTGCGAGCTCGCCTCTGAAGCAGTGGGCGCCCGAGCGCTGGCGCGAAGTCGCGAAACGGTTGGCGACGCGGGGCATGTTCCCGGTATGGTCTTCGGGAGCGGAGGAAGGCGCACTCGTCGACGCAGCCGATCCCGAGCGCGCGTTCGTGTCGTATGCGGGCCGGCTGGACCTCGCGCAGCTATGGCATCTGCTCGCCGGTGCACGCCTGTTGATCGCCCCCGACACCGGCATCGCGCATCTGGGTCGCATCGTCTCGGTGCCGACGGTCACGCTGTTCGGCCCGGGCTCCGCGAAGCTTTGCGGCGCAGGCGAGTTCTGGCGCGATGCCCCCTATCGTGCCGTCACCGTCGAGCCGTTTCCATGCCGCGACCAACACGTGCTTTTCAAGCGCGACATCGCGTGGGTGCGGCGCTGCGGACGCAGCGTCCGCGAATGCCCGGAGCATCGGTGCATGCCGGCGATCGCGGTGGACGATGTCATGCGTGCGGTCGACGCACTCGTATGATTGTCCCGGATCGGGGAAACGCATGAACGGGCCGTTCGCATCGATCACGTCGCAGGCGATCCGCGCGTTCCACGACGCGTGCCTTGCCGGCACCGCTGGCGACGTCGCGCCGGGCGACGACGATGCATGGGCGCCGATCGCTGCAAACCATCGCTTCAACCGCCTGCTTTGGGACGAGGAGGACCAGGCCCGGCGCACCGACGTGCCGCCCGCGGCCGTTGCGGCGAACAAGCGTGCGATCGATCGCTACAACCAGCAACGCAACGACGCGATCGAGCGTATCGACGAAACGCTGCTCGCGCGGCTTGCCGGCGTCGCGCCGCAACCCGATGCGTGGCACAACTCGGAAACCGCCGGGTCGATGATCGATCGGCTGTCGATCCTCGCGCTCAAGATCCATCACATGCGTGCGCAGACGCTGCGCCAGGACGCGTCGGCCGACCACCTGCGCGAATGCGAGCAGAAGCTCGCGCGGCTCATGCTCCAGCGCGAGGATCTGGCGCGCTGCCTCGACACGCTGCTTGCAAGGGCCGCGAAGGGCCTGGCCTTCTGGCGCGTATACCGGCAGTTCAAGATGTACAACGACCCGGCGCTCAATCCGTACCTCTACGCGAAGAAGTCCGGCGATCGCGAGCCGTAGCCCCGGGAAAGAAACGGGGTCAGAGCCGTAATCTTTCGGGGAAGAAGCGGGGGCAGCGCCGTAATGTCTCGCGCACCTCGACTGGCGCGAAATATTACGGCTCTGCCCCCGTTTCTTCCCCGGCGAGCAGCGGCTCGAGCGCCGCGAACACCTCGTCGTCGCTCAATTCCGCCACACGGCGTGCCGCTTCGACATAACGGGCCCGCGGGCCGATGGGCGCCCAACGCGCCGCGGGCGCGGAATCCTGCGGATCGGCGAAAAGCCCGAGCACGCCGCCGGGCGACGCCGCCGCGAAGTGCATGAGTCCCGAATCCGGCAGCACGCTCGTGCGTGCGCCGTGGACCAGCGCGACCGCCTCGCGGATCGGGCCGCAGAACGGATGCACGTGCGGCAGCGCGCGCGCCATGACGGCCTGCGAAAGCGCGTCGTCCGCGGGATAGTCGCCGCGGCTCGTCGCCGCGGGCGTCCACATGAAGACCGTGGGCAGGCCGTGGCGCTCGTACAGGCGCGTCGACCAGCGCGCGATCTGCTCGGGCGTCGGCTGCTTCTTCGCGCGCCTCGCGCCAACGCCGATCACGACGTATTCGCGCTCGCGGAGCGCCTGCGCGCCGAGCCAGCCGCGTGCGGACTGCCGTGCGTCGATGGGCAAGGCGAACCACGGCTGGAACCGAATCGCGTCCTCCGGCAATGCAAGAGGCGCGAGCAACCGCAGCATCCGCTTCGTCTCGTGCCCCTCCCGCGGCGGCGGCAGCGCGTCGGTCAGTCGCGGGCCGTAGGGCGCCGGGTCCTTCGCATACGCCACGACGCGCCGCGCCCCGCTTGCGATGGCGCGGCGAATGCCGCGATGCGATTCGTCGCCGCCCATCACGAACGCCCAGTCGAAGCGCTGGGCGCGCAGCGCCGGTTGCAGCGCGAACTGCGCGAACAGCGCGCCGACGCGCAGCCGCCCACCGCTTCGCGCACGCGGATAGACCCACGTTCGCGCAAGCGCCGGACAGCCCTCCAACACCCACGCGTTGTAGTCGTTCGCGAGCAGGTGAATCTCCGCGCGCGGAAGCGCGGCGTGCAGTCGGGCGAGCACCGGCGAGGTCAGCAGCAGGTCGCCGAGCTTGTCGCGTTTGACGATCAACACTCGCACGGGTGACGAACGTTGCGAAGCGAAGGATGGCGGGGAGGTTAGAATTCGCGGCGTCGCGTCCGCGCGGCCTTCCAGGGAACCGCTCCAAGAAGTCCCGCCGCCCGATGACGGATCATATCAACCGCTGGCTACTCTTTTTCGCGGCGGCGTACCTGTTCCTGCTGCCGACCAACGCCGCGACGTTCGGCCTGTCGGTCGCATTCGCCGGCGCGGGGCTCTGCGCCGTCGCGGCGTTCGTCCTCGCCTGGCGTCATCCGGTGACACGCATTCCGCTCGCCGGGCCCGCGATCCTCGTGCCGCTCGCCTTATGGGCTGCCTGGTCGGTCGCCTCGCTCGCCTGGTCCGTGCATCCGGCCTACTCGCGCGGCCAGCTCGAACGCGAGGTCATGGACAGCCTGCTCGCGATGCTCGTCTTCTACGTCGCTGCGCGCGACGCGCAGAGCGTGCGCGTGCTGATCGCGGCGGCGCTCGCGAGCTTCGCCTTCTTCGCGCTCCTCGCCATCGGCGATCGCGCGCTCACCGGAGCCTGGGATGCGGGCCGCTTCCACCACGGCGTCGGCGCATGGTCGACTTGGCTCGTGCTGATCGCGCCGTTCCT
>JBLMWW010000253.1:0-11550 GCA_050257435.1 Rudaea sp.
CAGCAGAGCCGCGCCTCGGCGTTCATCCTGTCGATCGACGACGAGGAGTTCACGGGCTCGCCGGAGCAGACGCAGGACGCGCTCGCGCGGCTGCGCTCCTTCGTCGACGAGATCCGCTTCCGCAACGCCGAGATCCCGGTGTTCCTGTTCGGCGAGACGCGCACGTCGCGGCACGTCCCGAACGACATCCTGCGGCAGCTGAACGGCTTCATCCACATGAACGAGGACACGCCGGAGTTCGTCGCGCGCTACATCCTGCGCGAGGCGCGCACGTACCTCGACAGCCTGGCGCCGCCGTTCTTCCGCGCGCTCGTGCACTACGCGAGCGACGGCTCGTACTCGTGGCACTGTCCCGGCCACTCCGGCGGCGTCGCGTTCCTGAAGAGCCCGGTCGGGCAGATGTTCCACCAGTTCTTCGGCGAGAACCTGCTGCGCGCCGACGTCTGCAACTCGGTCGACGAGCTCGGGCAGCTCCTCGACCACTCCGGCCCCGTCGCGGCGTCGGAGCGCAACGCGGCGCGCATCTTCAACACCGACGAGCTGTTCTTCGTCACCAACGGCACGTCGACGTCGAACAAGATGGTGTGGCACGCGACGGTCGCCCCGGGCGACGTCGTCGTCGTCGACCGCAACTGCCACAAGTCGGTGCTGCACGCGATCACCATGACCGGCGCGATCCCGGTGTTCCTGACGCCCACGCGCAACCACATGGGCGTGATCGGGCCGATCCCGATGGAGGACTTCCGCTGGGAGAACATCGAGAAGAAGATCCGCGCGCACCCTTTCGCGCGCCACGTCAAGGCGAAGCCGCGCATCCTGACGCTCACCCAGAGCACCTACGACGGCGTGCTCTACAACGCCGACACGATCAAGGAGCTCTTGTCGACGAAGATCGACACGCTGCATTTCGACGAGGCGTGGCTGCCGCACGCGGCCTTCCACGACTTCTACCGCGGCATGCATGCGATCGGCAAGGACCGCCCGCGCTCGAAGGACGCGCTCATCTTCTCGACGCAGTCGACGCACAAGCTGCTGGCCGCGCTGTCGCAGGCGTCGCAGATCCTCGTGCAATACAGCGAGACGCGGCAGCTCGACCGTTATCGGTTCAACGAGGCGTACCTGATGCACACGTCGACGTCGCCGCAGTACGCGATCATCGCGTCCTGCGACGTCGCGGCCGCGATGATGGAGCCGCCGGGCGGCACGGCGCTGGTCGAGGAATCGATCATGGAGGCGCTCGACTTCCGCCGCGCGATGCGCAAGGTCGACCTCGAGTACGGCGATTCGTGGTGGTTCAAGGTGTGGGGTCCGGACACGCTCGCCGAGGAGGGCATCGGCGATCGCGAGGACTGGATGATCCGGGCGGAGGACGACTGGCACGGCTTCGGCAACCTCGCGCCGGGCTTCAACATGCTCGACCCGATCAAGGCCACGGTGCTGACGCCCGGCCTCGACGTGGCGGGGGATTTCGCGGAGCAGGGGATCCCCGCCGCGATCGTGACCAAATACCTCGCCGAGCACGGCGTGATCGTCGAGAAGACCGGGCTCTACTCGTTCTTCATCATGTTCACGATCGGCATCACGAAGGGCCGCTGGAACACGCTGGTCACCGCGCTGCAGCAGTTCAAGTCGGATTACGACGCGAACCAGCCGCTGTGGCGCGTGCTGCACGAGTTCGTGCAGTCGCATCCGCGTTACGAGAAGATCGGGCTGCGCGACCTCTGCGACAGCATCCACGGCATCTACAAGGCGAACGACATCGGCCGGCTCACGACCGACATGTACCTGTCGAACCTCGAGCCCGCGATGAAGCCCGCCGACGCGTTCGCGCGCATGGCGCATCGCGAGATCGAGCGCGTCGAGATCGACGACCTCGAGGGCCGCGTCACCAGCGTGCTGCTGACGCCTTACCCGCCGGGCATCCCGCTCCTCGTCCCCGGCGAGCGCTTCAATCGGCAGATCGTGAAGTATCTTCAGTTCGCGCGCGATTTCAACGAGCGCTTCCCCGGCTTCGACACGGACATCCACGGCCTGGTCGAGGAGGAGATCGCCGGGCGCAAGCGCTATTTCGTCGACTGCGTCGCGGGCGCGAAGGTGATCGCCGCCGTGCCGACGCTGCGCGTGCGCAGCGTGCGGAAGGGCGGATAGCCGGCGCGCGCGTGGCCCGCAGGGGCGGCGGTCGGTCGACCGTCTCCGCGGGGCATGAAACGATTGTCATGCATTAGGCTCTGGTTGTAACATCCGTCTCACCGACATCGTGGAGGGGACGGAGCGCGGCTGCGCGGTTCGCGCCGCATTCCGGTGGTACCGATGACACGCGCACCGCTCGACGTCCTGCGCGACCGCTTCCCCGAATTGAGCCCCGAGCTCAAGCGTGCCGCGCGCTGGCTCGCCGACCATCCCGGTGACGTCGGCGTGATGTCCATGCGCCAGCAGGCACGGGCGATCGGCGTGTCGCCGCCGACGATGTCGCGCCTTGCGCGCGCACTCGACTATCCCGATTACGCGACGCTGCGCCGTGCCTTCCAGGATGCGCTCGCCGGCCCCGGCGCCCGGTATCGCGCGCACGCACAGGCGCTGCAGTCGGGACAGCGCGGCAAGTCCACCGCGTTGCTGATGCGCGAGCTCGTCAACGACCAGGTGGAGGACGTGCGCTCCACGACGGAATTGAACGATCCCGCCGTCGTCGAGGCGGTCGTCGACAGGCTGTGCGGCGCCGAGCGCGTCGGTTTCCTCGGCGTGCGCTCGAGTTTCGGGATTGCGTACCTCTTCCACTATGCGCACAGGCTGCTCGCCGACAACGGGGTCCTGATCACCGGCCTCGGCGGGGCGCTCATCGACCAGCTCGACGGCTTCGGGCCGCGCGACGCGCTCGTCGCCGTCTCGCTCGCGCCGTATTCGAACCCGACGGTGGAAGCGGCGCGGCTCGCGCACGAGCGCCGCGTGACGGTGGTCGCGTTGACCGACAGCCCGCTGTCGCCGCTCGCACCCTACGCGACGCACGTGCTGCTGTTCCGCGCCGTCTCGCTGTCGTTCTTCCATTCGATGCTCGCGCCGCTCGCGCTCGTCGAGCTGCTCCTCGCGCAGCAGGCGGCACGGGGTGGCCGCGCCGTCCTCGCGCGCCTCGCCCGAATCGACCGGCAGATGACCGCGCGCGGCGCCTACTGGCGCGCCTCGGCCGCGCCCAGGTCGGCCAGTCGCGTCGGCGGACACAGTATCAATAGGTCCTAGGAGATTCCCGATGACGCACGTCATGCATCGCCATCTGAACCGCACGCTGCCAGTGGCGGTCGGCGGGGAGGGCGTGTGGCTGACCGATGCCGACGGCCGCCGCTACCTCGATGCCTCGGGCGGGGCGGCGGTGTCGTGCCTGGGGCACGGAAATCGCGACGTGCTCGAAGCGATGCGCGCGCAGATGGAGGCGATCGCCTACGCGCATACGAGCTTCTTCACGACGCCGGTCGCCGAGACGCTTGCCGACACGCTCGTCGGCGGCGCGCCGCCCGGCATCGGGCACGTCTATTTCGTGTCGGGCGGGTCGGAGGCGATCGAGGCGGCGCTCAAGCTCGCGCGCCAGTATTTCGTCGAGATCGGAGAGCCCCATCGGCGTCATTTCATCGCCCGCCGCCAGAGCTATCACGGCAATACGCTCGGTGCGCTCGCGGTCGGCGGCAATGCCTGGCGGCGGGCGCAGTTCGCCCCGCTTTTGATCGACGTCACGCACGTCGCGCCCTGTTATGAATATCGCGACCGACGCCGCGACGAAACGCCCGAACAGTACGGTGCGCGGCTCGCCGCCGAGCTCGAGCAGGCGATCGAGACGCTCGGGGGCGACAGCGTGATCGCCTTCGTCGCCGAGACGGTCGTCGGTGCAACGCTCGGTGCAGTGCCGCCGGTCTCCGGTTACTTTCGCCGCGTACGCGAAGTCTGCGACCGGCACGGCATCCTGCTGATCCTCGACGAGGTCATGTGCGGCATGGGCCGCACGGGGACGCTCCACGCGTGCGAGCAGGAAGGCATCGCGCCCGACCTCATGACGATCGCCAAGGGTTTGGGCGGTGGCTACCAGCCGATCGGCGCGGTGCTCGTCACCGACACGATCCGCGATACGGTCGCGAAGGGCAGCGGATTCTTCCAGCACGGGCACACGTACATCGGGCATCCGATGGCCTGCGCGGCCGCGCTCGCCGTGCAACGCGTCATCCAGCGCGACAATCTGCTCGACGCCGTCAAGCGCCAGGGCGCGGGGCTGCGAGAGCGTCTCGTGCACGCGTTCGCCTCGCATCCCAACGTCGGCGACATTCGTGGGCGGGGCTTGTTCCTCGGCCTCGAGCTCGTCGCGGACCGGGCGCACAAGATCCCCTTCGATCCAACGCTGCGCCTGCATGCGAAGATCAAGGCCGAGGCGATGGCGCGCGGGCTGTGCGTCTACCCGATGGGCGGCACCGTCGACGGCCGCCACGGCGACCACGTGCTGCTCGCGCCGCCGTTCATCGTGAGCGACGGCGAGCTCGATCTCATCGTCGCGCGCCTTTCGGACGCCCTCGACGCGTCGCTGGCTGCGATTTCCACGCCGCAGACGGCACATGCGCGCTGATCGCGCCGGATTCGACCTTCAACCCGCTTCAACTACCTGGGAGGTACGCATGAAGAAGCCACGCTCGCTTTCGCTTCGCGGCGCCGCGCCGCTCGCCGTGACCGCGCTCGTCGCCGCGCTGCTCGCGCCGCAGCCCGCGCTCGCGCAACAGAAATTCGTGACGATCGGCACCGGCGGCGTCACCGGCGTCTACTACGCCGTCGGCGGCGCGATCTGCCGGCTCGTGAACAAGGACCGCGCGAAGCACGGCATTCGCTGCTCGGTGGAGTCGACGGGCGGCTCGGTCTACAACGTCAACACGATCAAGGCGGGCGAGCTCGACTTCGGGCTCGCACAGTCCGACGTGCAGTACCAGGCGTACAAGGGCGAAGGCGGCTTCAAGGAGCCTTACACCGACCTGCGCGCGGTCTTCTCGGTTCACCCCGAGCCGTTCACGCTGGTCGCGCGGCCGGATGCCAACATCAAGTCCTTCGCGGACCTCAAGGGCAAGCGCGTCAACGTCGGCAACCCCGGCTCCGGGACGCGCGCGGCCATGGACGAGCTGCTCAACGCCGAGCACATGAAGGTGTCCGATTTCGCGCTCGCATCCGAGCTCAAGGCCGACGAGCATGGGCCCGCGCTCTGCGACAACAAGATCGACGCGTTCTTCTACGGCGTCGGCCACCCGTCGGCGAACATCCAGGATCCGACGACCACGTGCGGCGCGAAGCTCGTGCCGCTCACCGGCCCCGCCATCGACGCGCTCGTGAAGGCCAGGCCGTATTACGCGTACGCGACGATTCCGGGGAAGATCTACGCGAACAACCCCGAGCCGACGAAGACGTACGGCGTGCTCGCCACGGTCGTCACGTCCGCGAAGGTGCCGGCCGACGTCGTGTACGTCATCACCAAGGCCGTGTTCGACAACCTCGACGAGTTCAAGAAGCTCCATCCGGCGTTCGCGCATCTCGACGCGAAGGAGATGGTGAAGAACGGACTCTCGGCGCCGCTGCACGAAGGCGCGGTCCGCTACTTCAAGGAAAAGGGCCTGATGTAGGCTCCGCGGCGCGCGGCCTCGCCGGTCGCGCGCCCCCCTTTCCACCGCCGCGCATGCGGAGGTTGCGATGAACCCATCCCCGGCTCCTCCGGCCGTCGACGTTGCGCGGCTCGTGCAGGAAGCCGACCTCGGCGGGCGCCGGCCCGCCGGGCTGGCAAAGCGCGTGCTGTTCACCGCCTGCATCGCCTGGTCGCTGATCCAGCTCTGGTACGCGTCGCCGCTGCCGTTCATGCTGAACGTCGGCGTGCTGAACGATAGCGAGATGCGCTCGATCCACCTGGGCTTCGCGCTGTTCCTCGCGTTCCTCGCCTATCCGTTCCTGAAGCGCTCGCCGCGCGAGCGCATTCCGCTTCCCGACTGGATCTTCGCGATCGCCGCGGCCGGGTGCGCGTTGTACTTGTTCGTGTTCTATCGCGAGCTCGCGACGCGACCGGGCGAGCCGATCCCGGTCGACTTCGTCGTCGCGATCGCCGGTATGGTGTTCCTGATCGAGGCGACGCGGCGCGTCGTCGGGCCGCCCCTGGCCATCATCGCGATCCTCTTCCTCGGATTCGCGTTCGGCGGCCCGTGGATGCCCGAGGCGATCCAGCACAAGGGCGTCTCGCTGTCGAAGGCGGTGTCGCACTACTGGCTTTCCACCGAAGGCGTCTTCGGCGTCGCGCTCGGCGTCTCGGCGTCGTACATCTTCCTGTTCGTGCTGTTCGGCGCGCTGCTCGAGCGCGCCGGCGCCGGCAATTACTTCATCAAGGTCGCGTACGCCTTTCTCGGCCACATGCGCGGCGGTCCCGCGAAGGCCGCGGTCGTGTCGTCAGGACTGATGGGCATGATCTCGGGCTCGTCGGTGGCGAACGTCGTGACCTGCGGCACATTCACGATTCCGCTGATGAAGCGCGTCGGCTATCCGGCCGAAAAGGCCGGCGCGATCGAGACCGCGGCGGGCGTCGACGGGCAGATCATGCCGCCGGTCATGGGCGCCGCCGCGTTCCTGATGGCGGAGTACGTCGGCATCTCGTACGCCGAGGTCGTGAAGCATGCATTCCTGCCCGCCGCGATCTCCTACATCGCGCTCTTCTACATCGTGCACCTCGAGGCCTGCAAGCTGCGCATCCACGGCGTCGCGCGCCGCGAAGGCTCGGTCTGGTGGAAACGTCTCCTGGGCATCGCGATGACGGCCTGCGCGCTCATCGTCCTGGCGAACCTCGTCTACTACGGCCTCGGATGGATGAAGCCGGTGCTCGGCGAGGGCGCATCCTGGGTCGTCGCCGCGCTGATCCTGGCCGTGTATCTCGTGCTGGTGCGCATCGCCGCGCGCGAGCCCGACCTCGCGATCGACGATCCCGATGCACCGGTGCTCGAATTGCCGCCGATCCGCGAGACGGTCCTCGCCGGCCTGCATTTCCTTCTGCCGGTCGTCCTGCTCATCTGGGCGCTGATGGTCGAGCATCTGTCACCCGGGCTGTCGGCGTTCTACGCGATCGCGACGCTCGGGGGCATCCTGGTGACGCAGCGCCCGCTGATCGCGTGGTTCCGCAAGCAGCCCAGCCTGCGCGTGCAGGCGCGCCGCGGCCTGGACGATCTGGTGCAGGGCCTGGCACTCGGTGCACGGAACATGATCGGCATCGGCATCGCCACCGCCGCCGCCGGCATCATCGTCGGCACGGTCTCGATCACCGGACTCGGGCTCGTGATGACGGAGTTCGTCGAGACGGTGTCGGCCGGCAACCTGATCGCGATGCTCCTGCTCGTGGCCGTGATCTGCCTGGTTCTCGGCATGGGTATGCCGACGACGGCGAGCTATATCATCGTGTCGACGCTGATGGCGCCGGTGCTGGTCGAGCTCGGCGCCCAGTCGGGGCTCGTCATACCGCTCCTGGCCGTGCACATGTTCGTCTTCTACTTCGGGCTCATGGCGGACGTGACGCCCCCGGTCGGCCTCGCGTCGTTCGCCGCGGCCGCGATCTCGCGCGCCGACCCGATCCGCACCGGCGTCACCGCGTTCTGGTACAGCATCCGCACCGCCATCCTGCCGTTCATGTTCATCTTCAACACGCAGCTGCTGTTGATCGGCATCGACTCGTGGGCGCACGTCGCGCTCGTCGTCGCATCCGCCGTCGTCGCGATGCTGATGTTCGCCGCGGGTACGCAGGGGTGGTTCGTGACGCGCAACCGCTGGTACGAATCGGCGCTCCTGCTCCTCGTGACGTTCACGCTGCTGCGCCCCGACTACTGGCTGGACTTCGCTTATGCCCGCTATCGCGTCGTGGCGCCGACGGCGCTCGCGCAGCTCGTCAAGGATGCGCCGGACGACGCGGCGCTGCGGCTGCGCCTCGAAGGGACGACGCTCGAGGGGCGCGAGGTGAAGAAGACGGTGCGCGTCGAGCTCGGCCCGGGCAACGACGTGCGCACCCGGCTTTCGCGGCCGGGCCTGACGTTGCTGCAGACGCCCGACGGCTGGCAGGTGGCCGCGGTGCGCCTCAACAGCCCGGCGGACAAGGCGGGCTTCGAGGAGGGCTTCCGCATCACCGGCATCGAGCGGTTGGCGCCACGGCCGGCGAAGGAATGGCTCTACGTTCCCGCACTGGCGCTGATCGCGCTCGTCTGGTGGCTGCAGCGCAGACGCGCCCCGCCCTCGGCGAGCGAGGAGGTCACCGACGCCCCGCGAGTACGCGAGGCGCACGCGTGACGCGGTGAGCGCGGCCGGCGCAGATACCGCACCGCTGGTGCTCGGCGTCGCGCCGAACGGCGCGTACAAGACCGTCCGCGACCATCCGCGCGTGCCGGTGACGCGCGACGCCATCGTCGCCGACGCGATCGCGTGCCGTGACGCCGGCGCGTCGCTCTTCCACCTCCACGTGCGCGACGCTGCGGGTCGCCACCTGCTCGACGCGCCGGCGTATCGCGACGCGACGGCGGCGATCCGGCGCGCCGTCGGCGACACGCTCGTCGTGCAGATCACGACCGAGGCGGCTTCGCGCTACGGGCGCGCGGCACAGATGGCGGTCGTGCGCGCGGTTCGCCCCGAGGCGGTGTCGATCGCGCTGCGCGAGCTCGTTCCCGACGCGCCGGCCGAGCCGGAGGCGCACGCGTTCTTCGCGTGGCTGCGCGCCGAGAACGTCATGCCGCAGTACATCCTCTATTCGCCTGACGAGGTCGCGCGCTATCGGGACTTGCGCGCACGCGGCGTCATCCCGGCCGCACGCGATTTCCTGCTGTTCGTCCTCGGGCGCTACAGCACGGGACAGGTCAGCGCGCCGGCAGACCTGCTGCCGTTTCTGCAGGCGCACGATGGGACGACACCCTGGGCGACGTGCGCGTTCGGCCCAGGCGAGGCGGCATGCGCGATGGCCGCCGCGGCGCTCGGCGGCCACGTGCGCGTCGGCCTCGAGAACAACCTGTACCTGCCGGATGGAACGCTTGCACCGGACAACGCGACGCTCGTGCGCAATGCGGCGGCCGGCGCTGCGATCATCGGGCGCCGGCTCGCGTCGGCCGACGAGGTGCGGGAGATGTTAGGGTCCGGTCGTCGAGGCTGATTGCGTTCATCCCTGTCGCGGCGTCCGCACGACCTCGGCGCGGCTTCTCGCGAGCGTCTCGCGGCGTCGTCGATTGCGCGAGGCGCGCGTACGGGCACAAGGCCCTCTATCCCGAGCGGGGAATTCTCTACGGCGCAAACGCGGCGGCCCATGCGGCCGCCGCGATGTTGCAAGCGCAGGCTCAGGCCTCCGGCGCGACGAACGGGCAGATGAGTAGATTGCCGGTGTCGATCTCGTACGGGTTCGTGGCATTGCGGTCGAGGATCTGGAATTTGCCGTCCGCCTCGCCCTGGTCGAGTTCCTCCACGCTCTTGACCGGCACGAAGTTCGGATCGCTGACGGCTTCCTCGGTGTACATCACCAGGATGATCTTCCACGGCGCCTTGTACGCGCCGGCCGTGCCGTTCTTGCCGAGTCCCGGTGCGCCCGTCAGCACGTGATCGTGGAAGATGAACGGCGGCGGCGCATGGAAGCAAGGATTGCACTGCGGCACGTAGCCGGACGGTAAGGGCAACTTGTTCTGCGGATAGCCGACGAGGTAGAGCTCCTCAGCGTGCGCGTAGAGGTTCGGCTGGCTTTGGGCGGCACCGATGATGACCTTGGGTCCGATCATGTAATAGGTCTTGCCCTCGGCATACGAGGGATCGATCTCCGGCTTCGCGGCGGACGCGAACGCCGGAACGAGCAGCGCTGCGACCACAACGGCCCAGGCGCGGCATTGCAGGATGCGGGCAAACATGAAGGCTCCTTTCGGGTCGGTATCGAGGTCGCCCAGGCGGCCGACAGCGGCATATGACCGCGGGGCCGGTGCCGAGGCGGGAAATGGACGCAGCAAGTGGCGAGCCGCGCAACGCAACCCACTGATTGTCGAGGGCTTTTTCGCATCCCGCTGCGCCGGCAATGCGTCTGGTGTCAAGCCTGCCGACGAATTTCGCGTCGCTCGCTGAAGCCAGCGATCGGAGCTCTGCCGCGCCGAACGTCTCTCAGTCGCGCGGCGTCAGCACGAGCTCGGGGCGCGGCTTCTCGCGCGGGCTGCCGTCGGGAAGCGTCGACTGGCATTCGTGGAAGATGCGCGCCTGGCACGCCGCGCACTTGGCCGCATCGAGTTTCCCGTAGATCGCGGAGAGCGCCTGATCCTTCGTCGCGAACACGTGGTCGCGGCCGATCACGTCGAGATAGCCGCCGCGCTCGAGCAGCGCGTGCGCCTGTGGCCGGAGCTTGCAGAGGTAGAGCGCGACGCCGTTCTCGCGCAGCGAATGCGCGAGGTTCGCGAGCATCTCGCCGCCGGCGTTGTCGATGAGGTTGATGCCGGCGCCGATCAGCAGCATGTGCCGCGTCGCCGGCCGTTCGGCATGCGCGGCCTCGATCTCGTCGCGAATGTGCTCGATCGACCCGAAGAACAGCGCGCCGTCGATCCGCAGGACGTCGAGCTGCGGGCACAGCGGGGTATCGGCGTGGACGCGGCGGAAGCGGCGCTGCGCCGCGGGATCGGGCGCGACGCGCAGCACTTCCGGATGCGTCGCCCAGCGGAGGTAGATGAGCAGCGATACGAGGACGCCCACCAGAATCGCCACCTCGAGGCGGATCGTCAGCGTGGCGATGAACGTGACCGCGAGCGTGAGCGCATCCGGCCGGCTCGCGTGCCAGACGCGGCGTATCGCACGCACGTCGATCAATCCGCGCGCGACGAGGAACAGCACGGCCGCCATCGACGCGACCGGCACGTAGCTCGCGAGCGGCCGCACGAGGAGCAGGATCGCGAGCAGCAGGATCGGCAGGAGTTCGATGGCGAGAATGACAGCGGCGATGGGCGTACTGAAAGTGGCAGCCATGCCCGCGGCGGCCCCGCAGGCCAAGAGTACCTTGCGCTCCGAAGCGGTCGTGTGAATCAGCTGCCCGACTAGGGAGCCGATGGCGCCCCCCGTCTGGATGATCGGACCCTCGGCACCGAAGGGTCCGCCCGTACCGATCGCGAGCGCGGCAGAGATGGGCTTCAGGATGGCCACGCGCGGCTGGATGCGGCTGCGATTGGTCAGCACGGCCTCCATGGCTTCCGGGATCCCATGACCCTTGATCTTGGAGGAACCGTACTTGGCCATGGCGCCGACGATCAGAGCGCCCAGCGCAGGAACGACCAGGATCCACGGGCCCAAAGGATTTGCCTTCAGACTGGGAATTGTGAGGCCAAAACGCTGGAAGAACACCAGGTTGGTGATGATGGCGATCAGGGAATACAGGGCATAGGCCACAAAGCCCGCCAGGAGCCCAATCAGAGCAGAGAGCAGGGAGATCAGCAGCATTCGAAAGCCGCCGGATTGGGACAAGTTGAGATTCCTGTAGTCGCGACCGTTTCTTTCCGCCAATTTGCACCTCTAGGGAATTTG
>JBLMWW010000254.1:0-2591 GCA_050257435.1 Rudaea sp.
GCGCTGCTCAAGAACGAGCAGGACGTGCACCTCTTCGAGCGCGTCGCGTTCATGGCACGCGCCGGGCGCTGATGGCTGCGCGCTTCGTCGAGCCCGTGACGCTGCGCGGCGTGCACGCGACGCTCGAGCCGCTCGCGGAGACGCACCTCGATGGCATTCGGGCGGCGGCCGCCGACGGCGAGCTGTGGCGGCTCTGGTACACGTCGGTGCCCGCGCCCGACGCGACGCAGCGCTGGTACCAGACGGCGCACGACATGCGCGAGCGCGAGGGCGCGATGCCGTTCGCCGTCCTCGACAACGCGAGCGGCGCCGTCGTCGGCTGCACGCGCTACTTCAACGTCGACGCGCAGCACCGCCGGCTCGAGATCGGCCACACGTGGTACGCCAGGCGCGCGCAGCGCACCGCGATCAACACCGAATGCAAGCTTCTCCTGCTGACGCACGCGTTCGAGACGCTCGGCTGCATCGCCGTCGAGTTCCGCACGCATTGGTTCAACCATGCGTCGCGCGCGGCGATCGCGCGGCTCGGCGCGAAGCAGGACGGCGTGCTGCGCAACCATCAGCTCATGCCGGACGGGAGCCGCCGCGACACCGTCGTGTTCAGCATCATCGACGCCGAGTGGCTGGCGGTGAAGCGGCACCTCCGCTACCTGCTCGAGCGTCCGCGCGGCGATGCTCGTTGACTTCTTCCTGCACCTCAAGGCCTGCCGGCTGCCGGTCTCGACGCGCGAGTTCCTGACGCTCCTCGAGGCGCTCGACGCACGCGTCGTCTCGGGCTCCCTCGAGGAATTCCATGCGCTCGCGCGCGCGTGCCTCGTCAAGGACGAGCAGCTCTTCGACCGTTTCGACGTGGCGTTCAAGCGCTACTTCGACGGCGTCGAATCGATCCTCGACGTCTCGGCGGAGGTCCCGCCGGAGTGGCTGCGCCGGTCGATCGCGCGGCATCTGTCCGAGGAGGAGCGGCGTGCGATCGAGGCGCTGGGCGGGCTCGACAAGCTGATGGAGACGTTTCGGCAGCGGCTCGCCGAGCAACGCAAGCGCCACGCGGGCGGCAGCAAGTGGATCGGCACTGGCGGGACGAGCCCGTTCGGCGCGCATGGCCACCATCCGGAAGGCATGCGCATCGGACCGGAAGGCGGCGCGCGAAGCGCCGTGCGCGTGTGGGACGAGCGCGCGTTTCGCAACCTCGACGGCGACGTGGAGCTCAACACGCGCAACATCAAGGTGGCGCTGCGGCGGCTGCGGCGCTTCGCGCGCGAGGGCGTGCCCGAGGAGCTCGATCTCGACGGCACGATCGCCGGCACGGCGAGGAACGCCGGCTGGCTCGATGTCAAGCTGCAGCCGGAGCGGCGCAACCGCGTCAAGGTCCTGTTGTTCCTGGACGTAGGCGGATCGATGGACCCGCACGTCGCCGTGTGCGAGGAGCTCTTCTCCGCCGCGCGGTCGGAGTTCCGGCACCTCGAGCACTTCTACTTCCACAACTGCATCTACGACCACCTCTGGCGCGACAACGCGAGGCGCAAGCACGAGCGCCACGGCACGCTCGAGGTCCTGCGCACGTACGGCCCGGACTGGAAGGCGATCGTCGTAGGCGATGCGGCGATGAATCCCTACGAGCTCATCGCGATCGACGGCAGCGCCGAGTACCGCAACCTCGAGCCGGGCATCGTCTGGCTCACGCGGATCTTCACGCATTTCCGGCGCGTCGTCTGGTGGAATCCCGAGCCGCCCCGCACGTGGGAGTACACGCGCACGACGCAGATGATCCTGCAGCGGCTGGGGCCCCGGATGTTCCCGCTGACGCTCGGCGGCATCGCGCAGGGCATCGACGCGCTGCGGCACTGACCGCATCCTCGCGATCCGGCACGATCGTTCACCGCTCGCATCACGCGCTCGCCACCGATGTTGAACGACGACCTGCGCGCGGCGATCGAGCGCGCGTTGGCTGCATCGACCGCGAGATGGCAGCCGCGCGGCGCCACGGGGTGGGGCGAGGCCTGGTCGTGCGTAACCGCCAAGGGGCGCTATTTCGTCAAGCTTGCATCCGGACGCCACGCGGCGATGCTCGCGTGCGAGGCCGATGGCCTCGTCGCGCTCGCGTGCACCGCGACCGTGCGCGTGCCGCAGGTGGCGGCCGCAGGCGCATGCGACGGTTCGGCGTTTCTGGCGCTCGAGTGGCTCGAGCTCGGAGCGGGTAACAGCGGCGCGGCCCTCGGTCGAGCACTCGCGGCGTTGCATCGTTGGGAGGCGCCGCACGGGCCGGCCGGTGAGCGCTTCGGCTGGCATCGCGACAACTGGATTGGCGGCACGCCGCAGGCGAACGGATGGTCCGACGACTGGTGCACGTTCTTTCGCGAGCGGCGCCTCGCGCCGCAACTCGCGCTCGCGGCGTCGAATGGATTCGCGTCGTTGCGCCGCGACGGCGAGCGCCTGCTGGCCGCTTTGCCGCGACTGCTCGACGCGCGACCGGCCGCGTCGCTCGTGCACGGAGACCTGTGGTCGGGCAACGCCGGCACGTTGCGCGATGGCACGCCGGCGGTGTTCGATCCCGCCGTCTACGTCGGCGACCGCGAGGTGGACGTTGCGATGAC
>JBLMWW010000255.1:0-8681 GCA_050257435.1 Rudaea sp.
GCGGCCGGTGCCCCTGCCGCAGGCGCCGCGGGCTGCGCGGCCGGCACGGCGCCGGATGTCGCGGTCTCGCCGGGGGCGGCGCCCTTGCCCTTTGTAGCCTCGGCCTGCTGCTGCACCTGCGCGAGTGCCTGGCTCTTGAGCTCGAGCGCGCGCTGCATTTCCGCGATCGTCTTCTCGAGCGCGGCGATCCGCGTCTGCGCATCCTTGAGCGCCTGGTCGCGGGCGATCGTGTCCTCGGCCGCGCCCGCGCCCTTGCCGGCACCGGCTTGACGCGAGACGCGCAGCTTGTCGGAGCCGGGCGCCGCTACCGGCGTCGCGTCCTCGACCGCTGCCGCGATGCGGCCGCCGGCCTCCCGCGTTGCGCCACCCGCGGAGGCCGGTGCGGCGGCAGCCACGCGATCGCGGTAGGCGCGCCAGTCGGCCGCTTGCATGCGGACGATCTTCGTGGCTTCGGCGGCGGGCGTCGCCTGCGCATCGGCCGCGCTCGGGACGTTGAGGATCGCGCCGGCGCGCAGCCGGTTCATGTTGTCGCCGTCGAACGCCGCCTGGTTGCGCGCGAAGAGGGCGGCGAGCATTTGCTCGAGGGTCGCGTCGGCCGGCTTGAACTGCTCGGCGATCTTTTGCAGCGTATCGCCATGCTTGACCGTGTATTGGTCGCCGGTGGCCGGGGCCGCGGTACCTGCGGCAGGACCACTACCGGCGGGCGCAGCCGAAGGCGCGGCGGCCACCGTGGCCGTCGGCGCGGGCGCGCGCGCCGCGGGGGCGGCACGGGTCCGCGCCGGCGTGGCGGCCTGCGGCGGCGCGATCGGCTCGGCGCCCGCCCCCGCCAGCGTCATGCCGGGCGGGTCGAGGAGGAACGTGTATTCGCGCACCACGCGACCGGACGCCCAGTCGAGCTCGACCAGGAGGTCGAGATACGGCTCCTGCACCGAGACCGGCGAGGTGACCTTGAGGTACGGCGTGCCGCCGACGCTCTCGAGCGAGATCCGGGCGCGGGACAATGCGCCCTGATACGTCAGGTTGTTCTGCTTGTAGAGCGTCGGGTCGGCGACCTTGGCGCGCAGCGAATCGAGGTCCTCCTTGGTGACGGAAGTGAGCTCGATTCGAGCGGAAAGCGGCTGCCCGAGCGCCGATTCGACGGTGAGCTTGCCGAGCCCGAGCGCGAGCGCATGGCTCTGGAACGCCAGCGCGCCTGCCACCAGGCTGTAGGTAAAGACGGGTTTTGCGCGCATGCCGACCTCTCGTGGCTTGGCTGATAAGCCCGGGCCTAACTTAACATCACGCACTAGGCGGTGCAAGCTAAGCCCCCGTATTAGATGAAGTTTTCGTGGAGCGCCCCGCGCGGCGCAACACAGCTTCATGCCGCTGTGCTAAGGCGCCGCAACCCACTGCGCAAAGCATGTGTCATGCCACGCGATCCCGGGTTGCCGACGAACCATGCCCGTTGGCGCGCCAGCGCCCTCGTTGCGACGTGACGCGCACTGCTCGAGGTGGGCGCGTGCCTGAGCATAAAGCTGGGCGAAACGCCCGGCGGCGGCGCGAACCGGCCGGCGCGACGCGATTCGCGCAACCGCACGCATTTGACATGCCACCGCGACGCCTTGGCGCGAGCGTACCGCGTCGCATCTCTGGCGCCCCGGGAGACCCCGCCCGCGCGCCCGGCTCATGGGGCTAGCTGACCGCGTCGAGGCGGTCCGGCGGCGCTCAGGCCGGCACCTCCACCGCGTGGAGGATCCGCAGCATCCGTCGCAGCGGCTCCGCGGCACCCCACAGCAGCTGGTCGCCGCAAGTGAACGCGCCGAGGTACTCGGGGCCCATTGCGAGCTTGCGCAGCCGACCCACCGGGACTTCCAGCCGGCCGGTGACCGCGGCCGGGGTGAGGCCGCGGATGCTGGCGTCGCGATTGTTCGGGACGACGCGCACCCAATCGTGCGCCTCGCCGAGCATCCGCTCGATCTCGGCGAGCGGCACGTCGCGGCGGAGCTTCACGGTCAAGGCCTGCGAGTGGCAGCGCATCGCGCCCACGCGCACGCAGATCGATTCGACCGGGATCGGCGCGTGCCGGCGATCGAGGATCTTGTTCGTCTCGGCGCCCCCCTTCCATTCCTCGCGGCTCATCCCGTTGCCGAGGTCCTTGTCGATCCACGGAATGAGGCTGCCGGCGAGCGGCACGCCGAAATGCTCGGTGGGAAAGCGCTCGTCGCGCAGGATGCCGGCGACCTCGCGGTCGATGTCGAGGATCGACGACGACGGATCGTCGAGCAGGTCCTTCGCGGCGAGGTGCGCCTCGCCCATCTGCTGGAGCAGCTCGCGCATGTTCTGTGCGCCGGCGCCCGACGCCGCCTGGTAGGTCATGCACGTCATCCACTCGACGAGGTCGTGCCGGAAGAGCCCCGCGAGCGCCATCAGCATGAGGCTCACCGTGCAGTTGCCGCCGATGAAGTTGCGCGTCCCGTCGGCAAGCGCGCGCTCGATGACCGCGCGGTTGACCGGATCGAGGACGATCACCGCGTCGTCGCGCATGCGCAGCGTCGACGCCGCATCGATCCAGTAGCCGCCGAAGCCGGCCTCGCGCAACCGCGGATACATCGTGCTCGTCCAGTCGCCGCCCTGGCACGTCACGATCGCATCGAGTCCGCGGAAGGCCTCCGGCGCGTGCGCATCGCGCAGCGTGCCCGCGCGCCCACCGATCGCCGGCCCCTTGGCGCCGGCATTCGACGTCGAGAAGAAGACCGCGTCGATGCCCTCGAAGTCGCGCTCCTCCAGCATCCGCTGCATGAGCACCGACCCCACCATGCCGCGCCAGCCGACGAATCCCACCCGCATGTTCGTTTCCCGTTCCCGTTCCGTTCGTCCCGTCAACCCGCCGCCCGATCGCCGCGCGTCGCGCCGCCGGCCCGCCCCGCCGCGCCGGACGCTGCCGGAGCATTGTGCGCCAACCGCGCAAGCCGGGCCATCATGTACGCGTCGACGTACGCTCCGTCGCGAAGGGCGTAGCCCCGCGCGATGCCCTCCGTCTCGAAGCCGAACTTGCGATACAGCGCGAGCGCGGCTTCGTTGTCGGTGTACACGGTGAGCTCGAGGCGCGTGTAGCCGATCCATCTGTCCGAGAGATCGATCGCCGCGCCGAGCAGCGCCGACCCCACGCCACGCCGATGCCAGTCGTCGCGCACCGCCATGCCGATCGTGCCGACGTGCCGGCGGCGCGGCGACGTCGACACCGGGTGAAGGCCCAGATTGCCGACCACCTCGCCGTCGACCTCGGCGACCAGCACGTGATCGCCGGCGGGCGACTCCGCGATCCGCTTCGACCAGTGCGACGCCGAGGGATAAGGCAGCTGCAGCGTGCCGGCCATCGCGCGCGGCGCGGCGAACGTCGCGGCGATCGCGTCGGCGTCGCGCGCCTCGGCGCGGCGCACGACGATCCGAGCGCGGTCCATGCTTCAGCCGCCCCGCAACGCGGCGAGCACTGCATCGCCCATTGCGGCCGTGCCCACGACCGTCTCGCCTGCTGCCGCGATGTCCGGCGTGCGAAAGCCCTGCGCGAGCGCCGCCCGCACGGCAGCCTCGATGCGATCGGCGACGTCGACGCGGGCGAACGTGTGCCGGAACATCATCGCGAGCGACAGGATCGTCGCGAGCGGATTCGCCCGGTCCTGGCCCGCGATGTCGGGGGCCGTGCCGTGGATCGGCTCGTAGAGGCCCTTCCCCCGGGCATCGAGCGACGCGGAGGGGAGCATGCCGATCGATCCGGCGAGCATCGACGCCTCGTCGGAGAGGATGTCGCCGAACAGGTTGCCGGTGACGATGACGTCGAAGCTCCCGGGGCTGCGCACGAGCTGCATCGCCGCGTTGTCGACGTACATGTGCGACAGCGCGACGTCGGGATAGTCGCGCGCGAGCTCGCTCACCACTTCGCGCCAGAGGATCGACGTGTCGAGCACATTCGCCTTGTCGACGGAGACGAGCCGGCGGCGGCGCTTGCGCGCCGTCTCGAAGCCGACGCGCGCGATGCGCGCGATCTCGCCCTCCGTGTAGCGCATCGTATCGAAGCCTTCGCGCTCGCCGGTCGGCGTACTGCGCCGCCCGCGCGGCTCGCCGAAGTAGATGTCACCGGTCAACTCGCGCACGATGACGAGGTCGAGCCCCGCGACGACGTCGGGCCGGAGCGTCGACGAGCCGGCGAGCTCGGGATAGAGCACCGCCGGACGCAGGTTCGCGAAGAGCCCGAGCGCCTTGCGAATGCCGAGGATGCCCTGCTCGGGTCGCAGTTCGCGCGGCAGCGCGTCGTACCTCGGGCCCCCAACCGCGCCGAGCAGCACGGCATCGGCCGCCTGCGCGAGCTCCAGCGTCGCGGGCGGCAACGGATGGCGCGCCCGGTCGTAGCCGGCGCCGCCGATATCCGCCTGTTCCGTCTCGATCGGCAAACCGTCGGCGGCGAGCGCGTCGAGCACCCGCTCGGCCTCCCGCACGATCTCGGGACCGATGCCGTCGCCGGGCAGGATCGCGATCTTCAAAGCCAGGGCTGCTCGCCGAGGTGGCGCGCCTCGAACGCGCGGATCTCGTCGGCGTGCGCGAGCGTGAGCGCGATGTCGTCCCACCCGTGCAACAGGCAGCGCTTGCGGAACGGGTCGATGTCGAAGGAAAACCTCAGCGATCCGTCGGCCGTGCTCACCGTCTGCTGGTCGAGATCGATCGTCAGTCGGTGACCGGGGAACGCCGCCACGTCGGCGAACAGTCGATCGATGCTCGCGTCCGGCAATACGATCGGCAGGAGGCCGTTCTTGAGACAGTTGTTGAAGAAGATGTCGGCGAACGACGGCGCGATCAGCGCGCGAAACCCGTAGTCGGCGAGCGCCCACGGCGCGTGCTCGCGCGAGCTGCCGCAGCCGAAATTGCGCCGCGCGAGCAGGATCGACGCGCCACGATAGCGCGGCTCGTTCAGCACGAAATCGGGGTTCGTCCGGCGCTGCGAGGGTTCGACGTCCTGCTCGGCGTGGTGGAGATAGCGCCAGGCGTGGAACAGGTGAGCGCCGAAGCCGGTGCGGCGAATCGACTTCAGGAACTGCTTCGGGATGATCGCGTCGGTGTCGACGTTCGCACGGTCGAGCGGCGCGACGATCCCGGTGTGGACGCGGAAAGGCTCCATGACATCGGGCCCCTACCTGGGCTTGTTCTTGTCCGCCGCCTTCTCGATGGCGCTGCCGGTGGCCTTGACGTCCTTGCCCACGCCCTCGACGGTGTTGCAGCCGGCAGCCGAGAGCGCGAACCCCACGAGCGCGAACAGCGCGACGATCGACTTCATGTTCCCTTCCCCCCTTCAGGCGAGTCGACGTACGTCGACGAAATGTCCCGCGATCGCCGCTGCGGCCGCCATCGCGGGACTCACGAGGTGCGTGCGACCGCCGGCGCCCTGACGGCCCTCGAAGTTGCGATTCGACGTCGACGCGCAGCGCTCGCCCGGCTCGAGGCGGTCGTCGTTCATCGCGAGGCACATCGAGCAGCCGGGCTCGCGCCATTCGAAGCCCGCGTCGCGGAACGCTCGGTCGAGGCCCTCGGACTCCGCCTGCGCCTTGACGAGGCCCGAGCCGGGGACGACCATGGCCAGGCGGACGTTGTCGGCGACATGGCGGCCGCGGACGATCCCCGCCGCCTCGCGCAGGTCCTCGATCCGCGAGTTGGTGCAGGAGCCGATGAACACCTTGTCGATGCGGATGTCGGTGATCGGCACGTTGGGCGTGAGGCCCATGTAATCGAGCGCGCGGGCAATGTGCTCGCGCCGCTCCCTGTCGCGCTCGCGGTCGGGATCGGGCACGCGGTCGTCGATCGACGCCACCATCTCGGGCGACGTGCCCCATGTCACCTGCGGCGTCACCCACGCCGCGTCGAAGACGTGCGTCGCGTCGAACGGGGCACCCGGATCGCTTGCCAGCGTGCGCCAGTACGCGACGGCGCGTGGCCACAGGTCGCCTTCCGGCGCGAACGGCCGGCCCTTGAGGTAGTCGACCGTGCGTGCGTCGACCGCGACCATGCCCGCGCGGGCGCCGGCCTCGATCGACATGTTGCACATCGTCATGCGGCCCTCCATCGACAGCGCGCGCACGGCCTCGCCGGCGAACTCGATCGCATGCCCGGTGCCGCCCGCGGTGCCGATCCGGCCGATCACCGACAAGACGAGGTCCTTCGCGGTCACGCCGCGCGGAAGGCGGCCGTCCACGCGGATCAGCATCGACTTCGACTTGCGCGTGATGAGGCACTGCGTTGCGAGCACGTGCTCGACCTCGGAGGTGCCGATGCCGAACGCGAGTGCGGCGAAGGCGCCGTGCGTGCTGGTGTGCGAGTCGCCGCATACGACGGTCATGCCCGGCAGCGTCGCACCGTTTTCGGGGCCGATGACGTGGACGATGCCCTGGCGGCGATCGCGAAACGGAAAGTACGCCTTGGCGCCGAAGCGGCGGATGTTGTCGTCGAGCGTCTCGACCTGCGTGCGGGAGATCGGATCGCGGATCCCTTCGTCCCAATGGGTCGTCGGCGTGTTGTGGTCGGCGGTCGCGACGATCGACGCCGTGCGCCACGGCGTGCGACCGGCGAGGCGCAGCCCTTCGTACGCCTGCGGGCTCGTCACCTCGTGCACCAGGTGACGGTCGATGTACAGGAGCGCAGTGCCGTCGGCCTCCTCGCGAACGAGGTGGCTGTCCCAGAGCTTGTCGTAGAGCGTGCGCGCGGGCATAAAGCGTTGCGGGTGCGGCGGGATTGCTGGCGGAAACCCGTTATTCTAGTCGCTCATCGCTGCTGGCGCGGAGGTTGCTTTATCTTTGCGCGAGGACAGCTCCGTGCTTCGCATGCCGCTGCGTATTTCGGCCGGAACACGCATGATCGCCGCGTTCGCGGCGGGCGTCGCGTTGCTCGCCGTCGTGGCCCTGATTCTCGTCGCGACCTTGCGCGACTACGCCGGCGCGGACGAGCGAGTCGACGCGACGCTGGGCGAGCTGCGTGTGGCGTATAGCCTGTCGCCGACAATCGTTGCGACCCCCGCCGCACCGGCCACCCGTCGTGTTGCCACGCTGCTCGAGCGCGCGCGAAGCGAGCGCGCTACGGCGACCCGCGATCTCGAGACCGCGAAGAGCCTGGCCGCGCTCCTCGGCATGCTGGCGATCGCGCTCACCTGCGCCGTATTGTGGACGCTCCAGCGCGTCCTGCGCGAGCGCGAGGCATTGGCCGCCCGCGTGCGCGCCGAGCAGAACCACGACGCGCTCACCGGCCTGCCGAGCCGAATCTTCTTCGCCGAATGGCTGGCGTTCGCGATCGCGCACGCGCGCCGCATGCGCGCGCACGTCGGCGTGCTGTTCATCGACATCAACGGCTGCCCGGCCGTCGCCGAACTGCACGGCGGCCCCACCGCCGAGGCGCTGGTCGTCGAGATCGCGCGGCGCTTCCGCGCCGCGGCGCGCGAAGGCGACGTGTTCGCGCGCCTCGGCCCCACCGAGTTCGCGCTCGCCACGCCGAACGCCGAGGATCCGCGCACGCTCGCGCTGCTCGCGCAGCGGTTGCGCGACGCACTCGACGATCCCGCGCTGCCGCCGCTTGCGGACACGCCGATCGGCACGTCGATCGGCATCGCGTTCTATCCCGAGGATGCCGCCGATTCGGCGGGCATCATGGCGGCGGCCAACGCAGCGATGTACGCCGCGCGCCGCGCCGGCCGAAATCACGTCGCGTTCCACGCGCTCGCGGCGTAGGCGTCGCGATTTCCAGGCTGGAAAGGCGACCGATGCGTGGCGCCCAGGCGGCCACTTCAGTCAGGCGTGGCTCTGAGCGAGATTTGCGACCGGTATGCGCCGCTCCTCGACCGCATGGCACGCGGCGATACCGCCGGAAGGCGCGGGTTTCAGCGCCGGCACTTCGTTGCGGCAGCGATCGTTCGCGTGCGGACAGCGCGGGTGGAACGTGCAACCCGGCGGTGGGGCGAGCGGGTTCGGCACCTCGCCCGCGACCGGCGTGCGCGCCTTGCCCGTCATCGCGATGTCGGGAATGGCGTCGAGCAGCATGCGCGTGTACGGATGCTGCGGATTCGCGAAGAGCACCCGCTTGTCGGCGAGCTCCACGAGCCGGCCGAGATACATCACGCCCACGCGATCGGCCACGTGATGGACGACCGCGAGATTGTGCGAAATGAAGAGGTAGGTGAGCCCGAGCGCGCGCTGCAGGTCGCGCATGAGGTTCAGCACCTGCGCCTGCACCGAGACGTCGAGCGCCGACGTCGGCTCGTCGCAGACGAGGAACTCGGGCCCGGTGGCCAGCGCGCGGGCGATCGAGATGCGCTGCCGCTGCCCGCCGGAGAACTGGTGCGGGAACTTCTCGGTGTCGGCCCCCGCCAGGCCGACCGAACGCAGCAATTCGACGACGCGGTCGTGGATCGCCGCATCGCCGCGCACCAGCCCGTGCTCGCGCAGCGGCTCGGCGACGATGTCCAGCACCTTCCAGCGCGGGTTCAGGCTCGCGTACGGGTCCTGGAAGATCATCTGCATGCGCCGGCGCAGCGTGCGCAGCTCGGCCCCGGCGATGCTCGCGGTGTCGGTGCCGTCGAAACGCACCGAGCCGCGCGTGGGCGCGTACAGGCCCACCAGCAGGCGCGCGACGGTGCTCTTGCCGCAGCCCGACTCGCCCACCAGCGCCAGCGT
>JBLMWW010000256.1:0-10294 GCA_050257435.1 Rudaea sp.
CCGCCGGCGTTCCGGCGAGCCGGCAAACTGCGGGAAAGCGCACGCTTTTTGTCATTTTTTCAATTCATTTGACGCAGGTCAAAAGGATCCACGGTCCCCATGGAGCAGTTCGCCAAAGAAACCATCCCGGTCAGCCTCGAAGCGGAGATGAGGCATTCGTACCTCGATTACGCGATGAGCGTGATCGTCGGCCGGGCGCTGCCGGACGCGCGCGACGGCCTCAAGCCGGTGCACCGGCGCGTGCTCTACGCGATGCACGAGGCGAACATCGTCTTCAACCGGCCCTACGTCAAATGCGCCCGCGTCGTCGGCGACGTGATGGGCAAGTACCACCCCCACGGCGACATGGCGATCTACGACGCGCTGGTGCGCATGGCGCAGGACTTCTCGCTGCGCTATCCGCTGATCGACGGGCAGGGCAACTTCGGCTCGGTCGACGGCGACAATCCCGCGGCGATGCGCTACACCGAGTGCCGGCTCGAGCGCATCGCGAACGACCTCCTCGCCGACATCGACAAGGAGACGGTCGATTTCGTGCCGAACTACGACGGCAAGGAGCGCGAGCCCGCGGTGCTGCCGTCGCGGCTGCCGAACCTGCTCGTCAATGGCTCGTCGGGCATCGCCGTCGGCATGGCGACGAACATCCCGCCGCACAACCTCACCGAGACGATCAGCGGCTGCCTCGCGCTGCTCGCCACGCCGGAGATCACCGTCGACGAGCTGATGGAGATCATTCCCGCGCCCGATTTCCCGACGGCCGGGATCATCTACGGGCTCGAGGGCGTTCACGAGGGCTACCGCACGGGGCGCGGTCGCGTCGTGATTCGCGCGCGCACGCATTTCGAGGATCTCGACAAGGGCAATCGCCAGGCGATCATCGTCGACGAGATCCCGTATCAGGTGAACAAGGCGAACCTGCTGGTGCGGATCGGCGAGCTCGTGCGCGAGAAGAAGCTCGACGGCATCTCCGATCTGCGCGACGAGTCCGACAAGTCGGGCATGCGCGTCGTCATCGAGCTCAAGCGCGGCGAGGTGCCGGAGATCGTCCAGAACAACCTGTTCAAGCTGACGCAGCTTCAGGACAGCTTCGGCATGAACATGGTCGCGCTGGTCGACGGCCAGCCGCGGCTTCTGAACCTCAAGCAGTTCCTGGAGCATTTCATCACGCACCGGCGCGAAGTCGTCGTGCGCCGCACGCGCTTCGACCTCGGCAAGGCGCGCGATCGGGGACACGTGCTGGAAGGGCTCGCGGTCGCGCTCTCCAACGTCGACGAGATCATCGCGCTCATCAAGGCGTCGGCAACGCCCGCCGAAGCGAAGGCCGGCCTGATGGGGCGCGCATGGCGCTCGCCGCTCGTCGAGGACATGCTGAAGCGCGCCGCTGCCGACGTCGCGCGTCCTGAAGGGCTCGCTCCCGAGTTCGGGTGGCATGGCGCCAAGGCCGGCTATCGCCTCTCCGATGTCCAGGCGCAGGCCATCCTGGACCTGCGCCTGCAGCGCCTGACCGGCCTCGAGCAGGACAAGATCAAGGCGGACTACCGCGAAGTGATGGACCTCATCAGCGACCTGCTCGACATCCTGGCGAAGCCGGCGCGCGTGACGCAGATCATCCGCGACGAGCTGACGGCGATCCGCGACCAGTTCGGCGACGCTCGAAAGAGCGAGATCGTCGCGCAGGGGGTCGACCTGTCGGTCGAGGACCTGATCGCGCCCGAGGACATGGTCGTCACGCTGTCGCACGGCGGTTACATGAAGGCGCAGCCGGTCGCCGAGTACCGCGCGCAGCGCCGGGGGGGACGCGGGAAGCTGGCGACGACGACGAAGGACGACGATTTCGTCGACCGGATGTTCCTCGCCAACACGCACGACTACATCCTGTGCTTCAGCAACCGCGGTCGCGTCTACTGGCTCAAGGTGTACAACGTGCCGCAGGGACAGAGAAACGCGCGCGGCAAGCCGATCGTCAACCTGGTGCCGCTGGTCGACAACGAGAAGGTGACGGCGATCCTGCCCGTCAAGGAATTCTCCGAGGGGCGTTACGTGTTCATGGCGACGGCGATGGGGACGGTCAAGAAGACCTCGCTCGCCGACTTCTCGCGGCCGCGCCCGTCCGGCATCATCGCGGTCGACCTCACCGACGGCGATCGGCTGATCGGCGTCGCGTTGACCGACGGCAAGCACGACGTGATGCTCTTCAGCTCCGGCGGCAAGGCGGTCCGTTTCGACGAGAACGACGTGCGGCCGATGGGGCGCAACGCCCATGGCGTGCGCGGCATGATGCTCGAGAAGGGGCAGAAGGTGATCGCGATGCTCGTCGCGGAGGACGAGGAGCAGTCGGTGCTGACGGCGACCGAGAAGGGCTACGGCAAGCGCACGCCGATCGTCGAGTACACGCGGCATGGCCGCGGCACGAAGGGCATGATCGCGATCCAGCAGTCGAGCCGCAACGGACAGGTGATCGGCGCCGCGCTGGTGCGCTCCGACGACGAGATCGTGCTCATCTCGACCGGCGGCGTGCTGATCCGCATGAGCGTCAAGTCGATCCGCGAGATGGGACGCTCGACGCAGGGCGTCACGCTGATCAACCTCGCCGACGGGGAGAAGCTTGCCGGGCTGGAGCGCGTCGTCGAGCGCGACGACGAGGAAGTCTGACGCGATGCGTCGGTGGCGGAGCCGTGATTGTCCGTGCTGGCAGGCGCGGCGGAGGGTCGCATCAGCGACCGGACTCGCATGACGCACCGCGTCTACAACTTCAGCGCCGGACCGGCGGCGATGCCCGAGCCGGTGCTGCAGCGCGCGCAGCAGGAGCTGCTCGATTGGCACGGGCGCGGCATGTCCGTGATGGAGATGAGCCATCGCGGCGCGGATTTCACGTCGATCCTCGCCAAGGCCGAGGCCGACCTGCGCGCGCTCCTCGCCCTGCCGGCGAGCTATCGCGTGCTGTTTCTGCAAGGCGGGGCCCTCGGCCAGAACGCCGCGGTGCCGCTCAACCTGCTGCCCGCCGGCGGCGTGGCCGACTACGTCGACACCGGCCATTGGTCGCAGAAGTCGATCGCCGAGGCCCGGAAGTACGGCGGGGTCAACGTCGCCGCGTCGTCCGCGGACCAGCAGTACACGTGCGTCCCGACGCAGGCGTCGTGGCGCCTCACGCCGAACGCCGCGTACGTGCACGTCACGACGAACGAGACGATCGGTGGCGTCGAATACCACTTCGTGCCCGACGTGGGCGACGTCCCGCTGGTCGCGGACACGTCCTCGCACATGCTGTCGCGTCCGCTCGACGTGGCGAGGTTCGGCGTCATCTACGCGGGCGCGCAGAAGAACATCGGCCCCGCGGGCCTGACGCTCGTCATCGTCCGCGAGGACCTGCTCGGCCGGGCCCGTCGCGACTGCCCGAGCGTGTTCGACTACGCCGTTCAGGCGCAGCAGGGATCGATGTTCAATACGCCGCCCACGTTTGCGATCTACCTCGCCGGTCTGACCTTCGAATGGCTGCAGGCGCAGGGCGGGCTCGCCGCGATCGAGCGCGCGAACATCGCCAAGGCCGAGGCGCTGTACGCCGAGATCGACCGCTCGGGGTTCTACCGCAACCCGGTGCGGCGCGCGGACCGCTCGCGCATGAACGTGCCGTTTTACCTGCCCGACGATCGCCTGAACGCGGCGTTCCTCGAGGGCGCGCAGGCGCGCGGGCTCACGCAGCTCAAGGGCCATCGCGCCGTCGGCGGCATGCGCGCCTCGATCTACAATGCGATGCCGCAGGACGGCGTGCTCGCGCTGGTTGAATGGATGCGTGAATTCGAGCGGCAACATGGCTGACGCGACCGGCGGCAACGAAGAGCTCGATGCGCGCCTGCGCGTGCATCGCGACGCCATCGACGCGCTCGACCGCGAGATTCTCGCGCGCCTCAACGAGCGGGCGATGCACGCGAAGGCGATCGGCGAGCTGAAGGCCGGAGGCGGGGGCGTCGCGTACCGTCCCGATCGCGAAGCGCAGGTCCTCGCGCGCCTGTGCGAGCGCAACGGCGGGCCGCTGTCCGATGCGGCGGTGATCGGCGTGTTCCGGCAGGTCATGTCGGCGTGCCTCGCGCTCGAGCGCAAGCTGCGCGTCGCGTACCTCGGCCCGGCGGGCACGTTCAGTCACGCGGCGGTTGCGCGCCACTTCGGCCAGTTCGTCGACACGCAGCCGTGCGCGACGATCGACGAGATCTTCCGCGCCGGCGAAGCGGGGCAGTGCGATTACGTCGTCGTGCCGGTCGAGAATTCGACGGAGGGCGCCGTCGGGCGCACGCTCGACCTGATGGTCACGACCGACCTCACGATCTGCGGCGAGATCAAGCTGCGCGTGCAACAGAACCTGCTTTCGAACGCGCCGGCGCTCGACCGCATCGTCAAGGTGTACTCGCATGCGCAGTCGCTCGCGCAGTGCGCCGAGTGGCTCGCGCGGCACCTGCCCGGCGTCGCGCGCATCCCCGTCTCGAGCAACGCCGAGGCGGCACGCCTCGCGGCGTTGGAGGAGGGCGCGGCGGCGATCGCGGGTGAGATCGCGGCGACGATCTACGGCCTCGCCGTGCTCGCGCCGCACGTCGAGGACGAGCCGAACAACACGACGCGCTTCTGGGTGCTCGGCCGCCAGGCGGTGGCGCCTTCCGGACGCGACGAGACATCGCTCGTGATGTCGGCCGCGAACCGCCCGGGCGCGATGTACGCGCTGCTCGAGCCGTTCGCGAGGCATGGCGTTTCGATGTCGCGGATAGAATCGCGCCCCGCGCGCACGGGGCTTTGGGAGTACCTCTTCTTCGTCGACCTCCTCGGCCATCGGGATGACGCGACGGTCCAGGCGGCGCTCGCCGAGCTCTCCGCCAAAGCGCCGTTCCTCAAGCTGCTCGGCTCCTACCCGGCCGATTTCACATGAAATTCACTCGCAAGCCGGCCACCGTCGTCGACCACGCCCCCGAGTACGTGCGCGCGATCGCGCCGTACGTGGGCGGCAAGCCGATCGAGGAAGTGGCGCGCGAGCTCGACCTCGATCCCGCGACGATCGTCAAGCTCGCGTCGAACGAGAATCCGCGCGGACCGAGTCCGGCGGTGCGCGCGGCGATCGCCGCGGCATCCGCGGACATCACGCGTTATCCGGACGGCAACGCGTTCGCGCTGAAGGCCGCGCTGTCCGCTCGGCTTGGCGTCGCGCCGGAACAGATCGTGCTGGGCAGCGGGAGCAACGACATCCTCGAGCTTGCGTCGCTCGCGTTCCTGCGCCCCGGCGATCATGCGGTGTATTCGCAGTACGCGTTCATCGTCTATCCGCTGGCCACGCAGGCACGCGGCGCGCTGGGTATCGAAGTTGCCGCGCAAGACTATGGGCACGACCTCGCGGCGATGCGCGCGGCGATCACGCCGCATACGCGCATCGTGTTCATCGCGAATCCGAACAATCCGACGGGAACCTGGATCGCGGGTGACGCTGTCGAAGCGTTCGTCGCCAGCGTGCCGCGCGACGTGCTCGTGGTCCTGGACGAGGCGTACAACGAGTACCTCGAGCCGTCCGAGCAGGCGGATTCCGTGGCATGGATTTCGCGCTATCCAAACCTGATCGTGTCGCACACGTTTTCGAAAGCCCACGGACTCGCCGCGCTGCGCGTCGGCTACGGTGTCATGAACGCGGCGATCGCCGACCTCATGAACCGCGTCCGGCAGCCGTTCAACGTCAATTCGCTCGCCCAGGCCGCGGCGATGGCGGCGCTCGACGACGACGGCTACGTGGAGGAGAGCCGGCGGCTCAACCGGGAGGGAATGCGCCAACTCGAGTCCGGCCTGCGCGCCCAAGGCGTATCGTTCCTGCCTTCCCGCGGCAATTTCGTGCTGATCGAGGTGGGCGATGCGTCGGCGGTCTACCAGTCGCTTTTGCGCCAGGGGGTGATCGTTCGTCCGGTCGGCAATTACGGTCTGCCGACGTTCCTGCGCGTCACGGTCGGGACGCCGAGCGAGAACGAAAGGTTTCTCGCGGCGCTTGCGACCGCGCGGCAGACGCATAGGCCAAGCCTCGCCCGTGCGCATTGACAAGTTCGTGGTGATCGGCGTCGGCCTGATCGGCGCGTCGTGCGCGCTGGCGCTGCGCGCCGCGGGTGCCGTCGGACAAGTCGTGGGTGTCGGCCGCTCGCGGACGAATCTCCAACGTGCGCTGGCGCGCGGGGCCATCGACCGCGCCGTGCCTCTCGGCGACGACTGGGCGCGCGAAGTGATCGGTGCCGATTTCGTGCTGATGGCGATCCCCGTCGCGCAATATCGCGAAATGTTCGCAGCGCTGGCGCCCGCTCTGGGCGATGCGACCATCGTGACCGACGCGGGCAGCACCAAGCAGGACGTGGTGCGCGCGGCGCGCGAGTTCCTGGGCCCTCGGTTGCCGCAATTCGTTCCCGGTCACCCGA
The DNA here is from genome assembly GCA_050257435.1 of Rudaea sp. Lineage (GTDB taxonomy): Bacteria > Pseudomonadota > Gammaproteobacteria > Burkholderiales > Casimicrobiaceae > VBCG01. The sequence goes on from JBLMWW010000256.1 coordinate 6,426, forward strand.
TCGCGGGCAACGAGCGGTCCGGCGCCGACGCCGCGGACCCCGCGCTGTACGTGGGCCGCCAGGTGATCCTGACGCCGTTGCCGGAGACATCGGCCGCGGCGATGAAACGCGTCGAAGCGTTCTGGACCGCGTGCGGCGCGCGCGTCGAGCGCCTCGATCCCGCGCGTCACGATCGCATCCTGGCCGCGGTGTCTCATTTGCCGCACCTCCTCGCCTTCGCGTTCGTCGCCGAGCTCGCCGCACGCAAGGACAGCGCCGAATATCTGTCGAACGCCGGCAGCGGGTTCCGCGATTTCACGCGCATCGCGGGGAGCTCGCCGGAGATGTGGCGCGACATCGCGCTCGCCAACCGCGAGGCGCTCCTGACCGAGCTTGCCGAATACCGTACGGCGCTCGAGGCGCTTACCCTGTCGATCGAGCACGGCGATCGCGCCGCGCTCGACGCGATGCTCGCGCGGGCGGCCGAGACGCGCCGGCTGTGGGGAGAAACCGTAGCCGGCGTGCCGGCCGCCGCCGAGCCCTGACCGCTCGTGCGAACGACCCCGCCGGACACTGCGACGCTCACGCTCGCGCCGATCGCGCACGCGGAGGGCGTCGTCGACCTGCCGGGCTCGAAGAGCATTTCGAACCGCATCCTGCTGCTCGCCGCCCTCGCCGAGGGCACGACCGAGCTCGCCGGGCTGCTCGAGGCCGACGATACGGCGCACATGATCGACGCGCTGCGCGCGCTGGGCGTTGCCATTCGGCGTTCCGACGACCGGTGTACGGTGGCCGGCGCAGGCGGCGCCTTTCCGCAACGGTCGGCCGCGCTGTTCCTCGGCAACGCCGGCACCGCCGTGCGCCCGTTGACTGCGGTGCTCGCCATGCAGGGGGGGGAATACCGGATCGCCGGCGTGCCGAGAATGCACGAGCGGCCGATCGGCGATCTCGTCGACACGCTGCGGCATCAGGGCTGCGACGTTCGCTATCTCGGCAAGCAGGGCTATCCGCCGCTCGCCATCGGGCCATCCGGCGGGCGCGCCGGCGGCCCCATCCCCATCCGCGGCGACGTCTCGAGCCAGTTCCTGTCGGCGTTGCTGATGGCGCTGCCGCTTGCGCACGATGCGGCGCGGCTGTCGTCGACCGTCGAGGTGACCACACCGCTCGTCTCGCGGCCCTATGTGGACATCACGCTGCGGATGATGCGCCGCTTCGGCGTCGAGGTGATCGGCCACGATGCCTCGCGCTTCGAGGTGCCGGCCGGGGCGCGCTATTGCACGCCGGGATACGTGCAGGTCGAAGGCGATGCGTCGGCCGCTTCGTATTTCCTGGCGGCGGGCGTGCTCGGCGGCGGGCCGGTGCGCGTGCGCGGGGTGGGCCGCGATTCGATCCAGGGCGACGTCGCGTTCGCCGACGTGCTGGCGGGGTTGGGCGCGGACGTCCGCTTCGGCGACGACTGGATCGAGGCGCGGCGTGGATCGAGGCTCTCGGGTGGCACGATCGACTGCCTCGCGATCCCCGACGCCGCGATGACGCTCGCGATCGTCGCGCTCTTCGCCGACGCGCCGACGCGGCTCGTGAACATCGGCAGCTGGCGCGTGAAGGAAACCGACCGTATCGCCGCGATGGCGACCGAGCTCGCGAAGCTCGGCACGACGCTCGCCGCCGGCAACGACTGGCTCCAGATCGCGCCGCTCGCGACGTTCCGGCACGCCGCGATCGACACCTACGACGACCACAGGATGGCGATGTGCTTTGCGCTCGCGGCGTTCGGCGGCGCCGGCGTGACGATCAACGATCCGGGCTGCGTGCGCAAGACGTTTCCCGCGTATTTCGCCGCGCTCGAGAGCATTGCCATGAGAACGTGAGCCCGACAGCGTCCACCCACGACGCGATGAGCGCGCCGCCGCCGGTAATCGCGATCGACGGTCCCGCCGCCTCGGGCAAGGGCACGATCGCCCACAACGTCGCGCAGGCGCTCGGCTTCGGCTACCTCGACAGCGGCGCCCTTTATCGGCTCGTTGCGCTGCGCGCGCTCGAGCGGGGCGTGGCGTCCGACGACGCCGACGGCCTCGCGAACATCGCCTCCGACGTTGCGGTGACGTTCGTCGCGGGGCGGCCGGTTCTCGAAGGCCGCGACGTCACGGACGCGCTGCGCGCAGAGGAAGTTTCCGCGCTCGCTTCGCGGGTCGCCGTGCATCGGGCGGTGCGCAGCGCGCTGCTCGCGCGCCAGCGCGCGTTTCGCGGCCCGCCGGGACTCGTCGCCGAAGGGCGTGACATGGGGAGCGTCGTGTTCCCGGACGCGATGCTCAAGGTGTTCCTGACGGCGAGCGCGGAGGCGCGGGCGGAGCGCCGCCATAAGCAGTTGATCGGAAAAGGAATATCGGTTAGCATTGACGGTCTTTTGCGCGACATCCGGGAACGCGACAGCCGGGATTCGACGCGGGCGGCAGCGCCGCTTGCGCCGGCCCCCGATGCCGTGATGCTGGATTCGACCCATCTGTCGATCGCCGAGGTCACGGCCGCCGTGCTCGCCCTGTACCGTCAGCGGAGCGGCGCCCTCTAGAGGCGATCGGCACTTGCCCGCGCGACGCGGGGCCGCGAGGCCGCGCGCCGCGACGAACAGGATTCACGCAAAGGGCCGCGGACGTGCGCTTTTCCTAGCCGGCGCATATCCGCGGATTTCATCAACCTGCCCGCCGAAATCGAGATGACGGGTTCTCGATGTCGCGGCGGCAATGCAAAGGAACCAACCCTGATGGCTACCGCCACGCAAACTGCAACCCCCGCCTCCGGCGCGGAAAACTTCGCCGCGCTCTTCGAGGAATCGCTCGCGCGCCAGGAGATGCGCCAGGGCGAACTGATTACCGCGGAAGTGATCCGCGTCGACTACAACGTCGTCGTCGTCAACGCCGGCCTCAAGTCGGAGAGCTTCATCCCGATCGAGGAATTCAAGGACGACAAGGGCGAAGTCGAGGTGAAGCCCGGCGACTTCGTCACCGTCGCCATCGAGAGCCTCGAGAACGGTTACGGCGAGACGCGCCTGTCGCGCGACAAGGCGAAGCGCCTCAAGGCCTGGCACGACCTCGAAGCGTCGATGGAGCAGGGGACGATCGTCCAGGGCCTCGTGACGAGCAAGGTCAAGGGCGGCCTCACCGTGATGATCAACGGCATCCGCGCGTTCCTGCCCGGATCGCTCGTCGACATCCGTCCGGTGAAGGACACGTCGCCCTACGAGGGCAAGCAGCTCGACTTCAAGGTCATCAAGCTCGACCGCAAGCGCAACAACGTCGTCGTCTCGCGGCGCGCCGTGCTCGAGGAGAGCCTCGGCGAGGAGCGCGAGAAGCTGCTCGCGACGCTCGCCGAAGGCGCGATCGTCAAGGGCATCGTCAAGAACATCACCGACTACGGCGCGTTCGTCGACCTCGGCGGCATCGACGGCCTGCTGCACATCACCGACCTCGCCTGGCGCCGCGTCAAGCACCCGTCGGAAGTGCTCGCCGTGGGCGACGAGGTCACCGCGAAGGTGCTCAAGTTCGACCAGGAGAAGAACCGCGTCTCGCTGGGCCTGAAGCAGCTGGGCGAGGACCCGTGGGTCGGCCTGTCGAGGCGCTATCCGCCGAGCACGCGCCTGTTCGGCAAGGTCACCAACATCACCGACTACGGCGCGTTCGTCGAGATCGAGAGCGGCATCGAGGGCCTGGTGCACGTCTCCGAGATGGACTGGACCAACAAGAACGTGCATCCCGCGAAGGTCGTGCACACCGGACAGGAAGTCGAAGTCATGGTGCTCGACGTCGACGAGGAGCGTCGTCGTATCTCGCTCGGCCTCAAGCAGTGCCAGGCGAACCCGTGGAAAGAGTTCGCCGAGAACTACAACCGCGGCGACA
>JBLMWW010000257.1:0-20837 GCA_050257435.1 Rudaea sp.
GCGGCGCAGGTCGCGGTACCAGGCGTAGTGCTCCTTGTCGAGGCCGGCCTCCGCCATCCGCGCATCGAGCACGTCGAGCCGCTCCTCGCGCTGGCTGCCGCCGATGATCTCGCCGATGCCGGGGGCGAGCACGTCCATGGCCGCAACCGTCCTGCCGTCGTCGTTGACGCGCATGTAGAACGCCTTGATCGCCTTCGGGTAGTTCATCACGATCACCGGCTTCCTCGCATACGTCTCCGAGAGGTAGCGCTCGTGCTCCGATTGCAGGTCCATGCCCCACGTCACCGGGAACTCGAACTTCTGCTTCGCCTGTCCGAGCACGCGGACCGCCTCGGCGTAATCCATGCGCACGAACTCGGACTCGACGATGCCGGTGAGCTTCGCGACGAGGCCCTTCTCGATCCGCTCGTCGAAGAAGGCCATGTCGTCGGCGCGCTCGGTCAGCACGGTGCGAAAAACGTGCTTGAGAAGCGCCTCGGCCAGCGTCGCGTCGTCGGCGAGGTCGGCGAACGCGATCTCCGGCTCGATCATCCAGAATTCCGCCAGGTGGCGACTCGTGTTCGAGTTCTCGGCGCGAAACGTCGGCCCGAAGGTGTAGACCTTCGACAGCGCGAGGCAGTACGCTTCGACGTTGAGCTGACCCGAGACGGTGAGGAACGTCTCGCGCCCGAAGAAGTCCTGGGCGTAATCGATGCGACCCGTTGCATTGCGCGGCAGGTTCGCGAGGTCGAGCGTCGAGACGCGGAAGAGCTCGCCGGCGCCTTCCGCATCCGACGCGGTGATGATCGGCGTGTTCACCCAGAAGAACCCGTGCTCGTGGAAGAAACGATGAATGGCGTGCGCGATCGAATCGCGCACCCGCGACACCGCGCCGATGACGTTCGTCCGCGGCCGCAGGTGCGCGACGTCGCGCAGGAACTCGAGCGTGTGGGGTTTGGGCTGGATCGGGTACGAGTCGGGATCCTCGACCCAACCGATCACCTGCACGGCGCTCGCCTGCAGCTCGAACGGCTGGCCCTTGGCCGGCGACGGCACCACGCGGCCGGTGATCGCGACCGAGCAGCCCGTCGTGAGGTGTGCGACCTCGTCGGCATAGTTCGAAAGCGTGTTCGGCACCACCGCCTGCACCGGATGGAAGCACGAGCCATCGGAGACGTGCACGAACGAGATGCCGGCCTTGGAATCGCGGCGCGTGCGCACCCAGCCGCGAAGGGTCACGTCGGTGTCGGCGGGCGCGCGGCCCGCCAGAATGTCGGCGCAGGTTTGCACGATCATCGAACGCAAGACGAGCAGGGCGAGGCGTTCACTCTACCGCATGCGCACGGCGCTCTTTCGCCCGAACCACCGCGATCCTTCGCGCGAACCACGCGGCGAGGAGCGGCAGCGTCAGCGCGGCGAGCGCGAAGACGCCGACCGCCGAGGCCCGATCGACGATGAACCCGGCACCGGCGATGCCGACCGACTGGCCGAGAAACAGGGTACACGCGTAAAGGGACACGGCCGTACCACGGACGGCAGGGACCATCTGCGTCGCGTGCGTCTGCAGCGTGTTGTGCAGCATGTAGAACGCAAGACCGCCGAGGAGGCACGCAGGCGGCGCGAAGCGCCAGTCGGGCATCGCGGCGAGCGTTGCGAAGACGACGCCGAGAAGGATGCCCCCGGTGCGCGCGAGGCCCGCTTCGCCGAGGCGCCGCAGCAGCGCGCGCGCGAGCCGGCTGTAGACGAAGCCGCCGACGCCGTAGAGCGCGAGCACGGCGCCGGCCCAGGTCATCGCGAGACCGAACCGCTGATGCAGGTGCGACGGCACGAACGCGAACGCGCTGTACGCGATCATGCCCTCGAGGAAGGCGATCGCCAGCACCTCGCGCGCCCACGGCGCGGCGAGCACCGCGCGAATCCGCGCGTAGTACCCATGCGCGTCCGTGCTCGCGCCGGGCGATCGCGTCGCGCCGGCCCGGAGCGCGGCCGCGTACATCAGCGCGCCGGTGCCGACGAACAGCGCGGCCAGCACGACGAACACGCTGCGCCAGCCCAGCGTATCGGCGAGGAATCCTCCCGCCCATTGTCCCGCGATCATGCCGATCACCGTCGCGCCGAGGAGCCGCGCGAGCGCCTCCTGGCGTTGCGCGTACGGAACGGCATCGCCGATCCACGCCATCGTGAGCGGAATGATCGCGGCCGCCGTCCCGCCGGCTGCCGCGCGCGACGCGATCAGCAGGTCGAGCGACGGCGCGAGCGCGGCGGCCAGGTTCGCCACGGCGCAGCCGACGACGGCGATCGATACGATGCGGAACTTGCCATAGCGGTCGGCGAGCGGTCCGTAAACGAGCTGCAGGACGCCGTAGGCGATCGCGAACGCCGAGATCGCGCGCGCGGCGCCGCCGGTCGTCGTCTCGAACTCGCGGGCAAGCGCCGGAAGTAGCGGATCGCAGATCCGCATCGTCATCATGCTGGCGAACGCGGCGATCGAAAGCGACGCGAGCTCGCCGCTCACGAGGACGGAAAGCCGAGCAGGCGCCGGGGCGTCTCCCACAGAACCTTGTGCCGATCGGCGGCATCCGGCAACAGGCGAGGCACGAGCTGGAGCAACGGCCCGCAATCGACCCGCTCGGGCGCGCGCAGGAACGGCCAGTCGGATGCCCAAAGGCAACGGTCGGGCGTGAACGCCTCGATCAGCGCGTCGACGTAGGGCCGGACATCGGCATAGGGATGCCCGTCGCGCGAGATCTTCGAATAACCGGAGAGCTTGACGTACGTCCGGCCATTGCGCGCCAGTGCAAGCAATGCGCGAAATCCCGGCTGTTCGAGTCCCGCTTCCGGCGCCGGCCGGCCGCAATGGTCGACCATCACGGGGACGCCCGAGCGCTCGAGCATCGGCGCGAGCGCCACGAGCTGGTCCCGATGAACCTGCAGCGACACGCACATGTCGAGCGCCACGAGGTTCTCGAGCAGGCCTTCTGCGCGCAGGTAGTAATCGGCGCCGTGATGCGTCGCGTTGAAGGCGACGCCGACCACGCCCGCCACGCGCATCTCGGCGAGCGTGCTGCGCGTGATGTCGTTCGCGACGACCGCGATGCCCTTCAGGCGCCCGCCGGCGTGCGCGATCGCGTCGAGCATGCAGCGGTTGTCGAGCTCGTAGCCGGAATTCGGGCCGACGAGCAGGCCGTAACGGATGCCGTACGCGTCCATCATGTGCGCGAGCTGCGAAGCCGTGCCGATCTCCTGCCCTGCCGGCCGGTAGAACGTGTCGGCACCGTAGGGAAAGCGCGCCGGGTCGAGCACGTGGCAGTGGCAATCGATCTTCGGCTCGTCGTAGATGCCGGCCGGCGCCTGCGGCATCAGCGCCACTCCTCGATCGACGGCACGCGCAGCGACTCGACCTCGGGGAGGTCGAAGCCGAAATGCTGCGCAAGCAATGCGCGCAGCGCCGCGCGATCCGGCAGCGTGAATTGGCGCGTGCCCGCGGGACCGCGCAACGTGACTTCGCGGTTCATCGCGCTCACGCGCCCCTCGTCGGTCAACGCGCGCAGCATGAGCCGGTTGACGAACCCCGATTCGGGATGCGTCGAGACGTAGTGGTTCGCGACGATGAAGTCGATCTCGTGGTCGGCCTCGAGCGTCGAAACCCAACAGTCGACGATCTTCCCGTCGGTACGCGCGCGCAGCACCGTGTACGGGCCATCGCGCGCGAGCCAATGCGTCGCGTCGCCCGGCGGTTCCTCGTCCGGCGCGGAAAGCCGCAGCGGCGCGTCCGACGCCAGGCCGCCGAAGCCGGGGTCGACGACGAACGTCCCTTCAGGGAGCGGCACGGTGAGCAACATGTGCGTGCGCGGCGAGGCGGTTCGCGGCGCGACCAGCACGACGCGCGCCGAATGCCGTACCGGCGCAAACCCGAGCGCCTCCAGCACGCCGGCGAAGAGCGACGCCTGCTCGAAGCAATAGCCGCCGCGCCGGGCGCGCACGAGCTTGTCCTGCAGGCCCTCGGGATCGAGGCGAATCGGGCGGCCGAGCAGCACGTCGAGGTTCTCGAACGGGATCCGGCGCATGTGCGCGCGCAGCAGGCCCGCGAGGGTCGCGTGGTCGACGCGAACCGGTCCGGACCACTGGATGCGGTCGAAATAGGCGTCGACGTCGATGGTTGGCATGGGCTGCGCCGGGGGCGATACACGAGAAACAAAATCGTCGCCCGCCTGAAATGTTCGCGTTGCATTCGCTCCATAGACTACACCGCGTCGGGTGTGGAAAAGGATCGACACGATGCCTGCGACCATGCGCCCTGTCGGCGAATGCTATGCGAGCGCGCACGAGCTCTTCGACATCGGGCTCGCCAGCGTCGAGCCTCATGTCACGGGGTTGCGGGCGCCCGTTTCGCACGCCGCGATGCGCGGCGAACCGGAAGCAGCGCGGCGCATGCACGCGCGCCCCGCCGGTCCGCGCGCCGCGGACGACCAGGCGATCCTCGTCCTCCTCGGCCTCTTCCTCCATGCCGGCGAGGTCGGGATCGCTCTCGCCCTCGCCGGACTTTTCGAGCTGTTCGACCTGGCGCATCCGCTCCTCGCTGCGATCCTGGCTGCCAGCGGATGTGCGCTTGCGTGGTATGCGTGGCGTGGCGCGCGCGCGACCCTTGCACGCGCCGGGCATGCGCCGGCGCGCGCCCATTGAGGCAGGCAGCATGCAACGCCTGCAAGACACGGACCGCCTGCGCCTCGTCGCGCATTTCCTCGCGTTGCCCGCGAAGGATCGACGGATGCGCTTCGGCACGCCACTCGGCACGACGGGGATCGCCGCCTACGCACGCGCGATCGATTTCGCGCGGGACGCGGTTTTCGGCGTCGAGGACGCTCGGCGCACGCTGCTCGGCGTCGCACACGTCGCCTTTCCCGGCGGCGACGCGGAGATCGGCTTGTCCGTAGTGCCCCTGCACCGTGGCCTGGGCCTCGGCATGGCGCTCTTCCGGCACGGGCTCGCGCATGCGCGGCGCGCCGGCGCCGGCGCGCTCGTCATGCGCTATCTCGTGGAAAACGCCGCCATCGTCCGCATCGCGCGCGCGTTCGGCATGCGGATCGTCGTCGCCGGCGGCGAGGCCGACGCGCGCCTCGACCTTGCGCCAATGATCGTGCCGCCGTCGCTCACCGTGCCGAGCGCCCAAGGCATTCCCGAAAGCGCGTCTCCACGCGCTGCGCGAACCACTCCGTCGTCAGCTTGCGCGTGATCTTCGGACCGCGCAGTTCGATGGTCGGCACGACCGCGCGTGCCGCGCGCCGGCGCGCCAGCGCATCGGCCTGCGCAAAGACGCGCACGTAGAGCGGTGTTTTCGCAAAGTCCTCGCGCTTCCCCTGCTCGAGGTCGCGGCGCACGTCCGATGCCGTCAGCCCGAGACGCGACGCGACGACGCGTGCGGCACGCTCGGTGCTTCCCGCTGCCGCCGTGGCGGTGACGCCGTCGTAGCGCAGCAGATCGCCGTCGCGCGCGAGCGGGATCCCGGACACCTGCGTGAGCGCGGCCTGGAACGCTGCGTTGCGGCTCGCGTAGCGCCCGGCGTTGTAATCCGCGAAGCGATAGCGATAGCTGTCGTAAGGCGCGGGATAGTCGAGCAGGTGCGCGATGCCGAAGTACAGCCCGCCGCGGCGTGTGAAGACCTCGTGGCGCACGGTCGACGCGATCGGATACGGGTAGGGCGCAGCCTCGATCTGCGCCTCCGCGAATGCGATGCCGACCTGCATCGGCCCGCCCGTGCGCACCGGGTTGCGATCCGCGAAGAGCGTGCGCCCGAACGGGACGCGGCCGATCAGGTCCTCGTACAGCTCGCTCAACTGTCCTTCCGTCGTCACGGCGTCGAGCCGCTCGGCGTACGTCTTCCCGTTCGAGGACGGGAGCGCGAGCGCGGCATCGACGACGAGCTTCGGAATCCCTGCGCGCTCGCGCCGCGCCTCGAGTTCGCGGCGGGCGATGCGCGAGAGACCCGGCACCGGTGGATCGACGCGCAGCCCCGATTCCTGCTCGGCCACCGCAATCGCGGCGCACGCGTTCTCCACCGTGGGCGCGATGTCGAGCGCAGCGATCGCGGCGTGGATGTCGGTCGCCCAGCCGCTGCGATCCGGGAGACGCTCCGGCAGAAGGCCGCGAACGAGCGCGCGGCCTTCGTCGGCGCTCATCGCCGGCGCCCGCCCGCGAGGCGCCTCCGTCGTTGCGCACCCGCCGAGGATGGCCGCCAGCGCGGCCAGCACGACGAACCGCCGCATGTCTCAGCGCGCCGCGACGCGGCAACGAAGCCCGGCGCCGTCGCCGATCCGCGCGCGCCGTTCTACCGCTCGAGCTATGCGCGCTATTTCGCCGCGGGAATCGGCTCGGGCGCGCTCGCCTCGCGCCGCACGAAGCGCTCGAGCGAGGCCATGTACTCGCCGGTGCGCGCGTCGTATCGCTGGCATGTCAGCGTGGGATAGTAACCGCCGAGCGCGACCGCCTGCGGCGACTTGATCGGCGTGCAGCCGTCCGGCTTGCCGAGCAGATATCCGCGCGCGACCATCTGCTCGTAGAAGATGACCTTGCCGTCGTAAGCGCCGTAGATGAAGCTGTGCGTGAAGGGCTGCTTCCGGAATTCGGGGCCGGTCAAGTCAATCAGGTGGTTGCCCATCGCGGGAACCACGGCGTCGACGTCGCGGAAATCGGCGGGCACGTAGTTCCCCGGCAGCGGCCTCTTGCCGATGGCGAACTGGTCGCAGCGCACGCCCTCCGGCCCGCAGGTGCCGGTCTCGATCGCGAACACGTCGGCGATAGGCGCGATCATGAAGTGCACGTCGAAGTGCGGGACGTCGTAGACACCCGGCGGGATGTGCCCGGCCGGATTCCAGTTGAGGAGCACCCATTTGAACGGAACGTCCGGGCGCCGGGCGACGGCGTCGGGCAGCGGAAGCACGTGCTCGAAGGTGGGCACGCACTTCGCCTGCGATCCCACGGGGCCGTCGGCGCCCACCCCATGGCAATGATGCATGTCCGAGCCTTGCGGCAGGCCATCGAAGGCGTGGGCCGACCAGGCGACGCCGATCGCCTTCGGGCGTCCGTCGGTCTCGAATTCGGCGTAAGTCGTCGCCGTTCCCCTCCCGTGGGGAATGGTCCATCCCAGCGCACGCGCGCCGGGCGGTTCGGCACTCATCGACGCGCAGCCCGCAAGCGCAAGCAGCATCGCAAGCAGCGACAGTCCATGGATTCGGCTCATCGTCTCCTCCCTCTTTTCGTATCGGTTGCGATAGGGTTGCGTGGTCGCGGGCGGCACCCGGACCCTGCGCAACCACGCGATTCCACCGAGAAATTCCGCGGGACGCAAGGATTGTCGACTCACCCCGGTTCCTGCCTCGGTCATCGCGCAGTGCACCTCGGGAGCCGGTGCGCAACCCGACCCGGTCAGCCGGGCGACGACACGTCGCGCACGAGCACGATCTTACCGATCACGCCTCCCTTTGCCAGCAACTCCTGCGCCTGCCTTGCCTCTCGAAGGGGAAAGCGGTGCGCGATAAGCGGTTTGATTTTGTGCTGCTCGAGGAGGCCGAGCAGAGCGGTCAAGTCTTCTCGAAACCACGCCGGTTTCAGCCTTTTGAGCGTCTGGATACTGTAGGGGACGACCCGCTTTCGGCCGGGGAGCAGCCAGCCGGCCGCGATGTAGAGCACGTAGACGGGAATCCCGTGGAGGCGATTCCGACGGCCGGGACGGCGGGAAGACAACCCCTTTCCGCGCAACGATGTCGTGTTGCCATAGCCCACCACCCGCCCGCCGCGACGCAAGGCCTGGCGAGAACGCCACAGGTGCGTGCCGCCGATGGGATCGAAGACGACGTCGACGCCTTCGCCGGTGAGACGGCGAATTTCCCTCACGAAGTCCTGATGCTGGTAATCGATTGGGATACCGCCGAGGCCGGAAACGGCGGATGCCCCCCGCGATGAACAGGTGCCGTACGTCTCCAGCCCGGCGAGCCGCCCGAGTTGCAACAGTGCCGAGCCGACGCCGCCTGCGGCGCCGTGAATCAACACCCGCTGACCTCGTCTTACGCTCGCAGCGCGATGCAGCATCTGGTACGCCGTGATGTAGTTCAGCACGAGGCTGACGGTCTCGGCGGCGTCCAGACCGGGGGGTACCGGAACCAGTTCACCTTGCGGCAGGCAGGCGTACTCGGCGTATGCGCCGCGGATCGGCATGGCGGCAACGATCTGGCCCGGCTCGATGTCGGAGACGCCGTCGCCGAGCCGATCCGCGACCCCGACCAGGTCCCATCCGGGCGTAAAGGGAACGTTCGGCGTTTCCGGATGAATGCCTTCACGCGCCATGATGTCCGGCAAGGAGACGCCTGCCGCCAGCACGCGCACCCGCACTTCGCCATCCCTTGGCTCGGGACACTCTTCTTCGACCACTCGAAGGGCATCCGGCCCACCGTAGCGGGTGACGACGATGCGCGTGTGTCTCATGCGCCGCTTCCCTCCCTTGGCGGGCGCTCGCGCCTGTACGCTTTCGGCCGGCAATCGAACCGCCGGCGCGGCTTCGGGCCGTGTGGATCCGGCGTTTACTGTTCTTCCACTCGGGCGGCACCTGCCAACTGCGGCGCACGCGAGATCCTGTGTGACCGGTCCATACAGCCTGATTCTGGTCGGGGTGAGAGGATTCGAACCTCCGACATCTTGCTCCCAAAGCAAGCGCGCTACCGGGCTGCGCTACACCCCGAAACGGGCATTATGACATCGCGGCCCCACGCGCGACGGCGGCACCGGTCCGGGTGGAACTTCCCCGCGGTGCGAGCGTTCGTACGTGTCGGTAGCCCGGTCGAAACGATGACCGTTTCGTCTCGTCGACCGGTCGACAAGGAAGGATGGCCATGCAACAGACCTTTGACGTCGCCGTGCTCGTTGGCAGCCTGCGCAAGGAATCGCTGAACCGGAAGATGGCCGTGGTGCTCGCCCGGATGGCGCCGCCGTCGCTCGATCTCGAGATTGTCGAGATCGGCAACTTGCCGCCGTTCAACCAGGACGAGGAGGCCAACCCGCCGCCTGCGTCGGCCGCGTTCAAGTCGCGCATCGCGCGCGCGGATGCCGTGCTGTTCGTGACGCCCGAGTACAACCGATCGGTCCCCGGCGTGCTGAAAAACGCGATCGACGTCGCCTCCCGCCCATACGGCAAGAGCGCCTGGGACGGCAAGCCCTGCGCGGTGATCAGCGTGTCGCCGGGCGCGATCGGCGGGTTCGGCGCCAACCATCACCTGCGGCAGTCGCTCGTGTTCCTCAACATGCCGGTGCTGCAGCAGCCCGAGGCGTATATCGGCGGTGCCGCCGACCTGTTCGATGCGCAGGGGAACGTGGCGAAGGAATCGACGCGTGCGTTCCTGCAGAAATTCCTCGACGCGTTCGCCGCGTGGATCGAGCGCACGGCGGGCGAGAGGCAGCGGGCGCGCGACACGCCCGCGCAACGGCCCGCGGGCGAGGGGCAGCGCAGGGTCGCGTAACGTCGCGCTGGCGGCGCGTCGAACGCCCCGCGCCGCCGTCCATCAGCGGCCGAACTGGCGAATGACGGCGAGCGCCTCGTCGATCGCGTGCGCCCCGTCGCCCGACTTCACCGCCTGCGCGACGCATCCGTGCAGATGATGCTCGAGGAGCTTCAATGCGAGCGCGTCGAGCGCCGATTGCACGGCCGCCACCTGCGTCAGGACGTCGACGCAGTAGCGGTCCTCCTCGATCATTCGCGCGATGCCGCGGATCTGCCCCTCGATGCGATTGAGCCGCTTCGCGAGCGCTTCGGCATCCACTGCGCCGCGGCGTACGGCCGGATGCGTGGAAGGGGTGCGCGCCGGTTGCGCCTGCGCGTCCCGCGCGACGCTCTGCCGCGCGCCCGCGACCTGCGAGCGCTTGCCGGCGGATCGCTTTCGTTCCGCCGGCTCGGCGCTAAGCGGCGACGTCATAGCCCGCGTCCTCGATCGCCGCCTTGAGCGCCGGAATCCCGGCCTGCGACGCGTCGTACGAAACGGTCGCCGTGCCGGGAGCGAGCTCGACCTGCACGTCGCGCACGCCGGGAACCGCCTTCAGCACGCGCGTCACGCTCGCGACGCAGCCCTGGCAGGTCATGCCCTTCACGTTGAGTGTCGTCGTTTCCATTTCCGCTCCTTTCGTCAAGCCGTCTTGAAACGCCGCAGCAGCAGCGCGTTGCTCACCACCGAGACCGAGCTCATCGCCATCGCCGCGCCGGCGATCACCGGATTGAGGAACCCGAGCGCCGCGAGGGGAATGCCGAGCACGTTGTATGCGAACGCGAAGAACAGGTTCTGCCGGATCTTCGCGCGCGTCGCGCGCGACAGCAGGATCGCATCGGCGACGGCGCCGAGGTCGTTGCGGATGATCGTCACGTCCGCCGTCTCGATCGCGATCGCCGAGCCGGCGCCGATCGCGAAGCTCACGTCCGCCGCGGCGAGCGCAGGGGCGTCGTTGACGCCGTCGCCCACCATCCCGACGACCTGCCCCGCCTGGCGCAGGCGGCGGATCTCGTCGGCCTTCTGCGCCGGCGTCATCCGTCCGCGATACGCGTCGATGCCCACGGCACGAGCGACGGCCTTCACCGTCGCGTCGTTGTCGCCGGACAGCATCGCCACGGCCACGCCCTCGCGCCGCAAGCGTGCGATCGCGGCCGCCGATGTGGCGCGGACGCGATCCGCCAGCGTGATCACGCCCGCGAGCCGTCCGTCGAGCGCGACGCCGACGACGCTTTCGCCCGTCGCGACGATCGCTTCCACGCCGCTCGCGGCGATCGCGACGTCACGGCTTTCCAGGAACGCGAGCGAGCCGACGTGTGCCGCGCGTCGATCGTCGCCGATTGCGCCTTGCGTCCCTTGCCCCGGTAACGCGAGAAATTCGTTCACGGCGGGCAGGGCTAGCTGCTCACTGCGCGCTGCGCCAACGATCGCCTGCGCCAGCGGATGGAGCGCCCCTTGCTCGAGCGCGGCCGCCGTGGCGAGCACGTCCTCGCCCGCATAGCCATCGAGCGCGTGCACACCCGTCACCGCAGGGGCGCCCTCGGTCACCGTGCCGGTCTTGTCGACGACCAGCATCGTCACGCGTCCCGCGTTCTCCAGCGCTACGGCGTTGCGGATCAGCACGCCGAGCTGCGCCGCGCGACCGGTGCCGACGATGATCGCGGTGGGCGTGGCGAGGCCGAGCGCGCACGGACACGCGATGACGAGCACGGCGACCGCGTTCACGAGCGCCGCGGTCGCGTCGCCCGCGAGCCACCAGCTCAGCACGAACGTCGACGCCGCGATCGCGACGACCACCGGCACGAAGATGCCGGAGACGCGATCGGCGAGCCGCTGGATCGGCGCCTTGGATCCCTGCGCCTCGCCGACGAGGCGCACGATGCCGGCGAGCAGCGTCGCGCTCCCTACGCCCGTCGCCTGCGCCCGGAGCCTTCCGTCCAGGTTCATGGTGCCTGCGAACACGGCATCGCCGACCGACTTGGCCACCGGGCGACTTTCGCCGGTCAGCATGCTCTCGTCGGCCGTCGCGTGGCCCTCGAGCACCTTGCCGTCGACGGGCATCGCCTCCCCGGCGCGCACGACGAAGCGGTCGCCGACGACGACCTCGGAAAGCGGCACGTCGATCTCGCGTCCGTCGCGCTCGACGTGCGCCACCTTGGGCTGCAGATGCAGCAGCGCCTCGACCGCCGCCGACGTACGCGCACGCGCGCGCGTCTCGAGCGCCTTGCCGAGCAGCACCAGCGTCACGATGGCCGCGGAGGCCTCGAAGTAGACGTGCTCGTGGAGGCCGAAGAGCGTCACCACCGCGCTCCACAGCCACGCGATCGACGTCCCGAGCGCGATCAGCACGTCCATATTGGCGCCGCCGCCGCGCAGCGCGTTAAAGGCGCCGACGTAGAAGCGGCGCCCGATCACGAGCTGGACCGGCGTCGCGAGCGCGAGCTGCAGCCAGCGCGGCAGGAGCTCCTCGTGGCTCGGCCCGATCGGCAGCAGCATGACGATCATCTGGACGACGAATGGCGCCGTCAGGAGCGCCGCGACGGCAAGCTCGCGCCGCAGCCCGCGCCAAGCGGCCTCGCGTCGCGCGGACTCCCGCTTCCGCTCGACCTCGACGTCACGCTTGACGTGCGCCGCGTAGCCGGCGCGCGAAACGGCGGCGAGCAGCGCGTCGACGTCGGCGCGCGCGCGATCGAACCGGACGTCGGCGGATTCGGTGGCGAAGTTGACGCTAGCCGCAACGCCAGGCAGGCGATTCAGCGTCTTCTCGATGCGCGCGGCGCACGCCGCGCACGTCATGCCCTCCAGCCCGAGGTCGACGTGCGCGCGCGCCGGCGCGGCGGAAGGGGTTGCGGGAGAAACGGCGGGGGCGACCGTGGCAGGCGAGCTCATGGCCGCCATACTATACCCAGGTAGGGTATCAGGTCAACCGCGCCGAGCGCGTCGCTTCGGGTCCGCGGCAGGGCCCATCCCCGCCCGCGGCCCGCGTCAGCTCTCCGGCTTGAGCTGCGGGAACAGGATGACGTCGCGGATCGACGCGCTGTCCGTGAGGAGCATCACGAGCCGGTCGATGCCGATGCCCTCGCCCGCCGTCGGCGGCAGGGCGTATTCGAGCGCGCGGACGTAGTCAGCGTCGTAGTACATCGCCTCCTCGTCGCCCGCCTCCTTCGCCGCCGCCTGCGCCGCGAAGCGCGCCGCCTGGTCCTCGGGGTCGTTGAGCTCCGAGAAGCCGTTCGCGATCTCGCGTCCCGTGATGAAGAGCTCGAAGCGATCGGTGACCGCCGGATTCGCGTCGTTCGCGCGCGCGAGAGGCGAGACGTCGGTGGGGTGCGCGACGATGAACGTCGGCTGCACGAGCTTGTCCTCGGTCGTCTGCTCGAAGAGCTTGAGCTGCAGCAGGCCGACGCCATCGGTCGGAAAGACCTCCTCGTCGAACGGCGCGAGCGCGACGCGCAGGTAGTCCGGCCTACCGAGCTCGTGCAGCGGGTAATGCGGGTTGTACTTGTGGATCGCCTCCGCCATCGTCAGTCGGTCGAAGCGGCCGCCGAGCTCGATCGCCTGGCCCTGATAGGTGAGCGTCGTCGTGCCGACGACCTTCTGCGCGACCTCGCGCAGAAGCGCTTCGGTCAGGTCCATCAGGTAGTGGTAGTCGCGGTAGGCCTCGTAGAACTCGAGCATCGTGAATTCCGGGTTGTGCCGGGTGGAGATGCCCTCGTTTCTGAAGTTGCGGTTGATCTCGAACACCTTCTCGAGCCCGCCCACGACCAGGCGCTTCAGATAGAGCTCCGGCGCAATGCGCAGGTAGAGCGCCATGTCGAGCGCGTTGTGGTGCGTGACGAACGGCCGCGCGGCCGCGCCGCCGGGGATCGCGTGCATCATCGGCGTCTCGACCTCGAGGTAGCCGCGCGCGACGAAGAACTCGCGCATCGCCTGCACGATCTGCGAGCGCTTGACGAAGACCTCGCGCGATACCGGGTTCGTGATCAGGTCGACATGCCGCTGCCGGTAGCGCTGCTCCTGGTCGGTCATGCCGTGGAACTTCTCCGGCAGCGGGCGCAGCGCCTTCGACAGCAGCCGCACGTCGTCGCATTTCACCGACAGCTCGCCGGTCTTCGTCTTGAACAGCGTGCCGGTCGCCCCGACGATGTCCCCCAGGTCGAGATGCTTGAACGCGGCGAGTCGCGCCTCGCCGACGCCGTCCAGCGTCACGTAGAGCTGGATGCGGCCCGACATGTCCTGCAGCGTCGCGAAGCACGCCTTGCCCATCACGCGCTTCAGCATCATGCGCCCGGCCACCGCCACGCGGATGCCGGCAGCGTCGAGAGCGGAGGCGTCCGTCGCGTCGTGCGCAGCGTGCAGCCCGCCCGCGAGCGCGTCGCGCCGGAAATCGTTGGGATAGGCGTTGCCGCCGGCGCGGAGCGCCGCGAGCTTCGCGCGGCGCTCGGCGATGATGCGATTCTCGTCGGCGTCGGATTCGGACGGGCTGCGCTCGATCATCACGCAAAGCCGAGCTTGGGCGCGACCCGGGCGATCCGGTCGAAATCGCGATCGTCGTGGAGTAGCGGCACCCCGTTCTCGATGGCGATCTGCGCGATCAGGCAGTCGACCGTCGATCGAATGGTCAGGCCGAGACGGCGGCATTCGAAATACAGTCGCGCGGCGCGCTCGTGCGTCGCGATCGGCTCGCCCGGATGCAGAAACGGTTGCGTCGACAGGAAAGCGCGGTAATCGCGAAACGCGCGCTCGTCGGAGGCGCCCTGCAGCACCTCCTGGTAGACGAGCGGCGTGAGGGCGGCGGCCACGCCGCGATCGAGCGCCGTGCGCAGCCTCCCGACCGCGTCGGTCGAGCGGCCCCGTATGAAGTCGATCCACACGGAAGTGTCGACGAGGACGGTCACCTGCCTTCGCGCAGCGCCTTGTAGTCGTAGTCATCGCGGATGCCGCCGCGCCCGAACAGCTCGCGGAGGTCGCGCCGCTTGCGCGCAGCGACGAATTCGCGCAATGCGAGGTCGACGAGCTCGCGTTTGGTCCGCGCCTCCGAAACGCGGAACGCCTCCTTGACGAGCTTGTCGTCGAGAACGATGTTCGTGCGCATGTACACCTCCAGCTACACATTCTAATGTGTACGCGCGCCGCAGGCAACCGTGGCGGCGCCGACGCCTTCTTTGCCGCCCGCGCCGCGCTGCGCCGGGCCTACACCCCCTGCTTCAGGCTGGCCGCGATGAAATCGTCGAGGTCGCCGTCGAGCACCGCCTGCGTGTCGCCGACCTCGTAACCGGTGCGCAGATCCTTGATCCGCGACTGGTCGAGCACGTACGAGCGGATCTGGTGGCCCCAGCCGATGTCGGTCTTGCTGTCCTCGAGCTTCGCCTGCTCCTCCTGGCGCTTGCGGAGCTCGAGCTCGTAGAGCTTCGACTTCAGCATTGCGAACGCCTCGGCGCGATTGCGGTGCTGCGAGCGGTCGGTCTGGCACTGCACGACGATATTGGTCGGCAGGTGCGTGATGCGCACGGCGGAATCGGTCTTGTTGACGTGCTGCCCGCCCGCGCCCGACGCGCGATACGTGTCGATGCGAAGCTCGGCGGGAATGATCTCGACCTCGATCGACTCGTCCACCTCCGGATAGACGAAAACGCTCGCGAAGGACGTGTGGCGCCGCGCGTTGGCGTCGAACGGGCTCTTCCGCACCAGGCGATGCACGCCCGTTTCCGTGCGCAGGCAGCCGTACGCGTACTCGCCGTCGATCTTGATCGACGCGCTCTTGATGCCGGCGACCTCGCCCGGCGATTCGTCCAGCACCTCGACGCGGTAGCCCTTGCGCTCGCAGTAGCGCAGGTACATGCGCAGCAGCATGGCGGCCCAATCCTGCGCCTCGGTGCCACCGCTGCCGGCCTGGATGTCGAGGAACGCATTGCCGGGATCGAGCGGGTTGTGGAACATCCGGCGGAACTCGAGATCCGCCACCGTCCGCTCGAGCTTCGCGACGTCTTCCTCGACGGCGAGAAGCGTCGCGTCGTCGGCCTCCGCGCGCGCGAGATCGAAGAGATCCTTGCTGTCGTCGAGCGATTTCCCGAGCGCGGCCAGCACGTGCACGACGCCGTCGAGCTGCTTCTTCTCCCTGCCGAGCTCCTGCGCGCGCTGGGGATTGTCCCAGACCCTCGGATCCTCGAGCTCGCGGTCTACCGCGGCGAGCCGCGCCGCCTTGACGTCGAAGTCAAAGATACCTCCGAAGTTGCGTGGCGCGATCCCCGAGCCCCGCGAGCGCGTTGCCGATGGCGTTGACGTGTTCGGCTTCCATGGCATGCCCTGGTCGAATGAATGCGTAGCGGGAAATTATAACCGCCGTCCCCCGGTGCCCCGGATCCTCTACCATGGCACGAAAATGCTCCAGACACCGCCCGACTTCGCCCCGTCGCACACGCCGCCGCGGCTCGTTCCCGGTACCGCGCTCGCCTTCGCCTTCGCGGGTCCCAGACTCGTCGTCACCGGCCGCGATGACGCGCCGGCGATCCCGCTCGTCGACGAGCTCGCACGCACCGGCGTCGGCGGCGTGCAGCATTACCTCGGCCGTTACGAAGGCGTCGACTGCGTCGCCGTGACGCTCGCCGATGACGCCGTTCCCGCAGGGCCCCTGCGCCTCGCGGGGCTGCGCGCGCTGTTCCTGCGCCTTTCCGAGCCCATGCTCGCCATCGCTGCCCGCGCCTTCCAGGTGGTCGAGTGGGACCGCACGCATCGCTTCTGCGGGCGATGCGGCCAGCCGACGCGCGACAAGGACGGCGAGCGCGCCAAGCAGTGCCTCGCCTGCGGCTACGTGGCGTATCCACGCATCTCGCCGGCGATGATGGTGCTCGTCACGCGCGATCGCGAGGTATTGCTCGCGCGCGCCAACCGCTTTCCGGGCGCGATGTACAGCGCGCTCGCCGGCTTCGTCGAGGCGGGCGAATCGATCGAGGAGAGCGTCCATCGCGAGGTGCGCGAGGAAGTGGGCATCGAGGTGCAGGACCTCGCATACTTCGCGAGCCAGTCGTGGTCGTTCCCGCATTCGCTGATGATCGCGTACACCGCAAGCTACGCGGGGGGCGAGCTGCGGCCCGATCCGTCGGAGATCGCCGACGTGCGCTGGTTTCCCGTCGACGCGCTGCCCGAACTGCCGACGACGGTGTCGATCGCGCGGCGCCTGATCGACATGACCGTCGCGAAGCTGCGCGCCAATCCCCGCATCACGCCGGTCGGGTAGGCGATGCGCGTGGGTTAGAATTTCGAGGCGAAGGCCGCCTCCGCCCCGCTCCCCATGCCCCGTCCCGCGCTTCCCCGACTGACCTTGCTCGCCTTCGTTGCGTGCGTCACGCTGACCGCGGGTGCGCAGGCGCCGCCCGCGACGCAGGACCCGCGGCAGATGGACGAGGCGCAACGCAAGGTCTACGCGCAGACGCTGCGCGACGCCCAGGCGCTGCTCGAGCGCAAGCAATACGACGAGGCCATCGCGAAGCTCGACCGCCTGACGCAGGAGCGCCCGCGCGAGCCGCAGGCGCGCTTCATGAAGGGCGTCGCATTGACCGACGAAGGCAAGACCGAGGAGGCGATCGGCGTGTTCCGTGCGCTCCTCGCCGATTTTCCCGAGCTGCCCGAGCCGCACAACAATCTCGCGGTGCTCTACGCGCAGAAGGGCGAATATGCGCTCGCACGCGACGAGCTCGAGCGCGCGGTCCAGGCGGCGCCCGATTACGCCGTCGCGCACGAGAACCTCGGCGACGTCTACGCGCGGCTCGCCGAAGTCGAGTACGAGAAAGCCGTCACGCTCGACAAGCGCAATCGTGCCGCAGCCGCGAAGCTCAAGCTCGTCCGTGAAGTGCCTGCCACCGTCCCATGACCCGGAGCCGTTCGATGCTGCGTCGCCTGTTGCCCGTCTGCGCGTTCCTGCTCGGCATGCTCGCCGGCCCTGCGCTCGCCGCCAACCCGCAAGTCGAGCTGGACACGACCGCTGGCGTCATTCGCCTGGAGCTCTATCCGGACGCAGCGCCGAAGACCGTCGAGAACTTCCTGCGCTACGTCAAGGACGGGCATTACAAGGGGACGCAGTTCCATCGCGTGATCGACGGCTTCATGATCCAGGGCGGCGCCTACACCGCCGACTTCAACCCGCGGCCGACGCGCCCGCCCGTCGTCAACGAGGCCGAGATGAGCAGCAAGGCGGGCCTGCATAACGTGCCGGGAACGATCGCCATGGCGCGCACGTCCGATCCGAACTCGGCGACCGACCAGTTCTTCATCAACGTCGCCGACAACAAGTCGCTCAATTTCCGCACGCCGGATCCCGCGGGCATCGGCTACACGGTGTTCGGCAAGGTCGTCTCGGGGATGGACGTCGTCGACAGGATCGCCAAGGCGCCGAAGGGCGGCCGGAGGCCGCCGCCCGGCGGGCCGCCGATCGATCCGCGGTCGCTGCCCACCGAGCCGGTGTACATCACGTCGGCGAAAGTCGTCGAGGCCGCGAAGTGACGATGGCGGCCCTCACCTTCCAAGGAGCGAAGCCATGAGCGCGCAGAGCCGCCTCGAGCGCGAATCAGTCCAGCAGCGCGAAGCGCGGAGGGTAGCCAAATGAGCCGCGTGGTGCTGCACACGACCAAGGGCGACATCACCCTGTCGCTCGACGACGAGAACGCGCCCGCGACCGTCGCGAACTTCCTGCAATACGTCCGCGAGGGCCACTACGACAACACGCTGTTCCACCGCGTCATCCCGGGTTTCATGATCCAGGGGGGAGGCTTCGCGCCCGGCATGCAGCAGAAGCCGACGCGCGAGCCCATCGCCAACGAGGCGGCGAGCGGCGTGAAGAACGCGCGCTATACGGTCGCCATGGCTCGCACGTCGGAGCCGCATTCGGCGACGGCGCAGTTCTTCATCAATGTCGCGGACAACGCGTTCCTCGACTACAAGGGCCCGAGCCCGCAGGGCTACGGTTACTGCGTCTTCGGAACCGTCGTGGACGGCACCGACGTCGTCGATGCCATCGCCGGCGTCCCCACCGGCCGCTCGGGATTCCACGAGAACGTCCCGACGCAGGACGTCGTGATCACGCGCGCCGAGGAAGCCGCCTGACGCACCTTTTACGCGGGCGAATGCGACTGCGGGCGACCGCGCGCCGTCCGCCGTGGTGTCGGCGGGAATGAAGCCGACGCTCGTTCTGTCGGATCTGCATCTCGCCCCCGGGCGCCACGCCGCCGTCGCGGCTTTCGAGGCGTTCGCGCGTGGCCCCGCGCGCTCGGCGCGCGCCATCTACATCATGGGCGACCTCTTCGATGCCTGGGTCGGCGACGACCAGCGGCGCGAGCCGTTCGCGCGATCCGTGATCGAGGCGCTGCGCGGCATCGCCGATGCCGGCGTGCCGCTCTTCGTCGCGCGCGGCAACCGCGACTTCCTGCTCGGCGACGCCTTCGCCCGCGCCACGGGCGCGACGCTCCTCGGCGAGCATACGATCGTCGATCTCGCCGGCACGCCGACGCTGCTCACCCACGGCGACGAGCTGTGCACCGATGACGTGGACTACCAGCGCTTTCGCGCGTGGTCGCGCGATCCGCGCGCGCAGCGGCGACTCTTGCGGCTGCCGTACTTCGCGCGCCGCCTGATCGCGGCGGCGCTGCGGCGCGGCAGCCGGGCGGCGACGTCGCGCAAGCCCGAAGCCATCCTCGACGTCAACGCCGCCGCCGTCGAGCGCGCCTTTCGCGACCGCGGCGTGCGCCGGATGATCCATGGGCACACGCACCGTCCGGCGCGGCACGCGCTCGTCGTGGACGGGACGCCGTGCGAGCGCATCGTGCTCGCTGACTGGGATGACCGCGGGCACTACATCAGCGTCGGCGCGGCCGGCGTCGAAGCGCGGGAGATCCGCGGATGACACCCGAAGTCATGACACCGGAAGTCTTTTCCCCGGCGTGGTTCTCCGCGCTCGCCTCGATCGTGCTGATCGACCTCGTGCTCGCCGGCGACAACGCGATCGTCATCGGCCTCGCGGCGCGCAACGTCCCGGCCGCGCAGCAGCGCCGCGTCATCTGGTGGGGTACCGCCGGCGCGATCGCCGTGCGTGCGCTCCTTTCGGTGATCGTCGTCTGGCTGCTCAGGATTCCCGGCTTCCTGCTCGTCGGCGGTCTCGCGCTCGCGTACATCGGCTGGAAGCTCACGCACGAGGGCGGCACGGGCGATCACGCCGTCGCCGCCAAGTCGTCGGTGCGCGGCGCCGTGCAGACGATCGTCGTCGCGGACGCGGTGATGGGCGTGGACAACGTGCTCGCCGTGGGTGGCGCCGCCCACGGGTCGATGCTGCTCGTGGTGATCGGCCTCGCAGTATCGATACCCATCGTGATCTGGGGCTCGACGCTCGTCCTGAAATGGGTCGAGCGCTACCCGGCGATCCTGTGGCTCGGCGCGGCCGTGCTCGGCTGGACCGGAGCGAAGATGATCGTGAGCGAGCCGCTGATCGCGCCGGTGCTCGCCGACCACCGGATGCTCCGTGCGCTCGTCTACGCGCTGATCGTCGGGACGCTGGTCGGCGCGCCGGTGCTGCGCACGCTGCGCCCGCTGCATCGCTTCCAGCTCGTTGCGCTCGCGGCCCTGGCGGCGTGGCTCGCCGGGTTCGGATGGCTCGACGACCGACTGAGCGAGGGCCTCGATCCCGCCGGTGCCTGGCAATGGGACGAGAGCGTGGTCGACTTCGTGCGGTGGGTGGGCTGGATTCCGCTCCTCATCGCCTTCGAGCGCGCGTACCGGCGCGCGCAAGCCCGCGCGAGCGCGCGCTAGGACCCCATTTTCGACTCGCCGCGGCGGACTACTTCGGCGCGGGCTTCTTCGGCTGCTTGGGCTTCTTCGGTTCCTTGCGCTGCCGATCGCGATTGCCCATGGCGCATCCCTCCTTCGCCGTGATGGAGCGCACAGTATGCACGCGGCGCGGCAACGAGGAAATGGGTCGAGCGCTACCCGGCGATCCTGTGGCTCGGCGCGGCCGTGCTCGGCTGGACCGGAGCGAAGATGATCGTGAGCGAGCCGCTGATCGCGCCCGTGCTCGCCGACCACCGGCTGCTCCGTGCGCTCGTCTACGCGCTGATCGTCGGGACGCTGGTCGGCGCGCCAGTGCTGCGCACGCTGCGCCCGCTGCATCGCTTCCAGCTCGTCGCGCTCGCGGCCCTGGCGGCGTGGCTCGCCGGGTTCGGATGGCTCGACGACCGGCTGAGCGAGGGCCTCGATCCCGCCGGTGCCTGGCAATGGGACGAGAGCGTGGTCGACTTCGTGCGGTGGGTGGGCTGGATTCCGCTCCTCATCGCCTTCGAGCGCGCGTACCGGCGC
>JBLMWW010000258.1:0-8684 GCA_050257435.1 Rudaea sp.
AGGATTGGTCGTCCTCGCCTTCGCCTGGATCGCCCTCGGCCTCACCGGTCACGACCCGTGGAAGTTCGACGACGCCACGACCTTCGGCATCGCGTGGGAGATGGCGCAGACCGGCGACTACGTCGTGCCGCACCTCGCCGGCGAAACGTACCTGCGCAACCCGCCGCTCGTGCCGGCGCTCGCGGCCGCGAGCGAGAAGCTCTTCTCGCCGCCGCTCGAGCCGTTCGATGCTGCGCGCATCGCCGCAGGCGCCGCGCTCGCGCTGACGCTCCTCTTCACCGCGCTTGCCGGCGGCGAGTTGTGCGGCCCGCGGTACCGCTGGCTCCCCGTCCTGATCCTGATCGGCTCGGTGGGCCTTTGGGATCGCGCGCACGTGCTGTCGGCGGAGCTCGGCGTGCTGATGGGGCTCGCGATCGCCCTCTACGGCTTCGCGCTGGCGCTGCGGCGACCCGTGGGCGGTGGCGCGTGGCTCGGCGTCGGAACGGCGGTCGCGTTCCTGAGCCAGGGCTTTACCGGCCCGGGGTGGATCGCGCTGACGGCGCTTTGTCTCGTCGCGCTCGGTGCGCCGTGGCGCCGCCGCGAATACGCGTTGACGCTCGTCGTCGCGGTCGTGCTCGCGCTGCTGCTCGGTGGGCCCTGGGTCGTCGCGCTCCGCGCGCGCGACCCGACCCTGCTCGACGCATGGCTCGCGAGCGAGAGCCTCGCGCAGCACGTCGCCTATTTCGGCGACGCGACGCTCGCCGACCCGCTGTATCACGCGCGGAACCTGCTCTGGTTCGCCTGGCCCGCGCTGCCGCTCATCGCGTGGACGCTGTGGACCCGGGGGCGCGGCTTCAGCGGCGGCCTTGCACAACCGTCGGTCGTCATACCGGGCGTGCTCGCGCTGATCGTCTACCTCAACCTGCTGGTCGTTCCGGATCCCAAGCTGGTCCAGGCGTTGCCCCTTCTCGTCCCGTGCGCGGTGCTCGCGGCCCTCGACGTCGATTCGCTGAAGCGCGGCTTCTCGGCTGCGCTCGACTGGTTCGGCATCCTGACGTTCGGCCTGCTCGCGATCGTCGTGTGGGGAATGTGGGTCGATGCGCGACTCTACGGGATGTCGCCCGGCGTGGCGGCGCTCTTCCGCGACACCGAGATCGGCTTCCAGCCGACGTTCCACCTCGGCGCGTTCGTGGTCGCGGTATTCCTCACGCTGCTGTGGATCGCGCTGGTGCGGCCGGCGCGCCGCAGCAATCGACGCGCGCTCCTCAACTGGGCCGCGGGCGTGACGCTCGCCTGGGGCCTCTACTCGACGATCTGGTTGCCCTATCTCGACTCCCGGCGCTCCTATCGAATGACCTTCGAGACGCTGAACGCGCATCTTCCGGGCAGCGGTTGCGTGGCAAGCCGCAATCTCGGCGATCCGCAGCGCGCGCTCCTCTACTATTTCACCGGGATCGAGACGGTGCGCGAGGAATCCAACGACCGTGCCGACGCGCAGTGCACGCGCCTCCTCGTCCAGTACGGGGCGCTCGCCGGGCCCTCGCCGGCGATCGACGGCTGGCGCATCGAGTGGGAGGGAGGCCGGCGCGGAGACGCGACCGAGCGGTACGTGCTCTATCTGAAGGGCGAGACGTCGTGAAGTTCTTCGACGAGGCGATCATCGAGGTCGTGGCCGGCGACGGCGGCAACGGCGCCGTATCGTTTCGCCGCGAGAAGTACGTGCCTCGCGGTGGCCCGAACGGCGGCGACGGCGGGCGCGGCGGCAGCATCTACGCGGTGGCCGATCGCAACGTCAACACGCTCGTCGATTACCGCTATGCGCGCATTCATCGCGCGCAGCGCGGCGAGAACGGGCGCGGTGCCGACCAATACGGGCACGGCGGCGACGACATCGTGCTGCGCATGCCCGTCGGCACCGTGGTGACGGACGCCGACAGCGGCGAACGCGTCGCCGATCTCGACCGCGACGGCGCGCGCGTCCTCCTTGCCAAGGGCGGCAAGGGCGGCCTCGGCAACCTGCACTTCAAGTCGAGCGTCAATCGGGCACCCCGCCAGGCGACGCCGGGCGAGAAAGGCGAGCAGCGCCGTCTGCGCCTCGAGCTTCGCGTGCTGGCCGACGTGGGCCTGCTCGGTCTGCCCAATGCCGGCAAGTCGACGCTGATCCGTGCGATCTCGGCGGCGCGGCCCAAGGTCGCCGACTATCCGTTCACCACGCTCGCGCCGCAACTCGGCGTGGTCCGCACCTCCGAGGCGCGGAGCTTCGTCGTCGCCGACATCCCGGGGTTGATCGAGGGTGCCGCCGAAGGTGCGGGCCTCGGCCATCGTTTCCTGCGCCACCTGCAGCGCACGCGCCTGCTGCTGCACGTCGTCGACCTCGCGCCGCTCGATCCGGATGCCGATCCCGTGGCCGACGCGCGCGCGATCGTCAAGGAGCTCGCGAAATACGACCGAGCGCTCGCGGAAAAGCCGCGCTGGCTCGTCCTGAACAAGCTCGACCTCGTGCCGGAAGACGAGCGCGACGCGCGCGTCAAGACGTTCGTCAAGGCCTTGCGTTTCAAGGGACCGGTATTCGGCATCGCGGCCATCGACGGCACGGGGTGCCGCGAGCTCACGTTCGCCGTACAGGATTGGCTCGACGCGCATCCTGCGGAAACCTCCGACACCGAGTTGGAGGAAGGCGCACCGATCGTCGTGTCACCCGCGCCGCTCCGTGCACGGAGTCGCGGCGCGCAGGACGAGTCGTGAATCTCGTCGCGCAGGCGTCGCGGCTCGTCGTCAAGGTGGGGTCGAGCCTCGTCACGAACGAAGGCCGCGGCATCGATCAGGCCGCCGTCGCGCGCTGGGCCGCCCAGATCGCGCAGCTCACGCAGGCGGGAAAGGCGGTGGTCCTCGTCTCGTCCGGCGCGATCGCCGAAGGCATGAAGCGGCTGGGCTGGTCGACGCGCCCGCATGCGATTCACCACCTGCAGGCGGCGGCCGCCGTGGGACAGATGGGCCTCGTGCAGGCGTACGAGGGGGCCTTCGCGCAACACGGTTTGCGGACGGCGCAGGTTCTGCTCACGCACGAGGACCTGTCGGACCGGCGCCGCTACCTCAATGCGCGCACGACGCTGGTGACGCTGCTCGGGTTGCGCGTCATTCCGATCATCACCGAGAACGACACCGTCACGACGGACGAGATCCGCTTCGGCGACAACGACACGCTCGGCGCGCTCGTCACGAACCTCGTCGAAGCGGACGTGCTCGTGTTGCTCACCGACCAGCCGGGACTTTTCACCGCCGATCCGCGACGGCACCCCGACGCGACCATCGTGCGCACCGGGCGCGCGGGCGATCCTGCGCTCGAGGCGATGGCGGGCGGCGCCGGCAGCGCGCTCGGGCGCGGCGGCATGCTCACGAAGGTGCTGGCGGCGAAGCGCGCGGCACGCTCGGGTGCCGCGACGATCATCGCGTGCGGCTCCGAACCCGACGTGTTGACGCGGCTCGCGCAAGGCGAGGCGCTCGGGACGGCCTTGATCGCCGAGCAAAACGCGCTCGGTGCGCGCAAGCAGTGGCTCGCCGATCACGTGCGGCTCGCCGGGCGCCTGACGCTCGACGAGGGCGCGGTGCGGGCGCTCACGCGCGACGGCAAGAGCCTGCTGCCGATCGGCGTCACCGCCATATCGGGCGATTTCGGGCGCGGCGAGGTCGTCGGCTGCTTCGCGCCGGATGGCCGCGAGGTCGCGCGCGGCCTCGTCAACTACGGGGCGCAGGAGGCGACGCGGATCATGCGGCGCCCATCGTCCGAGATCGAGTCGGTGCTGGGTTACGTCGACGAGCCGGAGCTCATCCACCGGGACAACCTGGTTTTGCTCGGTTGATTGCCGGCCAGGATCGTCCGCCGCCGTGGGCGGGTGTACGCGGTTCGACAGCGTCGCCAGTCTCGCCTACACTTCGGCCGCGACCGATCCCGCATTCAGGGCTCGCTCATCGAAGAAAAGGGGGAACTGCCATGAATCTCGTCGATCGGGCCAAGGGGATTGTCGTCGACCCGCGCAACGAGTGGGTGAAGATCGCGGCGGAGCCCGCGACCGTCCAGTCGCTCTACACCGGCTGGATCATGATCCTGGCGGCGATCGGCCCGCTCGCGCTGCTGGTATCGGTGCATTCGCTGCAGCTCGCGATTGCGCAATACGTGCTGTCGCTGATCGTCACGTTCGTGCTGGCCCTGATCGTCGACACGCTTGCGCCCTCGTTCGGAGGGACCAAGGATTTCATCGCGTCGCTCAAGCTGACCGCGTACAGCTACACGGCGGCATGGCTGGCCGGCATCTTCCTGTTGCTGGGCATCATCGGCGGCCTGCTCAGCCTGATCGCGACGATCTACGCGTTCTATACGTTCTTCCTCGGGGCGCCGATTCTCGGGAAGTCGTCGCCGGACAAGGCGGTTCCGTTCACGCTGGTCATCGTGCTGTGCGGCATCGTGCTCGGCGTGCTCGCGAGCTACGTGTTCAGCGGCATGATGATGACGCCGCACGTCGGTGCGGGCGTCGGCATGTTGATGCGCTGAAACGCAGGCTGCCGTCGTCGCAGCCGAGCGCTCAGCCCTGCGACGTCGCGGGCTCCGCATACGACGCCGGCATCTCCGGGTGCGCCCAGCCGTAGAGACGCTCGCGGCGCGTCTGCGGGCGCGCGTGGAGGTAGCGTTCGAGCTCCATCAACCCGCGGCGATACACCTCGCGCTTGAAGTCGATCACCGACTCGAGTGGAACCCAGTAGTCGTGCCAGCGCCAGGCGTCGAACTCCGGATGGTCGGTCGCGCGCAGGCTGACGTCGTTGTCGCGGCCGACCAGCCGCAGCAGATACCAGATCTGCTTCTGCCCACGGTAGCTGCCGCGAAACTCGCGCTTGATCCAGTGCTGCGGCACGTCATAGCGGAGCCAGTCGCGCGTGCGGCCAAGAACCCTGACGTGGTGCGGCTGCAGCCCCACTTCCTCCCGCAGTTCCCGGTACATCGCCTGCTCGGGCGCCTCGCCGGAATTGATGCCGCCTTGCGGAAACTGCCAGGAGTGTTCGCGTATCCGCTTGCCCCAGAAAACCAGGTTCCTGCCGTTGACGATGACGATGGCCACGTTCGGGCGATAGCCGTCACGGTCCAGCATCTTCGGTCACCTGATGCGAATTGATTGACGTCATTGTTGCACACGACGACGGCTGTTGCCTAGCGGCGACAGCCCGACGGACGGACGCAGACGCGGAGCCGATCGTCGCGACGAATCGGGTCGCCGAGCCTGCGACGACCTCGATCAAGCAATCGAGATGTCGGTTACGGCGAGTCGGGCCCGATGTCGATGTCGTCTACAGCCGAAGAGCACCAGAGCGAGCGTCAGCGGGCCCGCGACGATGGGCCACGTGAGATAGCGCAGGTCCGCGGCGGGAGCGAGCGGCAGCAGTCCCACCGCGTACAGCAAGGCACCGCCGGCGAACGCTGCGCCGAGTCGTGCAAGGGGCTGGTCGCGCCGCCGCCACCCGAGGACGAGTGCGAGAAGGCCCAGCCCGAGGTACGGCAGCGCGGCGAACATCCAGCCTGGCCGCAATGCCGCGGCCAACGCGTAAAAGCGGTCCTGCACCTTCTGATCGATGGCCGCCGGAAGCGGCGGGTCGTCTTTGTAGCGCGTACGCGAGACGAAATACGCCACGCCCTGCGTCGGCCCGCGATGCGGTCCGACGAGGAGCCAGAACGTCCGCAGCCGATGGCGGGCATAGGCGCCAGGATGTCGAAGCATTGCGTCGATCCAGGTTCGACGAAGGGAGCGCAATTCATCCGCGGTGTAGGGTTCCAGCAGGCCGTCGCGCATTCCCGAGCGCGTCGCCTGAAACAGGAACGTATTGGCGGTCGGATCGTACCCGCCGGTGGCGCGCAATTCGTCGACCGACAGACCCGGGCCATGGGTAAACGCCGGCAGCAGCAGCGTTCCCGTGTCGACGGAGACGGCGGCCAGATCCCATAACGCGATCGTCGGCCATACCGTCACGCGCTGTGTCGTAAGCGCACGATCGAGCGCGACGCCCGTCGCGAGGGGCAAGCACGCCATGAGAGTCGCGGCAAGCGCGGTCATGCGCCGCGTTCCGGCCCGTTCGGTCGCCGCCCACGCCCCGGCGATGACGACGCCCGGCGGGACCATGGCGGCCAGCGCGTTGTAACGAACCGCACCCGCGTAAACGAGCAGGCACAGGCTCGCCAGGAGGGGAATCCGCCTGCTTTCCGCAAGCCCCCATGCAGCGAGCCCTGTCGCAAGCACGAGGACCGCGGCAAGGTGAGCGTCGGTCAGGACGTGCGCCATTTCGACGAGCGCCAGTGGCGCCATCCCGCAAGTGAAAACCAGCGCGACGCGCACCGCGTCGCGCACGCTCACGGCGGCAAAGCACAGCGCCAACCCGGCCCAGAACATCGCCAGATTGAGGCAGAACAGCGTTGCAGGATTGGCGGTGAGCCGGAGCAGCAACCACCAAAGCGCGGTCATCGTGACCGGCGATTGATTGTTGAACTGCCCGTTTCGCGCCTGCCAAAGCTGGTACGCCGAATCGAAAGGGTATTGCCCGGGATAGAGGATCAGGACCGTCGCAACGAAGCCGACGCCGGCAGCGACCCAGGGAAGGAAGACGGAAAACCGCCGCACGCGTGACGTCCGGAGCGAAGCGCGCGGCACTCGAGCGCTATCGCCCCGCTCGCGTCGTCATGCCGCAACGCCATGCACGGGCTCGCCGAGCAGACGAAATTGCGGCGCGTCGCAAAAGATGCGCGGTTTCCAGATTCCCATCCGCGACAGGCGATATTGCGCACTCACCCGCAGCACCCCGAGCCCGTACACGACCGACTTGCGGAAGCCGATCTCGCTCGCGTCCTCGAAGTACTTCGTCGGGCACGAGATCTCGCCGATCCGCATGCCGAACGCGTGCGCCTGCACGAGCATCTCGTTGTCGAAGATGAAATCCTGCGAGTTGGCGAGCAGTGGCAGGTCGGTCAGCACGCGCCGCGAGAAGGCGCGATAGCCGGTGTGGAACTCGGAAAGCTTCGTCCCGACGACGAGGTTCTGGACGGCGGTCAGGAAGCGGTTCGCGGCGTACTTGTACAGCGGCATGCCGCCGCGCAACGCCGTGTTGCCCAGGATGCGCGAGCCGATCACCACGTCGTACACGCCCGATGCGATCATGGCCGCCATCGCGGTGATGAGCCGCGGCTCGTACTGGTAATCCGGGTGCAGCATGACGACGATGTCCGCGCCGCCTTCGAGCGCTGCGCGGTAGCACGTCTTCTGATTGGCGCCGTAACCGAGGTTACGCGGATGCCGATGCGTGACCAGGCCGAGCTCGCGTGCGACGGCGAGCGTCGCGTCGTCGCTGCCGTCGTCGACCAGCAACGTCAAATCCACGATGTCGTGCGGGATCGCGCGATAGCACTGCGCGAGCGTCTTCTCCGCGCGATACGCGGGCATCACCACCGCGATCTTCTGTCCGTGAAGCATCGTCTCGTCCCGTCACGCGAGGCGCGTCGCGATGATACGCGACGACAAGACGCCTGGCCCGGACGTTTCGGGGCGATGGCGCGCCAGCAGGAAGCCGGTGCCGTGAGACGCGCGGGCTAGCGGAAGACCCACCAGCGATACACGAGGTAATTCACGAACGTGAGGAGGATCGTCGTGGCGACCTGCGCCGGCCAGACCGGCGCGCCGGCGTGGGTGAACGCGGCGAGGAGCGCCGAATTGGCGGCGAGCTGCGCCGTGATCGCAACGACGAAGCGGAGCCCGGCCGCGTGTACGCCGCGCGTCGGCGCGAAGATGTGCGCGTACGCGCTGACGAAGCGCGTCACGGCGCCGGCCACGAATCCCGCCGCGCTGGCGGGAACCGGTGCGAGTCCCGCGCCAAGCAACATATACATCAGCGCGTAGTGCACCGCGACCGCGGCGAATCCGGTGGCGACGTGCAGCGAGAAGCTGTGCAGCCAGTGCACGAGCCCACTGCCCGAGGGGCGGCGCAGCGCCGCCCGCCTCAATCTAGCGAAAAACGCTGGCGCATCAGTGTGTTCTTGGGGCAACCGGGAGCGGCGATCGGTGCGCGGGACGGCGCCGATGATACCGTGGCGCCAGGCGCGGCCGCCCACATGAAGAAAACGGCGCGGAACCGCGCCGTCTTCGAGGGTCAGTCGCGGTCCCAGTGACCGCGCTCCATGCGCCAGCGCCCGTGATCCCGGTGCCAGCGGTGTCCCACCCAGTGCTCGCCATGCCGGCCGTGCACGCGGTGGCCGCGCACCCAGACGTAGCGGTGACCGTTCCAGTTCCAGTATCCGGGCACCCACACCCAACCGGACGGCAGCGCCGGAACGACCTCGTAGCGCGGCGCCGGCGGCGCGACACGGACGTACACGTCCGCGTGCGCGCTGCCCAGTGCGCCGAGCGATCCGGCCGCGAGGCACAGCGCGAGCCATGTCTTCTTGCCGTTCATCCTTCGCCTCTCTCGAACACATGCCAGCGGATAGCCTCGCATATCGCCGGCGCGCGCCTCGATCGGCCGGCGCCGCACGCGGGCGTAGGAACTGCGGACGCAGCGGCGCCGGAAACCGGCCGACCGCTAAGCGGTGAGGCGGATCGGTGCCGCCCGAAACGGCATGGCCAAGGATTTGACCAGCGTCACGTCGGTGGCCCGCGGCGCTTCGGCAATCCCGAAGC
>JBLMWW010000259.1:0-3027 GCA_050257435.1 Rudaea sp.
ACCATCCAGAGCGCGCGCGAAGGATGGCGATGGACGGCGGAGGCGATCGGGCCGATGCTCGAGCGCAGCTCGGGCACGGCGACGTGCGGCAACGCCCATTGCGGCACCCAGGTGAAATCGCGCGGCTCGTAGATGACCGCCGCGGCGCCGCGCGCGATCGCGTCGTCGATGAACGCGCGCCCGTCGCGCTGTGCGCCCGGATACGCGGCGAAGGCCATCCGCGGCGCGACGCGACGGCTGTCGGCGGTGATGCCGGCGAGCGCGGGCAGGCGCGCTACGAGCGCGTCGGCGTCAGCGAGCGTCAACCCGCTCACTTACGTCTCGGCCTCATTGTTTGACCTCGAAATGCATGCTTCCGCGCGTCGGCCTCCGACGATCGCGCGCGGCCGCGCCCTTCGGGGCGCATCCGACCAATGGGAGGATGCGCGCTCGCCTACGGCCTCGCCCCGCGCGCAATGGACCATCCTCCGCGCTTCGCGCTTCGTGGCTTGTTCGCGCTTGGGGCGGCCCCGCGCGCTCACGTCTCCTCCTGCACTTCGCTGCCGGGCGGCGGCAGTACGACGTTGTCCACCGGCGCGTCGGTCGGCACGCCGAGCATCCGCAGCGCCGCGCCCATGACGTTCGAGAACACCGGTCCCGCAACGCTGCCACCGTAGTAGGCGCCGGTCGGCTCGTCGATCATCACCGCGACGATGAGCCGCGGATTCGACGCGGGCGCCATGCCGACGAACGACGCGACGTACTTGTGCACGTACTCGCCGCCGACGAT
Organism: Rudaea sp.; assembly: GCA_050257435.1. Taxonomy (GTDB): domain Bacteria; phylum Pseudomonadota; class Gammaproteobacteria; order Burkholderiales; family Casimicrobiaceae; genus VBCG01. The sequence continues at coordinate 770 of JBLMWW010000259.1, forward strand.
CTTGCGCGCCGTGCCGGTCTTGCCGGCGACGCGATAGCCCCCCACCTGCGCCTGCGGTGCGGTCCCGCCCGGTTGCGTCGCGAGCTCGAGCATGTGACGCACCGCGCGCGCCGTCGGCGCCGCGATGACCGGCCGCCCGGCGACGGCGCCGTCGGTCTTGAGCAGCGTCACGGGCTTCAATTCGCCGTCGTCGGCGAAGATCATGTACGCGTGCGCGAGCTGGACGAGGTTCACCGAGAGCCCGTGCCCGTAGGCCATCGTCGCCTGCTCGATCGGCTTCCAGGTCTTCGGCGACCGCAGCCTTCCCGCCACCTCGCCGGGAAACCCGGTCCCGGGCGCGGTGCCGAAGCCGGCTTCCGAGAACATCCGCCACAGGGTCTCGGCGGGAAGCGAGAGCGCGATCTTCGCCGCGCCGACGTTCGACGACTTCTGGATCACCTGCTCGACGGTCAATGGGCCCGCGCGGTGCGCGTCGTGAATCGTGTACTTGCCGATCGTCATCTGGCCCGCTTCGGTGTGGATCACCGTGCCGGGACGCACCTTGCCCGCCTCCATCGCCGCGGCGATCGTGAACGGCTTCATCGTCGAGCCGGGCTCGAAGGTGTCGGTCAACGCGCGATTGCGCATGCGTTCGCGCGCGATCCGGTCGCGGCGGTTCGGGTTGTACGTCGGCCAGTTCGCGAGCGCGAGGATCTCGCCGGTCTTCGCGTCGAGGATGCACAGGCCGCCGGCCTTCGCCTTGTGCTGCTCGATCGCCGTCTTGAGCTCGCGAAACGCGAGGTACTGCAGGCGCGAATCGATCGACAACGCGAGGTCACGGCCGGCCTGCGGCGCACGGATCGCGGCGACGTCCTCTACGATGTCGCCGCGGCGGTCGATGATGACGCGGCGGCTTCCCGGCGTGCCGCCGAGCCACTTCTGCTGCGCGAGCTCGATGCCTTCCTGGCCCAGATCCTTGTCGCCGGTGAAGCCGATGATCTGCGCGGTCACCTCGCCACCCGGATAGTAGCGCCGGTACTCGTTCTGCTCGTTCAATCCCTTGATGCCGATCTGCATCGCGCGCACCGCCGTCTCGGGCGCGAGCTGCTTCGCGACGAACGCGAACTCGCCGTCGCCCGCGAGCCGCGCGGCGAGATCGCGCGGCGTCGTCTCGAGCACGGCGGCGAGCGACTTGAGCTGCGCGGGCGTCGCGTCGACCTTGTCGCGGAACACCCACAGCGACTTCACCGGCGTCGAGATCGCGAGCGCCGAGCCGTTGCGGTCGACGATGCGGCCACGATGCGCGGGCACCTCGAGCTCGCGCGAGAAACGCGCCGCGCCCTGTCCCTGCAGGAACCCGTATTCGAGCCATTGCAGATAGAGCGAGCGGCCGAGCAGCATCGCGAAGAGCGCCGCGAGCGCGCCGAAGAGCACGAGGGCGCGCGAGCGCGGCAGCTCGGCCGGGGGCGCGACGGGCTTGCGCGGCGCCGCTCTCACTGGACTTCCCTCCGCGCTGCGCGCTTCGGGGCCCGCGCGCTCACCGGTCGCCGTCCTTGTGGACCGCCGCGTCGGCCGACTCGACGATCTCGATGCGCGAGGACACGGGCATCTGCATGTGCAGCGATTCACGCGCGATCTTTTCGACGCGCGCAGGCATCGCCCACGTCGACTGCTCGAGCGAAAGCTGGCCGAACTCGACGTCGAACTGCCGTGCGCGCGCCTGCTCGCGCTCGAGCTCGACGAAGAGCCGGCGTGCCTGATGGCGCGACGTGACGAGCGAAAGCGCGCACGCGACGAGCACGCAAAGCAGGAGCACGTTCACGCGCGTCACGCAGGCACTCCCGCGAAGCCGCGCGGCCAGTCGGCCGGCAGCGGCGCGTCCGTGCGCTCGGCGACCCGCAGCACCGCGCTCCGCGCCCGCGGGTTGCGCGCCACCTCGTCCGCGGAGGGCTTGACCGCGCGCCCCACGATCGCCAGCGGCGGACGGGGCAGCGCCGCGTGCGCGATCGGCACGCGCGCAAGCCGCGCGTCACCCCCGAACGGCTGCGAGGCGAACGCGAGGAAGCGCTTGACGATGCGGTCCTCGAGCGAGTGGAAGCTGACGACGACGAGGCGCCCGCCCGTCGCGAGCAGTGGCGTCATCCGGGGCAACGCGAGGGCCACTTCGTCGAGCTCCCGGTTCACCGCAATCCGAAGGGCCTGGAAGGTCCGCGCCGCCGGATCCTGACGCCAATCACCCCGCGTCCGCGCGCCGACGGCTTTCGCGACAATTGCGGCGA
>JBLMWW010000260.1:0-12813 GCA_050257435.1 Rudaea sp.
AGGTCGAAGAGCTGCGTCGCCTTCGCGCGCGCGAGGCCGTTGCGCTCGGCGCCGCTGACGAAGATGTCGCGATGCTGCGCCATCTCCTCGGGCTTCTTCTTGCCCATCGCGCGGCGCAGCAGATCGGCGTTGCCGAGCGTGTAGCCGCCGATCACCTGCGCGATTTGCATCACCTGTTCCTGGTACACCATCACGCCGTAGGTGGGCTCCAGGATCGGCGCGAGGCGCGGGTCGAGGTACTCGACCCGTTCGCGGCCGCTTTTGCGCGCGTTGTAATCGGGGATGAGCTCCATCGGCCCCGGGCGGTAGAGCGCGACGAGCGCAATGATGTCCTCGAAGCGCGTCGGCGGCGCCTGCTTGAGCAGCTCGCGCATGCCGCGCGATTCGAACTGGAACACCGCGGTCGTATTGGCCTTGCGGAAAACGTCGAACGTCGGCCCGTCGTCGAGCGGCAGCTCGGCGAGATCGATCGATGACTCCGGCGTGAGCAGGTTCACGTAGCGGCGGGTCCAGTCGAGGATCGTGAGCGTGGTGAGGCCGAGGAAATCGAACTTGACGAGGCCGATCGCCTCGACGTCGTCCTTGTCGAACTGCGACACCGGCGCCTGTGCGCCCGGCTGCACGTAGAGCGGGCAGAAGTCCGTCAGCTTGCCGGGCGCGATCAGGACGCCGCCGGCATGCATGCCGACGTTGCGCGGCAGGCCCTCGAGCTCGCACGCAAGCGCCAGGAGCTCGCGCACCTCCTCCTCGTCGGCCTCGCGCTGGTCGATGAGCGGCTCGACCTCGCGCGCGTAGATGACGTTGGGCTCGGGGTCGCCCTTGCGCCGGCGCAACGTGACCGTCTTGCCCGGCTGGAACGGAATCAGCTTCGCGATGCCGTCGACGAACGAATAGGGGAGGTCGAGCACGCGACCGACGTCGCGCACGGCGGCCTTCGCGGCCAGCGTGCCGAACGTGGCGATCTGCGACACCGAGTCGGCGCCGTACTTGTGCTTGACATACTCGATCACGCGATCCCGTCCGTCCTGGCAGAAGTCGATGTCGAAGTCGGGCATCGAGATCCGCTCGGGATTGAGGAACCGCTCGAAGAGCAGCGCGTAGCGCAGCGGATCGAGGTCGGTGATGCCGAGCGAATACGCAACCAGCGAGCCCGCACCCGAGCCGCGCCCCGGCCCAACGGGCACGCCGTTGTTCTTCGCCCAGTTGATGAAGTCGGCGACGATCAGGAAGTAGCCCGAGAACCCCATCTGCACGATCGTCTTCGCCTCGAAGTCGAGACGCGCGGCGTACTCGGCGTGGCGGCGCTCGCGCACGACGGGATCGGGATAGAGCTGCGCGAGCCGGCGCGCGAGGCCGGCTTCGGCTTCCGCGCGCAGGTGATCGTCGAGCGAGACGCCGGCCGGCGTGGGAAACTGCGGCAGGTGATTCTTCCCGAGCGGAATGTCGAGGTTGCAGCATTGCGCGATCGCGACGCTGTTGGCGAGCGCTTCGGGCAGGTCGGCGAACCTCTCCGCCATCTGCGCCTGCGTCAGGAAGTATTGCTGAGGCGTGAAGCGCCGCGGTCGGCGCGTATCCGAAAGCGTGTGTCCCTCGGCGATGCACACCCGCGCCTCGTGCGCCCGGAAGTCGTCGGCGGTGAGAAACTGGATGGGATGCGTGGCGACGATCGGCACGCCGAGCTCGTCGCCGAGCGCCGCGGTCGCGCGAACGAGCGCGTCGTCGTCCGGATGCCCCGCACGCTGCACTTCGAGAACGTAGCGGCGCGGAAACGCGGCCGCCCACTCGCGCGCGAGCCGCTTCGCCGCCACGTCGTTGCCCTGGAGCAGCGCCTGGCCGACATCGCCGTCACGCGCGCCGGAGAGCGCGAACAGGCCGTCGGTGCCTTCGGCGAACCATGCGCGCTCGAAGTGCGCGCGCCCGCGATGCTGGTGCGCGAGGTAAGCGCGCGACAGCCAGTCGCAAAGGCGCAGGTAGCCCTCGCGCGTGGCGACGAGCAGCAGCGCACGCGTCGGCTGGTCGGGCTCCCGCTCGTTCGCGATCCACACGTCGCAGCCGGGAATCGGCTTGATGCCGCGCGCGCGCGCCGCGCGATAGAACTTGACCAGCCCGAACTGGTTCGCGAGGTCGGTGAGCGCGAGCGCCGGCATACGGTCGGCGCGCGCAGCGTCCACGGCATCGTCGATGCGCACCGTCCCGTCCGCGATCGAATACTCGCTGTGCAGGCGCAGGTGGACGAAGCCGGGCGATGACATGTGGACACGAGGGGCTGTTAAAATTGTACCCCGTCAACGCCAAGCCTTCGCACCTGCAATCATGCTCGCGCACCGCGCATCGCGATCGTTCGCGCAACGCATCGACCTGCGCAAGGTCGGGTGCGCGCTGGCCGTCGCCGCGCTGGCGTACGGCTGCGCGAGCGTGCCGGGCCCGTCGCCCGCACCGGCACCCGCGGCACCGTTGCCGCGCCACGTCGAGCCGCCTCCGCCGAAGGTCAACCTGTCCGGGTTCCCGTTGCCGTACCGCCAGGGGTACGCCGACGGTTGCGCAAGCGCGTCGGGCGCCGAACGCAAGGACGCCGCGCGCTTTTCCGGCGATCCCAACTATCGCACCGGCTGGCAGGACGGCATCGCGCTTTGCCACAGGAAGTAGGGCCCGTTCGCACGCCATGCCTGCCGAAGCGAGCCGCTCCTAACCAGTGACGCCCCCGTCGCGCAGGCCTTCGACGTCGCAGTTCGTCGACATCCGCGGCGAACGCCACCATGTGCAGACCTGGGGCGATCCCCACGCGCCGGCGCTCGTTCTGTTGCACGGATGGATGGACGTCGGCGCGTCGTTCCAGTTTCTCGTCGATGCGCTGCACGGCGATTGGCACGCGATCGCCCCCGACCTGCGCGGCTTCGGCCGTTCGGCCTGGCAAGCGCAGGGTTACTGGTTCTACGACTACATCGCGGATCTCGAGGCGCTGCTCGCGCACTTCGTGCCCAACGAGCCGGCGCGCCTCGTCGGCCACAGCCTCGGGGGCAACGTCGTGATGAACTACGCTGGCGTGCGGCCGTCACGCGTGCGGCGCGTGGTTTCGCTCGAGGGTTTCGGCATCCCGGCGGAGTCTCCCGATGCCGCGCCGCGCAAGGTGGCCGCCTGGCTCGACGCGATTGCGAATCCGCCGCCCTTTCGCACCTATTCCGACATCGGCGCGGTCGCCGATCGATTGCAGAAGAAGAATCCGCGCCTTCCGCGCGACAAGGCCGAGTTCCTCGCCGGGCACTGGGCCGCGACGTTTCCCGACGGCCGCGCCGAGCTCGTATCCGATCCGCGCCACAAGCTGCCGTTCCCGCACGTCTACCGGATGGACGAGATCTTCGCGATCTGGCGCAACATCACCGCGCCGGTGCTGTGGATCGCCGCGGAGGATTCGGAGATTCCGCGCTGGCTCGCGACGCATCCCGAGGGCGAGGCCGGCGCGGACGGCCTCGACGAAGTGCGCCGGCGCGTCGTGCAGGTGCCGAACGCGCGGCTCGCCACCGTCCCCGATGCCGGGCACATGCTGCACCACGACCAGCCGGCCGCGGTGGCCGCGCTGATCGAGCCGTTCCTCGCCGCTTGAGCGCGCAGGGCCGCCCCAAGCGCGAATCAGCCCCGCAGCGCGAAGCGCGGAGGGTAGACCAGTGAGCGCGCGTGGATTCGGCGTGCATTCGCGGCGCGCGGCGTACGTCGCGCTCGCGCTCCTGACGCTCGTCTGGGGCCTGAACTGGTCGGCGATGAAGGCCGCGCTGATGCACGCGCATCCGCTCGAGTTCAACGTGCATCGCACGTGGCTCGCGACAGCGGCGCTGTTCGCCGTGCTGCTCGCACGCGGCGGGCGCGTCCGGCCGCAAAGCTGGCGCGCCGTGATCGTCACGGGATTCTTCCAGACGACGATCAACTTCGGCGCGACGACGCTCGCGGTCGCAGGCGGCGGCGCGGGGCGCACGTCGGTGCTCGTTTTCACGATGCCGTTCTGGACGCTGCTTCTCGCGTGGCCCATCCTCCACGAGCGCGTGCGCGCGCTGCAGGGCTTCGCGATCGGGTTCGCGTTCGCCGGGCTGCTGCTCGTCGTCGCGCCGTGGTCTTGGGAGGGCGATCTCGCGCCGAAGCTCTGGGCGGTGCTCTCCGGCTTCGGCTGGGCCGCGGGGACGATCGCGATGAAGCACTATCAGCGCGGGCGCGATTTCGACATGCTGAGCTTCATGGCGTGGCAGATGCTTCTCGGCGTCCTGCCGCTGACGCTGCTGCCGTGGTGGTACGGCGTTCCGGCGACGCAATGGAGCGTGGCGCAGGTCGTACTGTTGATCATCGTCGGCGTCGTCGCGACCGCCGGCGGCTTCATCGCGTGGATGGAAATCCTGCGCTGGCTCCCCGCCGGCACCGCCTCGCTCAACATGTTCGCGATCCCCGTCATCGCGCTCGTATCGTCGATGGCCATCTTCGGCGAGCGGCTGGCCGCCAACGAGTGGACGGGCATCGCGCTGATCGGGATCGGGCTCGTGTTGATCAGCGGGGAGGCATGGCGACGCGGCCGGCGCGCGGGGACGCTGGCGACGGGCGCCACGCCGGCCGACGGGGGTTAGGCGTGGACCAGGCGCCGGGAAGCCCGCGGCCCGGCGCCCGGGAAGGCGCTATCCAGCGGCCGATCGGGCCCGCTCGCCCGAAATTCGGCGCCGGTCTTGATCCAGATCAAATGATAATAATTATTATTTACATCCTGGCGCTTCCTCTGCTATCCTGCTGAAAACGCGGGGCGCATGGGGCGCCCGCGTGGCAGGACGAACCCCGGAAAAGTCGATCGTGGAGATGACCCAAACGCTCGCGCGGCCCAGGTGGCCCGCGCTCCTTCTGGCCCTGGCCTTGGCGACGCCCGCGTTCGGCGCCGACGAGGCGACGGTGTTCAAGCTCGTCGCGCGCGATGGCGCCTTCGAGCCCGCCGTGATCGACGTGCCCGCGGGCAAGGCGGTGCGCCTCGAGGTGCACAATCAGGGCAAGTCCGCGATGGAATTCGAGAGCCGCGATCTGCGCCAGGAGAAGGTGATCCCGCCGGGCGGCAAGGCGACGTTCTCGCTCCGGGCGCTGAAGGCCGGCGAATACCGGTTCTTCGACGAGTTCCACGAGAAGACCGGGCAGGGAAAGCTCGTCGCCCGGTAACGGCGGAGTCGGCATGGGCAACGCACTCTTCATCGTCTGGCGCGAATCGGCCGAGGCCATGCTGGTCGTCGGCATCCTCTATGCATGGCTCAAGCACCGGCCCGATGCGGCAACGGGCATGCGCTTCCTCTGGGGCGGCGTCGCGGCGGGCGCGGCGCTCGCGATCGGGCTCGCGCTGGTCATGCTCGGCATCGCGTCGTCGCTGTCGGGCACGGCGCTCGACTACTTCCAGCTCGCGATCATGCTGGTCGCCTCGGCACTGATCGTCCAGATGGTGTTCTGGATGCGGCGTCACGGCCGCACGTTCAGGAAGGACCTCGAGTCGAGCATGGCGCGCAATGCGCGTGCGGCGAACTGGTGGGGACTTCTCGTCGTCGTCGCGCTCGCCGTCGGGCGCGAAACGGCGGAAACGGTGGTCTTTCTCTACGGCCTCGGGGCCGGGAGCGGCGGGATCGCGAATCTTCCGATCGTGCTCGTGCTCGGCATCGTTGCGGCGTTCGCGACGTTCTGGGCGTTGCAGCAGGGTTCGCGCCTTCTCTCCTGGCGACTGTTCTTTCGCGTGAGTGAAATCCTGCTACTCCTGCTCGCCGGCGCACTGCTCGTGTCGGCGGTGGACAAGCTGATTGCGCTCGACGTGCTGCCGGCGCTCGTCGATCCCGTCTGGGACACGTCGCGGTTGCTCGACGATTCCGGCCGGTTGGGTGGCATGATCGCGTCGTTCACCGGCTATCGCGCGCGCCCGGCGCTGTTGCCGTTGCTCGCGCTCGCGGCCTATTGGATTGGCGTGTGGCTGTTCCTCAGGCGTTCGACGCGACCCGCGCCCGTCGCCCGTCCAACGCCTGCGCCCGGCGGCGGGGGCGACGTCCGCGTGTAAGGGCTCGGCCGCTCGCGCGCGACGCCATCTTCCGCGCGAGGCGATTCGGCTTCGCCGCGGTAAAATGAGGTTGCCGGCCGTCATGGCCGGCAATTCATTTGGGTGCCCGCAACGCGCGCCGTGACCTCGCCCAGCCCGGACCTTTCCAAGCTTCGCATCGACCGTACGATGGCGCCGATCCGGCGCCGCCGCCGCCGCCGATGGATCGTGCTCGCCATCCTCGCGGTGCTCGTCGCGGGCGGCGCCGCCGCGTATTGGCTCAGGCCGCATCCGGAAGCGGTGGCGACGACCCCGATCGTCGTGACGTATCCGTCCCAGCAATACGTGGTTCTAAATGCGACGGGATACGTCGTCGCACAGCGCAAGGCGGCGATCTCGTCGAAGGCGACGGGACGACTCGAATGGCTGGGCGTCGCCGAAGGATCGCGCGTCAAGGCCGGCGACGTGATCGCGCGGATCGACAACCGCGACGTCGTTGCGCAGGCACAGGCCGCGGAGGCGGTCGTGCGCGCCGCGCGCGCCAACGTCAGGCAGGCCGAGGTCGAGCGCGACAACGCCCAGGTCGAGTATCGCCGCAGCGAGGAGCTCGTCGGCCAGGGCTTCATCTCGCGATCCGCGCTCGATAGCGCGAAGGCGCGCGTCGATCGCGCGCGAGCGGCGGTCGCGAGCGCGCAGGCGAACCTCAACTCCGCGCTCGCCAACGCACGGAATGCGCAAGTCGCCGTCGACTACACCGAGATCCGTGCGCCGTTCGACGGCGTCATCCTGTCGAAGAGCGCGAACGTCGGCGACCTCGTGACGCCCTTCTCCAACGCGACCGACTCGAAGGGCGCGGTCGTCTCGATGGCCGATATGGGCACGCTCGAGGTCGAGGCGGACGTCTCGGAATCGAGCCTCGCGAAGGTGCACGTGGAGCAGCCGGCCGAGATCATCCTCGACGCGCTGCCCGACGTGCGCTTTCGCGGCCACATCAGCCGCATCGTGCCGACCGTCGATCGCGCGAAGGCGACGGTGATGACCAAGGTCCGGTTCGACGCGATCGACCCGCGCGTGCTGCCGGAGATGAGCGCGAAGGTAAGCTTCCTCTCGCAGGAAGTGACGGCCGAGCAGCAGAAGCCGCTCGTCGCGGTCGCGTCGAACGCGATCGTGCAGCGCGACGGCCACAGCGTCGTCTATGTGGTCCGGGACGGGCGTGCGGTCGAGGTGCCGGTGACGCCGGGCGCGACCGTCGGCGATACCACGGCGATCGCGGGCGAGGTCAAGCCGGGCGAGAAGGCGGTGTCGCATCCGTCCGCTGCGATGCGCGGCGGTGCGCCCGTGCAGGCGGCCAAATGACGGAGGACCGACGTCCCGCGCCCTCTTCGTCGGCCGGCGCGACGGATGCGCGCCTTGCCGCGCATTCGGCCGCGCCGCCGATCGTGGCGATACGCGATTTGTCGAAATACTACGTTCGCGGCGATCAGTTGATCCCGGTGCTCGTGGACATCGACCTCGACGTGGCCGCCGGCGAATACGTCGCGCTCATGGGGCCCTCGGGGTCGGGCAAGACGACGCTCCTCAACCTGATCGCGGGCATCGACAAGCCCTCGTCGGGCGAGATTCGCGTCGCCGGGGTCGACATCGCCGCGCTGTCCGAGTCGGAGCTCGCGCTCTGGCGCTCGACGCACGTCGGCTTCATCTTCCAGTTCTACAACCTGATGCCCGTGCTGAGCGCGTTCGGGAACGTCGAGCTGCCGCTGCAACTGACGTCCCTGTCCCGACGCGAGCGGCGCGAGCGGGTCGAGATGGCGCTCGCGCTCGTCGGGCTCTCCGATCGCGCGACGCACCTGCCGAACGAGCTCTCCGGCGGCCAGCAGCAGCGCGTCGCGATTGCGCGCGCGCTCATCACCGACCCCACGCTGATCGTCGCCGACGAGCCGACGGGCGACCTCGACAGGGTCACCGCCGAGGAGATCCTCGGCCTGCTCGAGCAGCTCAACGACGAGCTCGGCAAGACGATCATCATGGTGACGCACGACCCCAAGGCGGCGGAGAAGGCGCACCGGCTCGTGCACCTCGAGAAGGGCGTGCTCGTCGCGTAGCGCGGAAATGTTCCTTCCGCTCCTCGTCCTGCGCAACGCGTTTCGTCACAAGCTGCGGACGACGCTCACGATCGTCGGCATCGTGGTCGCGATCGCCGCCTTCGGCATGCTGCGCACGATCGTCGACGCCTGGTACGCCGGCGCCAACGCGAGCTCTTCGGCGCGGCTCGTCACGCGGAGCTCCGTTTCGCTCGTGTTTCCCCTGCCGCTCACGTACGCGCAAAAGATCCGCCAGATCGACGGCGTCGCGGCGGTCGCGTGGGCGAACTGGTTCGGCGGGATCTACGTCAGCGAGCGCAACTTCTTCGCCCAGTTCGCGGTGAGCCCGAGCTACTTCGACCTGTACCCCGAGTTCGTGCTGTCCGACGACGCGCGGCGCGCGTTCGAGAGCGATCGCGTGGGGGCGGTCGCCGGTCGCAAGCTCGCCGACAAGTACGGCTGGAAGGTGGGCGACCAGATCCCGCTGCGCGGCACGATCTACCCGGGCACGTGGACGTTCAACCTGCGCGGCATCTACGAGGGCAAGGACGAGGGAACCGACACCTCGACCTTCTTCTTCCACTTCGACTACCTGAACGAGACGATCAAGCGGCGCTATCCCGGCCGCGGCGACCAGGCGGGCGTCTTCGTCGAGCTTCTGCGCAACGCCGAGGACGCGGCACCGGTCGCGCAGGCGATCGATGCGACGTTTCGCAATTCGCTTGCGGAGACGCTGACGGAGACCGAGAAGGCGTTCCAGCTCGGCTTCGTCTCGATGTCGGAGGCGATCCTGCTCGCGATTCAGGCGGTGAGCTACGTCGTGATCGTCATCATCATGGCCGTGATGGCGAACACGATGGCCATGACCGCGCGCGAGCGCTACGGTGAATATGCGACGCTCAAGGCGATCGGCTTCGGCAACGGATTCGTGGCGCTGCTGATCCTCGCCGAATCGATGGCGATCGCCCTCGTCGGCGGGCTGCTCGGCGTGGCGCTGACGTTTCCGCTCGCGCAGGCGTTTGCGAGCACGATCGGCTCGATCCTCGCCGGATTCAAGGTGTCGCAGCAAACGGTCGTCATGCAGCTCGTCGCCGCCGTGGTCGTGGGCCTCGTGGCGGCAGCGGTTCCGGCGTGGCGTGCCGCGCGCGTGCGCATCGTCGACGGCCTGCGGGCGATCGGGTGAGCGCGCTCGGCCGTGCCAGGCGCTCGCCCCCTCCATCGGGGGAGGAGGCCGACCGCGAAGCGGCCGGCTTCGGGCTGGTTTGCCCGGTTTGCGTGGAGGGCTCGCGCTGATGGCCGTGCCGCTGGAATACATCGCGCGCAATCTGGTCGCGAGGCGCCTGACCACGGCCTTGACCGCCGGCGGCATGGCGCTCGTCGTCTACGTGTTCGCGACGGTGCTGATGTTGTCCGCCGGCTTGCAGCGCACGCTGGTCGCAACGGGGCAGGACGACAACGTCGTCGTCATCCGCCGCAGCTCGCAGACCGAGGTGCAAAGCGGGATCTCGCGCTCGCAGGCCGCGGTGGTCGAGAGCCTGCCGCAGATCGCGGCGGGCGCCGACGGACGGCCGCTCGTGTCCAAGGAACCGGTGGTCCTGATCAACCTGCCGAAGCGCGCGTCGGGCACGCCGGCGAACGTGGTCATACGCGGCGTGATGGCCGCCGGCCTCGCGCTGCGCCCGCAGGTGCGCCTCGTCGAAGGGCGGATGTTCCACCCCGGGACGGCGGAGGTGATCGCCGGGCGTTCGATCGCGGAAGGATTCCAGGGTGCCGGGCTCGGCGAGACGCTGCGCTTCGCCTCGCGCGACTGGCAGGTCGTCGGCGTGTTCGACGCCGGCCGCACCGCGTTCGATTCGGAGATCTGGGGCGACGCGGAGCAGATGCTGCAGGCGTTTCGCCGAACCGGCTATTCGTCGATGCTGTTCAAGCTCACCGATCCGGTCCGTTTCGACGACGTGAAGATGGCGATCGAGAACGACCCTCGGCTCACGCTCGAGGCCAAGCGCGAGAAGCGTTTCTATGCCGAGCAGTCCGAGGCGCTTTCGCGGTTCATCGGCTACCTCGGCACGTCGATCTCGATCATCTTCTCGATCGGCGCGGTCATCGGCGCGGCGATCACGATGTATGCGAGCGTGGCATCGCGCACCGCGGAGATCGGGACGCTGCGGGCGCTCGGCTTCTCGCGGGCGGCGATACTCGTGGCGTTCCTCGGCGAGGCGCTGCTCCTGGGCTTGATCGGAGGCGTGGCCGGCGTCGCAGCCGCGTCGGGCATGCAGGCGATGTCGATCTCGACGACGAATTTCCAGACGTTCGCGGAGATCGCCTTCTCGTTCACGCTCACGCCGGGGATCGTCGCAGCCTCGCTTGCCTTCGCCCTGGCGATGGGCTTCGTCGGCGGATTCCTTCCGGCGGCGCGCGCGGCGCGGATGAAGATCGTCGATGCGCTGCGCGCGGCGTGAAGGCTGGCTCGCGCCGGCCCGTCGATGACTACAGATAGTCCGGCATGATCGTGACGGCGTAGGGCCGCGCCTCGTCGCTCCCCGGCGTGAGCGGCAACATGACGTCCGCGCGGTCGTCCGGCGTACCCGGGACCGCGTCGTCGCCGTTGCAGACGCACGACACGTTGAGCCAGCCGTTGACCCCGCGGAGCGTGCCGAGCCGTTGCAGGTGATAGGCGACTTCGGTCGCCGAGATCACGGAAAGCTGCGCATGGCGGGGCGGGATCTGGAAGGGATCGAGGGGAAGACACGTGCCGTCCTGATACAGAAAGGCCTTTTCGCGGGTGCCGTGCTTGCGTGCGACGACCTTGATCGTTCGCGACGACTTCTTCTTGACCGGCGGGTCGAAGCCCTCGTCGGCCACCGTGAGGTACACGATGCGCATGAAGCGGCGGCTCGGCAGCCCCGCGACCTGGGCGATCGGCTTGCCGAGGTCGGCGAAGGCCACCGTGAGGTCGAGCGCGAACGGCTGGAGGCATTCGGGGCGCAGGCGCGGCGGGCTTTGCTGATAGTCGACGCAGTACGGCGGCTGGACTTGTGACAGCAGTTCGATGCTGGCGTCGACCTCCGGGCGGGTGTAGACGTGATCGCCGATGTGGATGTAGTCGCTTGCGTTCTGATACGTGAAGTACGTCGGCTCCGAGAGGTCCATCGTGCCGACGGCGACCGCGTCCGACTCGCTGCCGAGCTCGCCGCGGTAGACGATTTGCAGCACGACGTCGGTCATGCCGAACGGGATCGGCGAATCGGCGAAGTCGAACTCGACGAGCTTCTGCTCGTCGGCGGCAAGCGACACCGCGTAGACGGGACGCGAGACGACGATCTCCTCGACGCCGTCGCGGCAGGGGGTGGAGTCGCCGACGCGGGTCGTGTTGATGATGGTCGCCGCGTCCTCGCAGGGCGCGATCCCGACGATGGTGTCGAGCCCGGGGACGTACTTCCGATCCTTGTGATAGCGGACGACGGCGAAGAACTGACCGCCGCTCATGTCCTGCGCCTGCGCGCTCCCCTGCGCATCGACGAAAGGCGGCGTCACGTTCCTGATCCTGGCGCGCACCAGCGTGAACCCGTCGTCGGGTGCATGATCGGCGAGCGCGAAGACGCCTTCGTCGGGCAGCGCGATGTCGATGCGGCCGCGGAAGAAGTAGTTGATCAGGCCGGCGGAATAGGCGACCGCCCGCGGGAGGAGCAGGTCGGCCATCGCGTCGTAGTTGAGGCGGTTGAGGGAATACTTGGCGGGCAGCGACTTCGAGGACAGGAATTGGTCCCACATGCCGAACGAGGTCAGGGGCACGTTCAGCGCCGTCGACCCGGTGAGGCTGTCGGCGACCGGCCCGTAATGAACGAAGACGGGGGTCGGATCCGTCGAGACGGTGCCGTCCCAGTTGGGCGCGGCGACGACGCCGATCGTGTAGTCGGTCCAGGCGTTGGACGGCGCGACGTACGGATTGGCGCCGAGGTTGTTGGCGGCCGTGAAGAATCCGCGGTTGCTGTAGTCGGCGAGACCCTTGCCGGCGAGGCTGCCCGTGCCCGGTGAGGTGCTCCAGTAGTCGGTGTAGTTCGCGAACGCGGGGACGGGATAGGAGCCTAGAGGGAGCGGCCTGGGCTGGATGTCCCTCACGAGCTCGAACGGGGCACCGGACTTGAAGGATGCGGCTCCCAGCGCACGCGCATTCATGTACTTCTCGTACACGCTGGTATGGCCGGCGGGACAGATATTCGAAGTAGGACACAGCTTGCCCGAGTGCGGCTCGTTCCGCGTGTGCTGCGGCTGCGCCATGTCCTGGTTGAGATGGAGCACGTCGCCTAAAGCGCGAAAGGCCGTGGCCCAGTAACGCTGTCGCCAGTCCTGCTTCGTCGGCGCGTCGACGCCGGCCGCGAGATCGGCATATTCAGCGCCGTCGTAGGCCAACAGGGTCAATGCCCGGAACATCGATTCGCGGGCGTCGAACACGCTGAACCAGTTGCGACGAGGCCATTGCTTCAGGTTCGGATCCGTGAAGGCATCTCGTGCGCCGATTGCCCAATCCACGGCCTTCCACACGTCGTTGTCGATTAGCTCCAGGCCGGCGACGGTCAGCGGTCGATTGAAGTAGGGATCGAAGAAGTGGTGCAGCGGTCGCGCGATGCCGGGAGCGACATCTTGCGGCGTAGGCGGGTCCTCGCTCCGGTTGTCGTCTTCGCGAATCGCGCCGAACATGAGCCA
>JBLMWW010000261.1:0-38976 GCA_050257435.1 Rudaea sp.
TCTGTCCCTCGATGCCGAGGCGGTTCAGCACGCGGCCGACGTCGTGCGCGCCGGTGACCTTCAGCAGCCGCACGATCCCGGTCTCGACATCGACCTCCACCTCCACGACCTGCGTCGCCCACGCGTACGCCGCCGACACGTCGCCCTTGAACTGCTTGTCCTGGTGCTTCGACGGCGGCTCGTAGTAGTGCGTCGTCATGACGAGCTCGGCCTTGTCGGAGAAGTGCAGCGAGCGCAACAGCTTGGCGAGGTTCATCAAGGCCTCGCCGGTGGCGGCATCGACGATGTGGCCACCGCGCAGGTCGAGCTCGCTCTCGGGCGTTCCCATCACCTTCGCCGCTGCGGCGAGGACTTTCGTCTTCGCCTTGCGTGCGGCACCGATCGCCGAGTTGCCGCCGATGAACGTCGTGCGGCTCGCGTGGACGCCGACGTCCCACGGCGTGATGTCGGTGTCGTTGTTGACGACCGTGACCGCGTCGAGCGGGACGCCGAGCTCCTCGCAGACGAGCTGTGCGAGCACCGTCTCGGAGCCCTGGCCGATCTCGGAGGCGCCGGTCAGGAGCGTCACGTGCGCGAAGTCGTCGATCTTGAGGATCGTCCCGCAGCCGTCGGACGGGTAGATCTTCGCGCCGCCGCCCACGTGCAGCATCGACGCGATGCCGACGCCACGCTTGTAGCGGTCGGGCCCCGACTGCGCGGCGGTTGCCGCTTCGTGCTTCGCGAGGAAGTCCGACGCTTCGGCGGCCGTCGTCAGGCATTGCTTGAGTCCGCAGGTCTTGAAGTGCATGCCCTGCGGCGTCGTCTCGCCGGGGTCCTGCGCGTTCTTCATCCGGATCGCCAGCGGATCGAGCCCGAGCCTCTCGGCGAGCTCGTCGATCTGCTGCTCGACGGCGAACGTCGCCTGCAGGTTGCCGTAGCCGCGGAACGAGCCCGCGTACGGATTGTTCGTATAGACGGCGGTCGTGTGGTACTTGCAGTGCGGCACGCGATACAGCGACGAGATCGTCTGCATCATCACGAAGGGCGTCGTCGCGCCCCACGACGTGTACGCGCCGTTGTCGTGCAGCGTCTCGCAGGTGCGGAACGTGAACGTGCCGTCCTTCTTCGCGCCGCTGCGAAGGTGCAGCAGCACCGGTTGACGCGTGGGGGACGCGACGAATTCCTCCTCGCGCGTGAACACGAGCTTGACCGGCCGGTTCGTCGCCTGCGCGAGGAACACGCAGATCGGCTCGAACGGGTAGATGTCGAGCTTCGAGCCGAAACCACCGCCGATCGGCGGCTGGATGATGCGGATGCGGCCCGGGTCGATGCCGAGGATCTCGGCGAACTCGCGCTTGTGCAGGAACGGCACCTGCGTGTTCGAATGCAGCGTGAGGTTGCCGGACGGGTCGAACTCGGCGATCACGCCAGACACGCCCATGCAGCAGTGCGTGACGTAATGCAGCTTGAACCAGCCGTCGACGATCACGTCCGACTCCGCTTCGCCGGCCTCGACGTCGCCCTGCGCGTAGTCGAACGTCATCGCGACGTTGTGCCGATGCGCTTCGGCGTCGGCCGGTGCGCCGGGCTTCAGCGCGTCGTGCGGCGCGGCGGACGCGACCTTCTCGTCGTGGATGATCGGCGCGCCGGGCGAGAGCGCCTCGCTCGCGTCGGACAGGCCCGGCAGGTCCTCGTACTCGACGTCGATGAGCGCGAGCGCGGCTTCGGCGATCGCCTCGGTCTCCGCGGCCACCGCCGCGATCTCGTCGCGAAGGCTTCTTACCTTGTCGCCCTTGAGCGGCAGCTGGTCCTTGCCGACGCCGAGCGGCCTCTGGTGCGGCACGTCGGCCGCGGTCAGCACCGCGTGGACCCCCGGCAGAGCGCGCGCCTTGCTGGTGTCGATCCGCGTGATGCGCGCGTGCACGCGCGACGAGCGGAGGATCTTGCCGTAGAGCTGGCCGGGCATATCGAGGTCGTGGATGTAGCGCGTCTTGCCGCTCGCCTTCTCGGGCGCATCGAGCTTCGCGATGCGCTTGCCGATCAGCGATTCCTTCTCGATGACGTTCATTGCGGATCCCCGGCGCGGGCGGCACGTTCGATCGCGTCGACGATCTTCACATAGCCCGTGCAGCGGCACAGATTGCCTTCGATGGCGCGCTCGATCTCGGCGCGCGTGGCATGCGGATGCGTCTCGAGCCAGGACTTCGCCTGCATTACCATGCCGGGCGTGCAGAACCCGCACTGCACGGCGCCGCACTCGACGAACGCGCGCTCGATCCTCTGGCCGAGAGCGTCCCGCGCAAGGCCTTCGATCGTCGTGACGCTGCGGCCGTCGCAGTCGACGGCGAACATCAGGCACGCGCAGCGGGACGTCCCGTCGACGATCACCGTGCAGGCGCCGCACTCGCCTTCGCCGCAGGCGTACTTGGTGCCGGTGAGGCCGAACGCGTCGCGGAGCATTGTCAGTGCGCTCATGTCGACCGGCACCGTGGCTGCGGTGTGCACGCCGTTCAGGACGAGGCTGATCTCACGTTTGAGCGACATGGTCGAGCATCCTTCGGGTCAGATTGAACACGAGCTCGCGCCGGTACCACGCCGATGCGCGAACATCGTCGATCGGCTTCACCTCGTCGCGGGCAATGGCGGCAATGCGCTCGATGGTCGGGCCGTCGAGCGTCGCGCCCTCGAGCGCCGCCTCGGTGGCTCGCGCCCGCATCGGGATCGGCGCGACCGCGCCGAACGCGACGCGGGCGTCGACGAGCGTGCGCCCGCGCCTGACGCCGCCGATGCCGATGGCGACCGCCGAGATGTCGAGGGCGGGCCGCGTGCCGAACTTGGTGAAGCGAGCGACGAAGCCCGCGGGCGGGAGCGGCAGCCGGAGCGCGCACAGCAGTTCGTGCGCCGCGCGCACCGTCCTGCCGGGACCGGTAAAGAAGTGCGCGAGCGGCACGAGACGCGTCTCGACGGCGCCCTCGGGGCGCGACGCGAGCTCGGCGACGGCATCGAGCACGAGGAGCGGCACCAGCGTATCGCCCGCGGGCGACGCATTGCACACGTTGCCGCCGAGCGTCGCCGCGTTGCGAAGCTGATCGCTTGCGAAATGGTCGCCGGCGTCGACGAGGATCGGGAAGCGCTCGCGCACGAGCGGATCGCTCATGATCTCGCTGATCGTGACGAGCGTCCCGATCCGAACGACGCCGTCGACGCGCTCGATCGCGTGCAGGGCGTCGATGCGCTGGATGTTGAGGAGGCCGCGCTTGAAGCGGACGCGGCCCGCGTGCGACTGCGGCATCAGGTCCGTGCCGCCCGCGAGCACCGTGACGTCGCCGCCGCGCAGATGTTCGAGCGCGTCGGGCAGCGAAGCCGGGGCCCAGTATTCCTCGATCGCCATGGCCCTTTCCTAGAAGCGGACCGGTTCGCGGTACGCGCCGAATTCCTGCTTCAGCGCCGCGGTGATCTCGCCGACGCTCGCGTAGGCCTTCACCGCCTCGACGATCGCGGGCATCGCGTTCGCGCCGTCACGCGCTGCACGGCGCACGGCGTCGAGCGCGCACGTGACGGCCGCTGCATCACGGCTGCGACGGACCTCCGCGAGCCCGGCAACCTGCTCGCGCGCGCCGGCCTCGTCGTACGGGTGCAGTTCGACTTCGGGCAGCGCCTCGTCGACGCGGTAACAGTTGACGCCCACCTTGCGGATGCGCCCGGCCTCGACGTCGAGCTGATGACGGTACGCGCGTGCCGAAACCTCGGCCTGGATCGCTCCGGTCGCGATCAGGCCGACGATCCCGCCGCGTGCGTCGACGTCGTCCATCGCGCGCTCCATTTCGGCGCGCATCCGGTTCGTCAGCGTCTCGACGTAGTACGAGCCCCCGAGCGGGTCGACGGTGTCGCACAGCCCCATTTCCTCGATCAGGAGCTGCATCGTCCGAAGTGAGATCCGTTGCGCGCGCTCGCTCGGGATCGTGTACGCCTCGTCGTAGCAGCAGAGCGCCATCGTCTGCGCGCCCGAGAGCGCGCTGATGAGCGCATAGTAGGCGCCCCGGACGATGTTGAGCTCGGGCTGCTCGAGCGTGAGGCCACTGCCGCCGCCGCCGGCGATCATCCGCATCCACATCGACCCGGCCTTCTTCGCGCCGTAGCGCTCGCGGACGATCTTCGCCCACAGGCCGCGTCCGGCGCGGAACTTCGCGACCTGCTCGAAGAGGTTGCCGAAGATGTTGAAGTTGAACGACAGCCGGCCGGCGAACTCGTCGATCGGTACGCCGCGCCGGAGCACTTCGTCGGCGTAGGCACATGCGATGCAGAACGCGTACGCCATCTCCTGCGCGGGGCTCGCGCCCGACTCCCGGATGTGGTAGCCGCATACGGACACCGGGCTGTACTTCGGCGCGCGCGCGGCGCAATACTCGATCGTGTCGCCGACGAGGCGCAGCGACGGCTCCACGGGAAAGATCCACGTGCCGCGGCCGACGAACTCCTTGAGGATGTCGTTTTGCGCGGTGCCGCGGAGCTGCGTGACGTCGAAGCCGCGGCGCTCCGCCATGGCGAGGTACATGGCGATCAGGATCGCGGCCGCGCCGTTGATGGTCAGCGACACGGTGATGGCGTCGAGGTCGATGCCGTCGAACGCGATTTCGAAGTCGCGCAGCGTGTCGACCGCCATGCCGACGCGGCCGACCTCGCCCTCGGCAAGGGGGTCGTCGGAGTCGAGGCCGCATTGCGTCGGCAGGTCGAAGGCGACGTTCAATCCCGTCTGGCCGTTCGCGATCAGGAATTTGAAGCGCGCGTTGGTGTCGGCGGCATCGCCGAAGCCGGTGTACTGGCGCATCGTCCACGGCCGCTTGCGGTACATCAGCGGATGGATGCCGCGCGTGAACGGGTACTCGCCCGGAAGCCCGAGCATCGCGAGGCCGCCGCTTCCGTCGACGTCGGCCTGCGTATAGAGGGGCTGGATTGCGATGCCCGACTCGTTGACGACGGGCGCGAGTCCTTCCTGCAGGCGGTCGTTCACGGCGCGTTTCCTTCGATGAACCGCACGATCTCGGGCAGCCGCGAGCCCGTCGCGAACACGCCCCTGAACCCCAGCGCGCGCAACGCATCGTGATCCTGCCGCGGCAGGTTCCCGCCGATCACCCACAGCTTGTCGTCGAGGCCGGCATCGCGCAGGAGCGGCGCGAGCCGCCGGCAGAACGAGAGGTGCGACCCGGCGAGGCTGGAGAGCGCGATGACGTCGGCGTCCTCCTGCAGCGCGATCTCCGCGATTGCCTCGGGTGGCTGCCGCAGGCCGGTGTAGACCACTTCCATGCCGGCGTCCCTCAGCGCGCGGGCGACGACCTTCGCGCCCACGTCGTGGCCGTCGAGCCCCGGTTTCGCGAGGACGACCTTGATCGGGCGCTCTCGTTGCGTCATGCGGCCACCCCGGCGGCCAATCCCTTGGCGATCACGAGCTTCAGGATCTCGCTCGTGCCGCCGCCGATCAGCGTGAAGCGCGCGTCCCGCAGGTACCGTTGCACCGGAAACTCCATCGCGTAGCCGTAGGACGCGAAGATGCGCGCCGCCTGGTCGCAGATCCGTGCGGCGGCTTCCGTTGCGAAGAGCTTCGCCATCGCCGCCTCCTGGTGGTGCGGTATCGCGCTGTCCATGCGCCACGCCGCGTAGCGGACGAGCTGCGTGGCGGCTTCGAGGTCGGTCGCCATTTCCGCGAGCTTCGATTGAATGGCCTGGAAGCGGTTGATGGGCTTGCCGAACTGCCTGCGCTCGGCCGCGTAGCGGACGGATTCGTCGAGCGCGGCGCGGGCGACGCCGAGCGCCATCGCGCCGGTGATGATGCGGATCTCGGCAAGCGTCTTGCGAAGGTGCTCTTCGCCGTCGCCTTCGGCCCTGCTCAGGCGATGCGAGTCCGGGACGAAGCAGCCGTCGAGGGCGAGCTCCGACGTCGGCAGCGCCCAGACGCCCATCTTCTCGATCGCCCGGCCGACCTCGAGACCTTTCATGCCGCGCTCGGCGAGGAAGATCGTGAGCCTTCTCGCTTCGCCGGCACGCGCGAATACGGTGAAGAAGTCGGCGACCGGTGCGGCGGTCACCCACGTTTTCCGGCCATCGAGCACGTAGCCGCCGTCGACCTTGCGCGCCGTCGTCGCGATCGCGTCGAGATCCGATCCCGCATCGGGCTCGGTCATGCAGATGGCACCGATCTTGTCGCCGGCCAGCGCGGGCGTGAGCAGCCGCTCGACGATGTCCGCGCTGCCCAGCAGATGGAGGAACTTCGTCCCCATCAGCGCCTGCATCGCCGCGCATCCGGCGAGCGACATCGAGCCGCGCGCGATCTCGGCGAGCGCGATGCAGAACGTACCGAGGTCGAGGCCGACGCCGCCGACTTCGGCGGGGTAGCGCATCGCGAAAAAACCGAGCTCGGCGAGCTTGCGCATCGCCGCATGCGGATAGGCGTGTGCGGCGTCGATCGCCGCCGCGTTCGGCGCCACTTCGACGTCGACGAAGCGTGCGAACACGTCCCGGATCTGCCGCTGCTCGGCGGTGAGCGCGAAGTCCATCTACTCCTCGAGCCCGTAGGCGTCGCGCGCGGCCTGCGCCGAGATCACGCCGTTGCGCACTTCGTCGCGCACGAGCGCCCGGTCGCGCCGTCTCGGGTCTCCGTAACCGCCGCCGCCGCCCGCCTGCTGGTGGTAGATCGTGCCCTTCGGCACGCCGGTGATCAGGTCCTTGTTCCTGGGCACGAGCGTGCGCCCGTCGGGATAGGTGAGGCGGATGAAGTTCAGCGTGCCGTCCCCGCCGCCGAACAGGCCGAACGCGGGCTCGAAGTCGCCGTCGCCGAACGTGACGAGCTGCGTGTCGTCGGAGCCGATGCGGAAGATCGTCTCGACGCCCAGGCCGCCGCGCCACTGCCCCGGTCCGGCCGAGTCCGCCAGGTATTCATGCCGAAGCAGCGTGTGCGGCGTCTGCTGCTCGAACATTTCGTAATCCTGGTCGAGCACGCCGCCGGAGGCGTCGATCATTCCGATGTGGTCGTAGCCGTCGGTGCCGCGCATCGCGCCCGAGCCGCCCTTGAGGCCCATGAAGCCGATGTCGACGTACTTCTCCCGCTTCTCGGCGTCGATACCCGTCGTGAGCGAGCACAGCAGGTTGTTCCAGCCGGCGGTCACGCGATCGGGCATCGCCGGCGCGAGGGCGCGCTGGATCGCATCGGCGTTGGGCGGGCACAGGTGGTTGCCGAACGTCGTCGCCTTCGGGTACGAGGCGTTCAGGATCGTTCCTTCCGGGATGACGATCTCGATCGGCTCCACCATCCCCTCGTTGTGCGGGATGTCGGGATTCACCATCTGCAGGAGCGTCAGGATCGTGGCGGACGCGCTCGAGGTAAAGGTTCCGTTGACGAAGCCGTTCGTCTGCGCGTCGGTGCGCGAGTAGTCGAACCGGATGCGGCGATCGGTCACGTCGATGTCGACGCGGATCGTGAAGGTGGATCCGGGATGGCGGCCGTCGTAGAACACGTGGCCTTCGCCGCAGTAGCGGCCGTTCGGGATCTTCGCGATCTCGGCTTCCATCATCCGTCGCGTCGCGTCGAACAGCACCGCCTTGTGCGCCTCGAAATGCTCGCGTCCATACTTCTCGAGCAGCGCGACGACGCGCCGCTCCCCGATCGTGCACGCGCCGATCTCCGCCTGCAGGTCGTGACGGACGATGTCGAAGCGGATGTTCGCGAGGATCAGCTCCCATACGTCCCTGCGCAACTTCCCTTGCTCGATCACCTTGACGGCGGGAATGCGCAGCGCCTCCTGCCACACTTCGGTGGCGTTGGGGTTGTAGCCGCCGGGCACGGCCCCGCCGATGTCGGCCTGATGGCCCTTGACCGCGGTCCATGCGACGAGCTCGCCGTCGAAGAAGACCGGCTTGAACGCGGCGACGTCGTTGTTCTGGTTGCCCAGGCTGAACACGTCGTTGTGGACGATGACGTCGCCGGGGTGGAGGTCGTCGGCGAAGGACTTCCGGATGTGCTTGCACACCGGCGCGAGCGAGAAGGCGAGGATCGGCAGGTTCTCCGTCTGCTCGAGCATCCGCCCTTCGGCGTCGTAGAGGCCGGTGACAAAGTCCTTCGCCTCGCACAGGATCGGCGAGCGCGTCGTCTGCTGCATCGAGATCGACATCTCGTCGGTGATTGACTTGAACGTGCGCGCGTAGACCGACAGCAGGACGGGATCGATCCTCATGCGGGAACCTCCTGCGATCGCGCGACGGCGGCAACCAGGTCCTCGCGACCCTTGCGATAGAGCACGAAGGAGCCGTGCCGGTCGACGCATGCGTCGAAGCCGCCGGTCAGCACGATCGCGGTCGTCGGCTGCTCGACGATCGCGGGCCCCGCGATTCGATGACCGAAGCCCAAGCGGTGTCCGTCGTAGACCGGCACGCTGCGGAACGCGTCGTCCTCGGGAACGTACGCGTCGCGGCGGCCCTTGAGCGCGCTCTGCGCGTCGTCGCCGCACCAACCGAGTTCGGGGGGCACGAGCTTATCGACGGCGCCGACGGCCTGCACGCGCACGTTGATGATCTCGATGGGGGCCCCTTCGTGCGCGAGCGAATAGCCGTAGAGCCGGTTGTGCTCGCGGTGCAGTCCCTCGGCGATCGCGGCGGCATCGTGGCCGCGGATCGCGTCGCGCGAGATCCCGACCGCCACTTCGTGGTATTGCTTGACGTAGCGGCAGTCGAGCTTGATCGCGTGGCGCCGCCGTGCCGGCGCGACGTGCTCGTCGGCGAGCTGCCGCTCGCCGTCGGCGATCATCCCGTCGACCAGCGCGCAGAGCGACGTCCAGTCGAGGGTGCGCAGGTCCGCGACGAACGTGCGCACGAAATCGTGGCGCAGGTCGGAGAGCAGCATCCCCATCGCGCAGAGCACCGACGACTCGCGCGGCGCGATCTGGAGCGGGATGTCGAGCTCGTTGCAGATCTGGCACGAGTGGATGGGACCCGCGCCGCCGGCGGCGACGAACGGGAACTCGCGCGGGTCGAAGCCGCGCTTGATCGTGACCTCGCGCACGCCCTGCGCCATGTTGTTGCAGACGACGCGGAACATCCCGGCGGCCGCCTGCTCGACGGTCAGGCCCATCGGCGCCGCGATGTGTGTCGTGATCGCCGATCGTGCGGCCTCGATCGACAGCGGCATCCGCCCGCCGGCGAAATAGTGGGGATCGAGATAGCCGAGCACGAGGTTCGCGTCGGTCGACGTCGGCAGCGAGCCGCCCTTCATGTAGCACGCGGGCCCGGGGTCGGCGCCCGCGCTTTGCGGTCCCATCCGCAGCATGCCGCCCGGATCGAGCCATCCGATCGAGCCGCCGCCGGCGCCGATCGTGTGAATGTCGAGCATCGGCAGGGCGATGCGATGGCGTGCGATCTCGCCATCGTTCACGACCAACGGCGCGCCGACCGCGACCGACGCCTCGAAGCTCGTACCCCCCATGTCGGTCGTGATGGCCCGGTCGCGGCCGATCGCCTGCACGTGGAACAGGCCGGCGGCGGGCCCCCCGGCGGGTCCCGACAGCATCGTCAGCGCCGGGCTCGCGCGCGCAGCATCCGGCGTCATCACGCCGCCATTGCTCTGCATGATCAAAAGCGCGCCTCGGAACCCGACGCTCTTCAGGCGATCGACGAGCCGGTCGAGATAGCGTGCGAGCTTCGGCCCGACGTACGAATTGAGCACCGTCGTCGAGAGCCGGTCGTAGAAGCGGATCGACGGCAGCAGCGTCGAGGAGACGGTCAGGAAAACGCCGGGCATGGCGGCGCGCACGCGTTCCGCGGCCGCCGCTTCGTGCGCCGGGTTGGCGAACGCGTTCATGAAGCAGATCGACGCCGCCTCGACCCCTTCGCGCCGGAACAGCGCGATCGCGCGATCGACATCGTCGAGCGACAGCGGCTCGATTTCGCGGCCGGCGCGGTCGAGCCGCCCGCGCACGCCGACGCGCAGGTAGCGCGGCACGAGCGGCTTCACGTTGGTGTACGCGTTGTTGTACTGCTCCTCGCGGATGCCGCGGCGCATTTCGAGCGCGTCGCGCACGCCGGCGGTCGTGATCAGCGCCGACCTGGCCCCCGTGTGCGTCAGCGTCGCGTTCGTCGCCACCGTCGTGCCGTGGACGATCGCGTCGATCGACGCGACGAACGACTCGACCGGCTGCTTCAGCGTCGCCGCGATCTCGCGCAGCCCCTCGACGAGCGCGACCGACGGGTCCGCCGGCGTGGTGAGCACCTTGTGCAGCAGGGGCGGCGCGCCGTCGCGCGTCAGGACGAAGTCGGTGAAGGTCCCGCCGACGTCGATGCCGATGCGTGCGCCCATCGTCTGTCCAATGCTCATGCCGTGGCGGTTTCGCGGCGCGCGAGGCGCTTCAGCTCCTCGCGCTTCACCTTGCCCAGGGCGGTGCGCGGCAGCGCGTCGGCGAAGACGACGTCGCGCGGATGCTTGTACCGCGCCACGCGGCCCTCGAGCAGGGCGCAGATGGCCTCGCGCGACAACTGCGCGCCGGGCGCCGGCACGACGACCGCCACGACGGCCTCGCCCCAGCGCTCGTCGGGACGCCCGACGACCGCCACCTCGGCGACCTCGGGGCAGTCGGCGAGCACGTTCTCGATTTCCGCGGGATACACGTTCTCGCCGCCCGAGATGATGACGTCGCGGCGCCGCCCGTCGACGTAGAGCCAGCCGTCGGCGTCCGCATGGCCGACGTCGCCGGTGTGGTACCACCCGCCCTCGAGTGCGTCGTCGCTCTCCTGCGGCTTGTTCCAGTAGCCGCGCATGACGTTCGAGCCGCGGACGAGGAACTCGCCGGTCGTGCCGGGCGGGACGTCGCGGCCTGCCGCGTCAACGATCCGCAGATCGCAATGCAGCGCCGGCTTGCCGATGGACCCGGGATGCGTGGCCGCGTCGTCGATCCGCTGGTAGGCGACGATCGGGCACGTCTCCGTGGCGCCGTAGACCTGGAGCAGCGGGATGCCGCGTTGGAGGTCCTTGCGCACGAACGCCTCGCCAATGATCGTCGAGCCGGTCGAGATCGCGCGCAGCATCGGAAGCTCCGCCTCGCGCCAGCGCGGCTCGCGCGCGAGCAGCTCGAGCTGCGCGGGCACGAGCACGGTCAGCGTGATGCCCTCGCTCTCGAGCGCGTCGATCACGCGGGACGGTTCGAAGCGTGGATGCAGGACGACCGTTGCACCGCAGTGAAGCGCTGGGAGCGTCTGGATGTTGAGCCCGCCGACGTGGAACAGCGGCAGCGTGGTGAGCACGACGTCGCGGCTCGTAAGGTCGTGCATGTGCGCGCTGTTTACGGCGTTGTGGAAGAGCGCATCCTGCGTGAGCACGACCCCCTTCGGCTGCCCGGTGGACCCGGAGGTGTAGCAAAGGAGCACCGCTGATCCGGGATCGCCACGGCGAGGGCAATCGCCGGCTTCGCCGCCGGCGAGGAAGCGCTCGTACGCGACCCACCCCTCCGGTGGCGGACCCATCGCGACGCACGTCGCCGCGCTCGCGTCGACGATCGCGGCGGTTGCTTCGACGAACGGCTCGGCGACGACGAGGACGCGCGGCTTGCAGTCGGCGAGCATCGCTCGGTGCTCGGGCGGCGCGAGGCGCCACGAGAGGGGCGCGAACAGTGCGCCGAGGCGTGCGCATGCGAAGAGCAAGGCGATTTGCTCGACGCTGTTGTAGCCGAGATGCACGACCCGATCGCCGCAGCCGACGCCGGCAGCGGCGAGGGCGTCGGCGGTGCGCGCGATCCCGTGCGCGAAGTCGCGGTAGCCGTGCCGGCGCCCGTCGCAGGCGAGCGCGGTTTTCGCCGGCGCGAAGGCTGCTTGCCGGTCGATCCAGTCCGCGAGATCCATGTCGCTCTCCCTGCGCCGCGTCGCGCCGCCCTTGCCGGCGACGTCGGTGCGCGTGTTACCTGTCGCCAACTTCCAGCACGACCGCCATCGCGGAGTCCCCCGCCGCGCACCCCGCGAACAGGCCGCGTCCGCCGCCGCGCGCGGCGAGCTCCTCGATCAGTTCGATCACCGAGCGCGTCCCCATCGGCGCCTGCGGATGGCCCCAGACGAGCGACGAGCCGAAGTTGTTCATCGTTTCGACGTCGACGCCGACGGTGCGCGCGAACAGGATGTCGTTGACCGCGAACGGGTTGTGCGTCTTGATGGCAACGACCTGCCGGATCCCGAGGCCGGCGCGCTCGAGCGCGCGTCGCGCCGCCGACGCCGTCGCCTCCGGCATCCGGGCGAGCGGAGCGCGCGCCTGTCCGAATCCGAGAAGGCGCACCGCGATCCTCGGGCTCGACGAGAGCTCCGCCGCGCGCCTCGCGCTCGCAACGACGATCGCGGCATTGCCATCCGCCGGATGGGTCTGTCCACCGTACGTGACCGTTCCGCCCGATTGCACCGGGGCGAGCCCCGCCAGTCCTTCGGCCGTCGAGAAGCTGACGCCCTCGTCGGCCTCGAGGCGGCCGACGCGCTTGCGAAAGCGCGCGTCGGGCACGTCGAACGGAAGCGTCATGAAGCGCTTGAGAAAGGCGGCGTCGTCGGCGAGCGCGGCGCGGTATTGCGCCTCGCGTCGCAGCACCACCGCGTGCTGCTCGGCGGTCGAGATGCGGTGCTCGCGCGCGACGTTCTCCGCGGTGTCGAGCATCGAATGCGGTCCGAGCGGATCGCAGCCGAAGTTGTCGAGCACCCAGTCCTCGTGCGAGCCGGTGCCGCCGGGACCTTGCGGGTTCGGATAGTAGAGGTGCGGCCCGTTCGACGTGCGATCGCAGGTGAGGCCGAGCGCGACGTCCGCCATGCCGCCTTCGATCTCCTGCGCCGTCGCGAGCAGTACGCGCACGCCGGTCGCGCACGCCTGCATGATCGTCGGCCCGGCCAGGTGGCCGGCGCCCGCCCGGCCCGCGAGCCAGGGGAGTCCGTAGAACGCATGGGGCTGTGGGACGGAAAGGCCGAGCACGCCGCACTCGATCGCCTCGGCGTCGATGCGCCTGCGAGCGAGCTCCGCATGCGCGACGTGCGCGGCGAACTCGATGCTGTGCAGATGCGCGAAGCTGCCCTGCCAGCGCGCGAAGGGCGTGCACCAGTAGGCCCCATAGGGAATCTCGGCCTGCATGGCGTCAGTCGGCGGCGTGAGCGCGCTCGCGCCGGACACCCTCGCGCTGGATATCGTCGAGGACGCGCCGCAGATGGCCGCGCGCAACCCGCAGGTGCTCGCGCATCACGCGCTGCGCCCGCTCACCGTCGCGCTTCTTCAGCGCGCCGAGGATGTTGCGCATGCCGGCGAGCGCCGCCTGGCGCGCGTCGGCGTTGTTCAGCGTGAGCACGCGCAGGTAGCGCACGTGTCCGGCGCAAAGATCGATCGCGCGCAACAGCCGCCCGTTGCGGATCAGCCCGTGCCAGGCCGCGTGGAAGCGCGCATTCGCCTCGATGAACGCTTCGGCGTCGCCGCGGCGCTCGGCGTCGTCCGCATCCCGCAGCGCGTCGGCGATCGGCACGAGCACCGACGAGTCGGCGATCGACGAGGCGACGTCTGCGAGCGCGGCCGGCTCGAGCAGGCTGCGCACCTCGTAGATCTCCTCGACGTCGGCGTCGTCCAGGACCGGCACGGCGAAGCCGCGGCCTTCGGCCGCGATCAGCCCTTCGCTCTGGAGCCGCGCGAGCGCCTCGCGCACCGGCGTGCGCGATACGCCGAGCTGGACGGCGAGCGCGGCCTCCTGCAACCGCTGCCCCGGCACGATCACGTGGCTGCCGAGATGCTCGCGCAGCGTCCGATAGACCTGTTCGGCGAGCGCGGCGGGCCGGTCGAGCCGTTTGAGCATTCGAGGGCTGCTTGGAATGATTGCGTACGGTATAATGGGTACGGTATACATAACGGCGGCGACTGTCAACCGATCGCCGCGCCCAATCCACCGCCAAGTGCACCGGAGACGATGACGCCGGACGGGACGCGCCACCTGCCGCTGGCCCCACTGTGGGCGAGCGCGTTCCGGCCCTTCTGCGCGTTGGGCGCGGTGTACGGCGTCGTGCTGATGTCCGGGTGGGTCGCGGCGCACGCGGGGCTGGTCCGGCTCCCGTACGGCGACCTGTCCCCGGCG
This sequence comes from Rudaea sp., assembly GCA_050257435.1. GTDB lineage: Bacteria > Pseudomonadota > Gammaproteobacteria > Burkholderiales > Casimicrobiaceae > VBCG01. The sequence continues at coordinate 14,091 of JBLMWW010000261.1, forward strand.
ATGTGGCACGCGCACGAGATGCTGTTCGGCTTCGCCTTCGCGATCATCTGCGCGACGGTCCTCACCGCGCTTCCCGGCTGGGCGCAAACCCCGGAGATTCGGGGCGGCGCGCTCGCTGCGCTCGTCGGGCTGTGGCTCGCGGGGCGCGCCGCTTTCTGGTTGCGCAATCAGCTTCCTCCTCCGGTCGTTCTGGCGGTGAGCGTCTCGCTCGTCACGGCCTTGATCGTGGTCCTGGCTCCGCAGCTCCTGCGCGTCGCGAACCGCCATTACCTGTCGCTGCTTGCCGTGCTCGCGGGAATGCTCGTGGGCGAGGTGCTTTTCCTGCGCGGCTTAGTCGGCGCGGGCTTCGCGGTCGCCTTGTACGCGGTCATGGTCGTCTACGTGCTGAAGGCCGGTGTGCTGACGCCGGTGTTTACGGGGAACGAGCTTCGCGCGCTCGGCCGCGGTGATCAGGCGCCGTTCGTGCTTCCGCTCGAATATGCGGCGATCGCCGCGCTCGTCGCGCTCGCCGCGCTCGACGTCGGCGGTGCGCCGTCGCGATGGCGTGGCCTCGTCGCGCTCGCCGCGTTCGCGCTCCATGCCGTGCGCCTTGCCCGCTGGCGAGGATGGAAGGTGCTCGACCGGCCCCTGGTGGCGAGCATGCACGCCGGCTACGCGTGGTTCGTCGTCGCGCTTCTGCTGCACGCGCTCGGGGACTTCGGCAGCGCCGGCGCTGCCCGCGCGTGGCTGCACGCGTTCACCGTCGGGGCGCTGGGCTCGATGATGCTCGCGCTGATGACGCGCATCGCGCTGCGCCACACGGGCCGTCCGCTCGCACTGCCACCGGCGATCGTCGCCTCGTATGCGCTGCTGCAGGTCGCCGCGCTGCTGCGCGTCGCTGGTGGAGCCCTCGGCCTCGGTGAGGCGTGGCTCGCGATCGCCGGCGTCGCATGGATCTTCGCGTTCGCGATCTATCTCGTTCTGTTCGGGCGGATTCTCGTGTCCCCGAGCCTTCCGCGCGTTGCGGTGCGCCCGCTCGGCGGCGATGTCCGCTGATCCATTGAGAAGGACCGGCTGATGCGCTTCTTCAATCCCCTGCTGTCCGCACCGCAACGCCCGCTGCCGCGGCGCGTCGCGATCGTAGGTGCCGGCTCGATCGGCCCCGACATCGGCTATTACCTGAAGAGTGCGCTGCCCGACATCGCGTTGACGCTCGTCGACATTGCGCAGCCCGCGCTCGACGCGGCGATCACGCGCCTCGGCGACTACGCGCGGAAGGCGGTCGCGCGCGGCAAGATGACGTCGGCGCGGGCCGAGGCGGTGACGCGCGGCGTCACCGGAAGCGTCGACTACGCCGCGCTCGCGGGTGCCGACTGGGTGGTCGAGGCGGCGACGGAGAACCTCGAGCTCAAACGCAGGATCTTCGCGGCAGTCGAAGCGCACGCCGGCGCCGACGCGATCGTTACCTCGAACACGAGCTCGCTGCCGGCCGCGCGCATCTTTTCCGAAATGCGGCATCCGGAGCGCGCGACCGTCACGCATTTCTTCGCGCCCGCCTGGCGCAACCCGGCCGTCGAGGTCATCGAATGGCCGGGCGCGGATCCGGCGCTCGTCGACCATCTGCGGCGCGTGTTCGCGCTGACCGGCAAGCTGCCGCTGGTGACCGCCGACGCGCCGTGCTTCATGCTCGACCGGATCTTCGACAACTGGTGCAACGAGGCCGCGCTCCTGCTGGATCGCGCAAGCGCCGCGGAGATCGACACCGTCGCCGCGCAGTTCGTGCACGCCGGACCGTTTTTCGTGCTGAACCTCGCCCGCGGCAACCCGATCATCCTCGAGACCAACACACTGCAGGCGGACGAGGAGGGCGAGCACTATCGGCCCGCACCCGCGTTCCGCTCGGTCGACCGGTGGTTGACCGTGAAGCCCGGCGAGTGCGCGGACGTCGCACCGCAGGGTGCGGCGGTCATCCGCGATCGGTTGCTCGGCGTGCTGTTCTCGCAAGCGGCCGACATCCTCGACCGCGGAATCGGAAGCGCGGGCGATCTCGACCTCGGCTGCCGCGTCGCCCTCGGCTTCAGGCGCGGTCCGCTGGAACTGATGCGCGCAGTCGGCGACGAGGAGGTGTCGCGCATCCTCGCGCGCTTCGCGCGCGAGCGTCCGGGAATGCCAATGCCGAAGCATGCGCTCGCGCACTACCAGACGTTCCTCCGGCATGTGCTCGTCGACGACGTCGACGGCGTGAAGGTGATCACGCTGCGACGTCCGGAAGCGCTGAACGCGCTGACCGACGAGATGACCGACGAGATCCTCGGCGTCGTGCGCGAATTCGAGAACGACGCGGACGTGCGCGGCTTCGTCGTCATCGGCTACGGCACGCGCGCCTTCTGCGCGGGAGCCGACATCGGGCGCTTCCCGTCGATGCTGGGCGACGCGCAGGCTTCGGCGCAGTACGCGCGCGACTGCTCGCGGCTGCTCGTCCACCTCGATGCGATGCGAAAGCCGGTCGTCGCGGCGCTCAATGGCATCGCGCTGGGCGGCGGCTTCGAGCTCGCGCTGCGCTGCCACGCGATCGTCGCGATGCGCGACGCATGGATGCAGTTCCCGGAGATCACGCTCGGCATCCTGCCCGGCATCGGGGCGATGGTCGTGCCCTATCGGCGCTGGCCGCAGGCCGGCGCGGTATTCCACGGCATGCTGCGACGGGCGGAAAAGCTGACGGCCGCGCGGGCCCACGAGGCGGGCATCGTCGATGCGCTCGCCGACGATCACGCGGCGTTGATCGCAACCGCGCTCGGCCGGGTGCAATCGCTTGCGGGCGGGGCTCGCGGCATCACCGAGCGCGCGGTCGCGATTCCGCCGCTCGACCCCGTCGCGCCCACGTCCGCGGACGGCATCACGCTCAGCGCGACGGCGATCGCGCTGATGGAGGACGCGATTCGCAACGCCGCGAACGCGCCGACGCTCGGCGCCGCGCTCGAGATCGGCTACCGGGCGTTCGGCGCGAGCGCGTGCACGGCGGCGGCGCGGGAGGGGATCGCGGCGTTCGCCGAGCGGCGAAGGCCCGACTTCGGCCGCACCGGCTGACGGGTTCACGCGCATCGCGCGAGGTGCACCAGCGCGCGCGCGCATGCGAACGAAGCACCGTTGAAGTTGCCGTCCCGGAGCAGCGAGGTGAGGTCGCGCGGCCGCCCGCACGCGCTGAGCCGGCGAGGGCCCCACTCGCGCACCTCGCCGTTCGCGAGCGCATCGTCGGCGGTGACCGCATGCACGCCGGGAAGCGACGCGGGGAGCCAGTCGGGCCGGTCGCGACGCATCGGCACGACGACGACGCAACCCGCGCGGACGATCGCGGCGCAGGCGGCGGCAAGCGCATCGCTGGCCGGATCGGGCGGTGCGGACAGGCTTACGTTGACGTAGTCGCAACCGGCGGCCGCGGCGCGCAGCATGCCGCGCGCGACGAGCGACGGATACGTCCTGAAGTCGTCGTCGAACACCCGGGCGGCGAAGATGAACGCGTCCGGAAAGGCCTCGCGGAGGATGGCGGCGACGGCGGTGCCGTGCCCGCACGCGTCGCGGAAGTCTCCGTCTTCCTCGATGCGGCCGTCGGCGCCGACGAACACGCGGCAGCCGCTGACGCGGCCACCGACATGCGAATGCCACGGGTTGACGCCGGTGTCGACCACGCCGATGCGAAGCGCGGCCATCAGGCGACGGCGGGACAGGCGCGCAGGTTCGACGCCGGCAACTCCACGAAACGGCCCTCGCGCAGCGTGAGCACGCGGTGGAAATCGGCGAGCGCCAGCGGCCGATGCGTGATCACCAGCATCGTCCGGCCGGCAAAGGCGCGCAGCAGGTTCCGGCGGACGCGCGTCTCGGTGTCGACATCGAGCGCCGAGAACGCCTCGTCGAGGACGATGATCGGCGCGTCGCCAAGGAACAGCCGGGCGAGCCCGAGCCGCTGGCGTTGGCCGTCGGAGAGGGCGAGGCCGCGCCCCCCGACGGGGGTCGCGTAGCCAGCTGGCAGCGCTTCGATGAAGCCATGCGCCTCGGCGAGCGTCGCCGCGCGCTCCACCGCCTCGCGCGTCGCGGGCGGGTTGCCGTAGCGGATGTTGTCGTCGACGCTCGCGTGCAGCAGGAAGGGCTCGGCGCCGGCGTAGCCGAGCGCCGCAGGCTCGGCGACGACGCGCCCGGCACCGGGGGTGCGCAGCCCGAACAGCAGCTGCACGAGCGTCGACTTGCCGGCTCCGGATGCCCCGAGCAGCGCGACGCGTTCGCCTCGCGCGATGCGCAGGTCGACGCGGTGGAAGACGGGATGCTTGCCGGCGTATGCGAAGGTGACGTCCTCGAGCGCGAGCGCGACCTCGTCGCTTCGCGCGCGGTGGGCCGCGGCCGCAGGGATCCGCCTTTCCCCGGCTGCCGCGAGCCGGAGGCCGGTCGCCTTGTCCCCGCCGGCCGGCTCACGGAGCACTTCGGCGACGCGCTCCACCGACACGCGCGCTTCCTGCGCGTTTCGAACGAGGGCGACGAGGCCGTTCGCGGGCCCGAACAACCGCGTCTGGTAGAGCACGAATGCGACGAACGTGCCGAGCGTGATCGCGCCGGTCTCGAGCAATCGGCCGCCGGCGATATAGATCCATGCGAGCGACAGCGTGAGCGCGAGCCCGGGGACGCCGGACGCGATGGCCTCCTGAACGTGAAAGCCGACGACCTCGCGCGAAAGGCGCTCGCTTCGCTCGGCGAGGAGCGCCTTCTCGTGCGCCTGCGCGCGATGCAACCGGATGGCGCGCAGTCCCGAGAGCCGCTCGGAGAGGAAGTGCGACAGGTCGGTCATCGCGTCGCGCACGCGGCGCGATCGGTGCTCGATCGGAGCACGAAAGAGGCGCGCGGCAACGAGGGCAAGGCCGACGCCGGCGAAGCTCCATAGCGCGAGCGTCGGGGACAACGCGAACGCGATTGCGGCCGCCACTGCGAGGAACAGCGCGTTCGAGACCACCCCGAGCGCGCCATCCACGAGCAACGTCTCGATGCGGGCCACGTCGGTGCCGAAGCGCGTCATCAGGTCGCCGTGGCGCAGCGACTCGACGTGGTCGAGCGGCGCGTCGACGCAGCGCGCGAACAGTGCCCCGCGGAGGTCCGCCAGCAACTCCGCCGACACCTTCGCGTGCGCGCGTCCGGTGACGGTGCCAAGCACGAGGTCGACGACGGACAGCGCGATCAGCAACGCCGCGATTCCCGGGATCGCCGAGAAATCGTGACTCGTGGCGACCGCGTCGACGAACGCCATGCCGACGAGCGGCGTAGCGAGCGACACGGCGGCGCCGGCGAGGCCGAGCGCGAACACCGCGGCGAGCGTGCGCCTGCGGCACGCCAGGTGATGCGCGAAGGGAGCGAGCGCCCTCAGCATGCTTGTGCGGGTTCCGGCGTGCGGGCGACATCCGCCTTCCACACGTCCGGGTAGTAGCAGAGGTGCGCGCGTTCGCAGAGCTCGGGTGCGCCGCGCTCCGCGACCATGGCGTCCCGGATCGCGGGCTCGTCCGCCCCCCGCTGTGCCAGCCCGAGCGCGAGCGCGGCAAGACGCACCGAGGAAACCTTGCGCGCGAGCGGCGCCTCCCGGCCGACCACCTTCAGGCTCACGATGCCGATGCGCGCAAGTCGCGGCAGCGCGCACAGGCCGCACGGGCCGAGGGTGTAGCCGCGGCTCGTCTGGCAGCCGCAGTTGTCGAGCGTCCATTTCCAGAACGCGTAGCGCTCGTCGAGCCGCCCTCCGGCGCGCCCGACGCGGTCCCCGGCGCAATAAGGCTCGAACGCGTGCGTCGTCGCGCACGTGCCTTCCTCGAACGCGCAGCCGTCGTTCAGCGCGAAGGCTTCGCATTCGACGCCCGACCTCGCGATCTCCGCGATCTCCGCAAGCGTGACGTGCCGGGGCAGGATGATCCGCGACACGCCGAGATCGCGGTAGAACCGCGCCGCGCCGGCATTGCGCACGCATGCGAGGCTCGACACGTGGATCCGCCCGGCGAGGCCGCGCTCGCATAGCGCGAGCATGAGCTCGATCTCGGCGACGATCAGCGCAGCGACGCGGACATCTTCGACGAGGACGCGTCCGAATTCGGCGAGAACGTCGATCGCACCCGCGGGATACGACTGCGCGTTGAGGGTTGCGAACACGGGGCGGTCGCCCGCGAGCTCGACGATGCGCCGCATGTCCTCGAGGCTCGCCACGCCGGCCGACCGCGCGCTGCGGCGATGCACCGAGGCGTTACCGAACCTGGACTCCCACGCGGGCGGCGCGACGCCGCAATAGAACTCGTGCGCGCCCGCGGCGACCAGCGGTCCGAGCTCGTCGACGGCGCGAAGCGGAGCGAGAATCCTCACGGTGCGGCGCTCGCGTGGACGACGACCCTATCGGCGCGCGCGACGAAGGCGCGGGCAGCGTCGAGCGGAGCTTCGTAGAGCAACGTGTTGCCCGCGCGCCAGTGCCGAAGCGGAGTGTCGGCGCGCGCAGCCGGCATCGGGGTGTCGCGGCACGGAGCAGGGCAGCGATCGGCCAGCGCTTTCGCGAAGCCGTCACCGTCCGGATACAGCGCGGCCTTGACGGGGCATGCGCGCCCCGACGCAGCGTAGGTGAACGGCACGTGCAACGCGCGGGACAGCCGCGCGACGTCCTCGTCGTCGCCAAGCCAACCGCCTTCGAGGTCGACGTCGGTCTCGAGCGCGGCGACGCCGAGCGAGGCGAGGAGCGCGCGCGTGCGGGCATGGCGAGATGCATCGTGCGTCGCCGTGCCCGCTGGCGCGTTCCGGTACGTGCGGGGATCGCGCAGCGACCGGTTCATCAGCCGCCCGGCACGGCGGGGCAACGCCGGATGGCGGTCGCGCAGCAGGCGGAGCACGCCCCAGTCGTTGAACACGACGCAGACGCGCCGTCCGCTCGCGTCGAGCGCCGCGAGCAGGCAGTCGATCGTCTTTATGCCGCGATCGGTGACGAGCGGCGTGGCGAGCGTCGCCTCCCAGCCGCGCTCGTGCGCGACGTCGCAATACGCGGCCGCCAACGCGAGGTCCGGCAGGCGGTCCTCGCAGAACTCCGAGCCGAAATAGAGCGCGACCGTCGGTCCGTCGGGCAGAAGCTCGCGCAGCGGCGAGGCGCACGCGGCGCGCGCATCGTGCGGCGCGTCCTCGGGAGTCGTCACGCGCAGCGCGTATTCCATCAGAACGCGATGCGCCGGATGTCCATGCCGTCCGACGCCATCTTCAGCACCTTGAGCCGCTTCAGGGTCTTCGCGTCGTACACGGTCACCGTCGAGCCGCCGCCGCCCGTGTAGATCTTGCGGCCGTCGCTCGACACGTTGACGCCGTAGCACGTGCCTTCCTTGTTCGGCACCGACGCCACGTACCGCCGGGCGGCGAGATCGATCACCGTGAGATCGTCCATCACGGCGTAGGCGCGCTTTCCGCCCGGCGCGAGCACGACCGAGTACGCCATCGCCGGGTCGCCCTGGACGACGAGGTCGCGGATCGCGCCGCTCTTCTGGTCGATCAGCAGCAGGCCCATGGACGTCTCGGTGTAGTAGTTCATGCTCGCCACGCCGCCGTTTTCGAACGCGTAGTCCCAGAACGGCAGGATGTTCATGCCCTTGTCGAACATCGGCACCGTCCCGACGATGCGCAACTCGCTGCCGGTGGTGTCGATCTTGTAGAGGTCCTGCGCGAACGCATAGATCTCGGCACCGTCCTTGACGCTCACGAGGTGCGCCACGCCCCACGGCACTTCGACGCTGCGGATTACCTTGCCCGTGTCGAGGTCGAACTGCGCGACGACCGGCTTGCCGACGACGACCTCGCCGCCGTCGGTCTTGCGCGACATCAGCCCGCCGTACGCGGTCTTGCCGTCGGAAGCGAGGGTGAATCCGAACATCAGCCGGTCCCAGCCGTCGTTGCTGAGGTCGATCGACGACACGACGCGGTTGGCGGCGAGATCGACCTTGTGCACGAGGTGCCGGTTGGTCGCGACATACATGAAACGGCGATCGGCGGTGACGCCGACCTCGCGCGTCGCGCCGGGAATCGGGATGTCGGCGACGATCGTGTCGGTGTCGCCGTCGATCACCTGGATGACCTCGTAGCCGAAGTAGTAGAAGCGGTCGCGGGCTTGTGCCGACAGCGCGAGGAAGCCGAACGCGAACGCGGCAATCAGGTGGCGGCGGCGCATCTCGTCCCCCGGTCAGTCGTACTTCAAGTTGCGCCAGTCGCGGGCGATGTTCGGGCACGCGACGTCGAAGTCCTGGTGATTCGTGAGCCCGTCGGGCACCTGTGCGGGCCACCAGCAATCGCCGGCGCAGCCGTGGAAGTCGCGCGCGGACGCCTGGCAGTTGCCGATCGGGTACGTCGGCCGGGGATTCGTTTCCCAGCCGGTGTCGAAGATCGTCGTGCAACCCTGCGGCATCTTCGGCGTGCCGAGCGCCTCGGCGTCGCGGCGCTCGCCGTCGGCCAGGCGCTCGATGGCCTTCGCCTTGCGGTTCAGCGCCTGGATCGATTTTTTTCTCATCGCGAAACCTCCGTCAGGATTGCGCGCGCCGCTCGAGGAACGCCATCACCGCGTCGTCGGGTTGCTCGCAGAGCCCCGCGTAGACGCGGATGCCGATCTCGAGCCAGCGCCGGATGAAATCGCACGTGCCGCCTTGCGCGAGGCCGAGCTCGCGCTCGCGGACGTGGTTCTCGTAGTGGCACCCGCCGGCGCAGAGGCTTCGCGCCCAGCATGCCGCACAGGCGTCGCGCCGCGGCGCGGCCTCCTCGTCGAGGCACGCGCGGATTCTTTCGTGGTCGATGCCCGCGTCGAGGCTGCCGACCTCGAAGCGCGCTACACCCGCCAGCCGATGGCAAAGGTAGAAGCGACCCTGCGCGTCCAGCGCGAGGTAGCCGAGCCCGGCGCCGCACGGCGCACTCTTCGCCTCGCCCGCGTGCAACCGCGCGAGCACGTCGAGCAGGTTGGAAAGCGGCAGCACGCGGCCGCGCGTGGCTTCGTCGACGAAGCGGCGGGCGAGCCGCGAAAAGCCCTCGATCAGCGACCTTTCCTGTTCGCGGTTCGGCAACAGTCGCGCATCGCTTGGGCTCGCTGGCGCGATGCCGACCTCGAGAAAACCGAGCGACATCAGATGGTCGAACACCTCGGGCACGCGATGCCACTGGCCGGGCTCGAGCGTCACGCGCGCGGCCGGTGCACGGCCCGTGCGTGCACGGAATTTCCGCACGCCGTCGACGACGTCCGCATACGTGCCGCCGCGCGCGTCCGCATACCGGCGATTGGCGTCGTGCACATCGGGCGGGCCGTCGATGCTGACCGATACGCCGACGCGGTGGCGGGCCAGAAAGTCGAGCGACTCGTCGGTGAAGCGCGTGCCGTTGGTCGTGATCGACACGACGAGCACCTTGCCGAGCGCCGCGGCCGCCGCTTCCGCTTCGCCAACGGCCGCTTCGAGCGCCGGCACGTTCAGCAACGGCTCACCGCCGAACAGCACGAGCGTGACCGTCCGGCGGTCGCCCGAGGCTTCGACGAGGCGGTGCGCGGCCCGTGCGGCGAGCTTAGGTTCCATGATCCTCGCCTTGCCACCGTACGATCCACCTTGCGCGTAGCAGTACGTGCAGCGCAGGTTGCACGCCTGGGCCGCTTCGAGCACGAGCGTCCCGAGCGGGATCGCTGCGGGATCGGGCGCGGGCGCACGTACGCGCGGCCGGTCCAGCGGACGCAGCACGCGCAGGTCCCGGAGCGCCGCAAGCGCCTCGCGATCCTGCTCCGGCGCTTTGTCGAGATCGATGGCTTCGCGATCGCGCCAGCGCGCGATCGTTTCGCGCGTCGGCGAGTCGATGGCGAACAGGCTCGCGTCGTCCGCGCCGAACAACAACGCGCCGTCGCCGGCGTCGAACAGGCGATGATCACACCACGCGTAGAGCGTCGTCACCGCCTGGCCTTCGCGCAGCGGTAGGTGGGCTTCGCGTCCCATGCTCATCGCAGGCGCGCGATGAAGTCGGGCATCGTCACGGCGAGCTGCGCGCTTCCCGTGTACATCTGATCACCCCGCTGGTAGCGCGCGACGACCTTGACGAGACCGCTGTTCTCGCCCGTGTAGTCGCGCTTCGGGTTGGGGCCGTAGTCGCCGACCGGGATGTACGTGCCGTTCGGCGAGATCGTGCCGAGCCAATGCAGGTCGTCGTCGCGCGGACGCGTCTTCTCCTCGGCCAGCGTGAACTTCGCCGGTACGGGGCCGAGCGGGACCCTCTTAGCGCTCTTGCCGGCGCCGCTCTTCGCGTACGCGATGGCCTGGAACTGCACGCCTTCGGCCGGATACGCGTTGCCGCCGGACAGGCGCGCGCGTCCGAGCGCGGGCGTAACCGTGATGCCGTCGATTCGTGGCGCGAGCGTCACGGCCGTCGCATCGATTCCCTTGATCGAGACCTTCGCGATGGCAAGCGTCGCGGCCCGGCTTCGCACGACGAGCCGGATGACGTCGTCGGCGACGCGTTTCGCGTCGATCACCTCGACTGCGCCTTCGTCGAACGCGACGTCCTTCGCCGTCACCTCCGGCAGGTCGACGCCTTCGACCGTGAGCGTCGTTGTTTCGCGGGAGAGCACGAACGCGGGGACGATCCGCGCCACCTTGGGACCGCTCCCCGCCCGCAGCCAATGCGCGCGCGACGTGCGGAAGTCCGGCGCCGGGAGGTGCGACTCTCCCTCGATCTCGTCGCCCGAGACGATGTACGCGCCCCAACCCGGCACGCCGTCGATCTTCGTTCGCGTGCGCAGCGCATAGCCCCCGTAGAGCGTCGCCTCTCCGGAGAGCGACTCGGTCGCGCCGTCGGCGCGAACGATGCGTCCGCTGACCGTGTATTCGCTCGGGTCGTCGCCGGCGCTCGCGATCGTCGCCTCGCCGCGGAATGTCCCGCGGCCGGGCTGATCTCCGAAGATGCGCCATTGGCCGGCGATCTTCGCGGACGGCGGCGACCACGCATTGCCGTATGGCAGCTTGGCGGCGAGCTGCGCGAGCACCGCGTCGGCTTCCTGGACCCACTTCATTTCGCGCAGCTGGAACACGACGGTGGGAATCGCGTAGAGATGGAAGTCGCGAAGCTTCGCCCACGCGTCCGGCGTCATCCGATACGAGCGGATCTTGCCTGCGGTATGGCAGCGCACGCAGGTCGCAAAGAACTTCTCCTCGCTCTTGTCGGCCGGCGCCTCGACGACCTGCGCGTTGTGCCACAGACTCAGGTACGAAACCGCCGCCTGCTCCTGGGGCGTCAGCAGTTGCGTCGTCGCGAGCTCCTTCAGCAGGCGGTCCATCTCGCCGGTCCTGAGGGTCATGCCGTGCAGCCGTCGCATCCGGTCGACGATGACGGCCCATTCCTCGGGCGTGGTGCGGACCTGCTCGACGCGCGCGAGTCGCCCGTTCGCGTCGGGTGCGTGGCACCTGGAGCACTTCTTGAAGACGAGCGACTCGCGGTCGAACGCCTGCGCGCCGCCGGCCGCGACCGCCAGCGCGAAGGCCAATGGAACGAGACGTCGGCAACGCATCGCAGCCCCCGGTCAGACGGCCATCAGCACGGACTTCGTCTCGGTGAAGAGATCGAGTGCGGCCCTTCCCATCTCGCGGCCGATGCCCGACTGCTTGAACCCGCCGAACGGGAGGCTGGCATCGAGCATGCTGTGGCAGTTCACCCAGACGGTCCCCGCCTTGATGCGCGGAATGAGGCGGTGCACGCGCGCGAGGTCGTTCGACCAGATCGACGCGCCGAGGCCGTAGGGCGTGTCGTTCGCGAGCCGCACCGCTTCGTCGACGTCGTCGAACGGTGCAGCCACGACGACCGGGCCGAAGATCTCCTCCTGCACGACGCGCATGTCCTGCCGAACGTCCGTCATCACCGTCGGCTTGACGAAGTAGCCGGCGCCCTCCGCGCGTCCGCCGGTCGCGAGCCTGGCGCCCTGCGCAACGCCGCCTTCGATGTAGCCGCAGACGCGGTCCCGCTGCGTTTCCGAGACGAGCGGCCCGATCTCGGTCGACGGGTCGAGGCCCGGGCCGAGCTTCATCCGGCTGGCGATCCCGGCGAGTTCGTCGACGACGCGATCGAACAGCCTCTTCTGCACGTAGAGGCGCGAGCCGGCCGTGCACACTTGTCCCTGGTTGAAGAAGATCGCCTGCGCCGCACCGGCCGCCGCCTGCACCGGATCATAGTCGTCGAGGACGATGACCGGCGACTTGCCGCCGAGCTCGAGCGACACGCGCGTCATGTTCTCGACGGCCTCGCGTTGCACGAGCTTGCCGACGGCGGTCGACCCGGTGAACGCGATCTTGTCGACGCCCGGATGCGACACGAGCGCCGCGCCCGCCTTTTCGCCGAGCCCGGTGACGATGTTGACGACCCCCGGCGGAATGCCCGCCTCGAGTACGAGCTCGCCGAACCGCAACGCGGTGAGCGGGGTTTCCTCGGCCGGTTTCAACACGACCGTGCAGCCGGCCGCGAGCGCGGGACCGACCTTCCACGCCGCCATGAGCAGCGGAAAGTTCCACGGAATGATCGCGCCGACGACGCCGACCGGCTCCTTGCGCGTCCAGGCGAAGAACTTGGCCTGAGGGATGAACGGCACGGAAACGTCGTGCGTCGTCCCTTCGATCTTCGTGGCCCAGCCCGCCATGTAACGCAGGAAGTCGACGGCCATCGCCATGTCGACGTGGCGCGCGAGCATCACCGACTTGCCGTTGTCGAGCGACTCGATCTCGGCGAGCTGCTGTGCGTTCGCCTCGACCTGGTCGGCGAGCGCCAGCAGCAGGCGCTCCCGCCGGGCGGGCGAGGCCGCGGGCCAGGCGCCGGTCTCGAACGCCGCACGCGCGGCGTGTACCGCCCGGTCGACGTCGGCAGCGCCGCCCGCCGGTACCTGGGCGAGCACCTCGCCGGTCGCGGGATTGCGCACTTCGAGCCGTTCGCCAGCCACCGTGTCGAGCCATTCGCCGCCGATCAGGATCTTCATCGGGGAGGCGACGAAGGCAGCGGCTTCTTCGCTCACCCGATGGCGCGTATCCATGTCCATGTCGAGTCTCCGTTGTGGGAAGCGCGTGTCATTGCGTTGCCAGGTCGTGCATGCCGACGCCGGTCAGGCCGACGACGACGAGGCGTCCGGGCCCGTCTGCGGCGACCGCCGTGAACGTCTGCCGTTGGGGCTCGATGGTCGTCTTGAACGTCCTGCCGCCGTCGTCACTCGTTCCGAACGCGCCGCCGAGGCCCACGAGCACGATCCTGCCGTCGGCGAGTTCCACGCCGCCGCTCCAGGATTCGTCGGTTCCGGTCGGTACGTCGACCCAGGTGCGTCCGTCGTCCTCGGAGCGCAGCACGTGACCCCGCATGCCGTACACCAGCGCGGCGCCGTCGCGCAGCGCGATGCCGCCCCAGAGGGACCCGTTGTAGGGAACGTGCAGCGCGCTCCACGCGCGCCCCCCGTCCACCGAGCGAAAGACGGTGCCGGCCTCGGCCGCGATCAGCAGCGTGCCGTCGGGGAGCGCGAAGATGGTGTTCAGGTGACGGTCTCGATCGTCGCCGTTGCCGACGGCGAGCGGCTTCCACGTCCGGCCGCCGTCATGGGTGACGAGCGCGAAGCCGAACGCGCCGATCGCGATGCCACGGTCCGCGTTCCCGAACCACACGGAGAGCAGCACGGCATCGGCGTCCGCGGCGGTGCGCGACGTCCAGTTCTCTCCGGCGTCGAGCGTCGCGAGCAGCGTCCCGCCATGGCCGACGGCGAAGCCCCGCTTCGCATCGACGAACGTCACCGCGGTCAGCATCTCGCGCGTCGCAACCGACCCCGCCTGACGCCAGGTTCGGCCGTCGTCATCGGAGAGCAGCACGATTCCGTAGTCACCGACCGCGACGAGCCGGGCGCCCGCGCGGGCGAGCGCGAGCATCGGCGCCTTCGTGGCGAGCGGCGCCTTGAACGCGACCGGAGGCGGTGCGGCCGGTGGCGTCGACCGCTGCGCCGTCGCGACGAGCGCGGCGGCGAGGGCGATTGCCGAGGCAACGAAGCGGAGCGCGCGTCGCATCATTCGGTGCTCGCCGGGCCCTCGTCGTGCCCGCGACCGCTGCGGGCGAAGGCGTGCGCGCGCGCCGCCGCGCGGTCTTCCTCGCCGATGCCGAGCTCGTCGCACAGGCGCCGCATCAGCGACGCCTCGAGGCGCGCCGGCAATCCGTCGGCGTAGACCACTTCCCACAACAGCTCGACGATGCCGACGCGCTCGCGCTCGTCGAATGCTTCGCGCACCGCGGCCGCGAAGACCCAGTCCTCGAGTGCCGCATCGAGCTCGACCCGTGCCGCGGCCACGAGGCGCGCCGTCGTCGCCGCGTCGAGGTGAAACCGCTCGCGGACGATCCGCTCGATCATCGTCCACTCTTCGGGCGTGATGGCACGGTCGATCTGCGCGAGCTCGATCAACAGCGCGGCCACGGCGAGCTGGCGGCGCGGGAACGGCGCGCCCACGGTATCCGGCGCGGGGGAGGGCGGCTGGCCGAGCCGCGCGAGCAGCCTGTCGAGCATGGCGTGGTACGCGCTTCAGTGCGACAGCAGCGGCGTGCGCACCGGCTGCCGCCGCGGAATCGCGAGGTCGATCATCACCGCGAGCGCCGGCAGCAGCGTGATCGCCATCAGCATGTTGATCATGAACATGAACGTGAGCAGCAGCCCCATGTCCGCCTGGAACTTGAGATCGGAGAACGACCACGTCGCCACGCCGACCGAGAGCGTGAGCGCGGTGAAGATCGTCGCGATTCCCGTCTCGCGCAGCGCCTGCTTGAACGCGGTCACGATGTCCACGCCCTGGGCGAGGTAGATCTGCAGCCGGTTGTAGATGTAGAACGCGTAGTCGACGCCGATGCCCACCGCGAGCACCATCACCGGCAGCGTCGCGACGGTGAGGCCGATCGCGAGCTCCTTCATGAACCAGTAGCCGAGCAGCGTGGCGAGCGTGAGCGGCAGGCAGCAGGCCACCATCGCGCGCCAGTCGCGGTAGGTGACGAGCACCAGCGCGACGATCGTCGCGTACACGTAAAGCATCATCGGCAGCTCGGTCGTCTCGAGTACCTCGTTGGTCGCCGCCTGCACGCCGACATTGCCGCTCGCCAGGCGCACGTTGATTCGCGGATCGACGTTGTCGGCGCGGAAGCGCTTGACGGCGCCGATGACCGCCTTGATCGTCGACGCCTTGTGGTCGGCGAGATAAAGGTGCACGGGCATCACCGTGCAGCGGGAGTTGTAGAGACCGGAGCCCTCGGGCGCGAGGCCGACGGCGTTTGCGAGCGATTTCGGGTCGCGCGGCAGGGCCGCCCACTTCGGATTGCCCTCGTTGAAGCCGGCGAACGCCTGCTTGGCGAGCCACGCAGCCGATGCGACCGAAACCACGCCCGGTACGTTGGCCATCTGCCAACCGAACCCGTTCACGTACTCCATCGTCCGGTGGTCGTAGCAGCCATCCTTCGGCGTCTCGAGGACGACGGACAGCACGTCGAGACCGAGGTCGAACTTTGCGACGATGTCTCTCGCGTCCCGGTTGTAGCGCGCGTCGGCGCGAAGCTCCGGTGCACCGGGCTGCAGGTAACCGATCTGCCGGCCATGGCTCTGCCACAGCGCCAATGCGAACAGCGCTGCGCACAGCAGCGTCCCGATCGCGGCGTTGCGCGGCTCCGCGACGCGGCCGAGTGCGCCCATCCACCGACCGCGGCGCTCGCGAAGCCGATTCACCCGCGCCACGAACCCATCGTCGAAGCGGAGGTACGATGCGGCGACGGGCAGCATCACCAGGTTGGTCACGATCTTGTAGGCGACGCCGATCGCCGCCGTGATCCCGAGCTCGCGGATCATCGGGATCGGGATCAGCGTCAGCGTCGCGAAGCCGACGAACGCCGTCACGAGCGCCATCGTCCCCGGGATCAGTAGCCCGCTAAAGCTCCGGCGCGCCGCGGTCATCGTGTCGACGCCGGTGCACACCTCCTTCGAGATGTAGTTGATCTGCTGCACGCCATGCGACACGCCGATGGCGAACACCAGGAACGGCACCAGCACGGCGAGCGGGTCGAGTCCGTAGCCGAGCAGCCGCAGCGTGCCGAACTGCCATACGACGGAAGCGAGCGAGCAGGCGAGCGCGAGCAGGGTCAGCGCGAGCGAGCGCGAATACACGTAGACCGCGGCGGCGGTCAGCAGGAATGCGAGCAGGAAGAACCGGACCACGCTCTTCGCGCCATCGGCGATGTCGCCGACCTGCTTGGCGAAGCCGATGATCTCGACGTCGAACGCGGGCGTCTCGTGCTTGCCCCGTACCTCCTGCTCCAGGCGACGCGCGAGGTCGAGGTAATCGAGCCTTCGCTTCGTCGACGGATCGTCGTCGAGCAGGTCGGCGACCACCATCGCTCCGGAGTTGTCGTTCGCGACCAACTGCCCGATGTAGCCGCCGACGATCGCGTTGTCCCGGATGTGCGCGATCTTGTCCGGCGTAAGCCCGTCGGGCGTGATGTCGCCGCCGATCACGTCCTCGGCATGGAAGCCTTCCTCGGTGATCTGCAGCACGCGCGTGGTCGGCGTCCACAGCGAGCTCACCGTGCGCCGGTCGACGCCGGGCAGGAACATGACCGCCTGCGTGACGTCGTTCAGCTTCTTCAGGAACGCCGCGTTCCACATGTCGCCGGTGCGCGCATGCACGACGACCATGATGCGGTTCGCGCCGAACACCTGGTCGCGATATTTGTGGAACGTCTTGACGTACTCGTGGTGCTGCGGCAGCTGCTTGTCGAAGCCCGCCGACATGCGCAGCTGCACGGCGAAGAAGCCCATGGCGAGCGTCAGCGCGACGAGTGCGGCCAGCGTCGCGACGCGATGCGCGAAGAGGGTGCTCTCGAGCGCGGCGACCCAGCGCGCGAGTCGCGAGGGGTTCGCGGCCGTCATCGCAGGTGCCCGCCCGCCGCCGGCGAGCGCAGTCGTCGCGGCGGGCATGGCTTTCTCAGAACGAGTACGAGATGTTGAAGGAGACGTAGTCGCGGTCGCGCATGACGTTGTTGCCACCGCCGCCCGAGAAGCTCGTATACGCGAGGCTCGCGCGCCACGTGTTCAGGTACTCGAAGTTGAGAGACGGCGTCACCGCGAGCCGCCCCTTGACGAACGGGATCGTGTTCGGGCTGATACCGCTGATGTCGTAGGCGATGTCGATCTGCGGCGTCAGGTTGACGGGCGTGCCGAACACGTGCGGATAGACGACGCCGAGCTCACCCACCACGCCGGACGAGAACTTCGTCGGCAGCTCGTAGTTCGGGAGCAGGTACGGCCTGCCGCCGGACAGGTCGAGGTTCGGGTAGTAGGTCCCAACGACCTCGAGCAGCAACGTGCCTTCCGCCGCGTGGAGGCCGCGCAACAGCCAGCCGAGGTCGCCGCTCGGACCGAGCAGGTAGATCGTCGTCAGGTGCGCCTGCCACTTCCTCTCGTCGACGTAGCCCGAATAGCTGCCCGGCGCGCAGAACGCGCAGTACTGCCCGGCGAGGGGAACCGTCGGGTCGATGGCGACGCCGTCGCGGGGCCGATACGAGACCTCGGCGCCGACGGCCCAGTCGCCGAGATTGGTGTTGACCGACACGCCGTAGAGGTTGCGGTCCTTGCCGTATTGCAGGAAATAGCCGAGGCCGAACGGGTTCTCGGTGATCGACGGATCGTTGAGGAAGGCGACGAAGGGAATCTTGTCGTTGTAGTGGATGTAGTAGAAGCCCCATTCGGCTTCCGAGTTCTCCGGCTTCCAGCGCGCGGCCAGGCCGAACTGGTTGGTATTCGGTGGCGATTGCGTCGCGACGACCGGTACGACCGTCTGCAACGCAACCAGGTCCTCGCGCGTGAAGCGCTGCCCGGCCGGGATGAAGGTGCCGTTGCTGATCGTCCCCGGATCCCCGACGGAGCCGGGTGGCAGGCCGAGCACCGAGCTCGGGACGAACGCCGACTGCTGGCCATTGCCGATGACGTCGCCGATCGAGAACGGCGTGCCGACCGGGTCGAAGCGGAACGCGTTCCAGCGGAACTGCCAGAAGCCCTCGACGCTCAGCGTGTCGGTTGCGCCGACGTTGAACGACACCATGGGCGCGGGGCGGAAGATCTCCTTGAGCTGCACCCCTGGCTTGTGCGCGCGCGTGAGATCGATCGCGTTGATGATGTTGATGCCGCCGTAGATGAAGATGTCCTCGCCCCAGCTCAGCACCTGGTTGCCGACCTTGACCTTTCCGGGCTGGCCCGCGATCTCGAAATCCTTGGCGACCCAGAGGTCGAGCAGCGTCAGGTTGTGAACCGCTATGTTCTTCGCGTCGTCGGTAAGCGGCGTGCGGTCCGTTCGATCGGTCGCGGGGTCGTAGAGCCACGAAAAGCGCCCGAGGGCGCTCCAGCCGTCGTGGAACTGCAGCGCGAGTTCGTGGTTGCCCTTGAGCGCGGACGAGATCAGCTGGCCGCTGTGGTAGTTCAGGTTGCCGTTGTCCGACTGCAGGTAGTTGAAGTCGGGATTGGATGTTGCCCCCTGTCCCGGACCGTTGACGACTTCACCGAGCCTGCCCGTCGTCGGGACACAGCCGCCGTTGTCGTTGCCGACCACGCCGCAGTCGGTCCCCTGCGTGCGCCACTGCAGCCCGAACGAGATCGTCGAGTCGAAGCTGCCCTTGACCCAATCGGTCGCGAAACTCACCGCCTGCGCGTGCGGTATGGTCGTCGCGCCGAGAATGGCCGCCAGCGCGAGCGCGAGTCTCTGCCGGCACACCACGCGCGTCTGCGTGTCGTTCATCTTCTCCCTCCCTGTCCAGGTTTCGAGGTCAGCGCTCGCCGACGCGGCGCAGCTCGTCCGGGTTGAACTTCTTCGGATCGATTCGGCCTTCGCGGCCCGCGAGCCAGTCGGTCTCGGGCTGCTCCTGGGTCGCGTTCTCGGCGATGTAGCGGCCGACGCTCAAGTCGTACGCGACGAACTCGTGGCTCACGCAAGCCGGCAGTTCCGGCGCCGGGTAGATACTGGATTCCTGCACCCGCCAGATCTTTCCCTGCGCGTCGTAAAGGTCGGCGACGATCAGTCCCCAGCTGTCCTCGTCGAGATAGAACACGCGCTTCGCGATCTGGTGGCGCATGCCCTGTTTCACGGTCGCCTCGACCTTCCACACGCGGTGCAGCTCGTATCGGACGAGATCGCGGTTGACGTAGTCGCCGAGATAGATGTCCTTGTACTTGCGGCTCGTGTCCACCCAATTGAAGCTGTTGTAGGGGATGTAGAGCTCCTGCTTGCCGATCAGCTTCCAGTCGTAGCGGTCCATCGCGCCTGCGTACATCGGGTACGAATCGACGGTTTCCAGGTTCTCGTATCCCGGGACGGGGTTGTCGTACGCGAAGGTCGGCGCGCGGCGAACGCGACGCTGGCCGGGGAAGTAGAGCCATGCGTCGCTCGGCCGGTTGAAGAACCAGTGCGCAAGGATCAGCTCGCCCGCGTGTGCGGGGGGGGACATCACCTCGTTCAGCAGCTTCATCTCGACGCCGTCGACGTCCTCGACGCCCTTGTTGTTCGGGGAGTGGAAGGGCACGATCGTCCACTGCTGCTGAACCAGCGGGGTGAAATCCCCGCTCTTGTTCGAGAAGATCGTTGCGTAGTACTCGATGCGGCCCTCGCCCATGTAGCGGACCTTGTGGTTCCACACTGCTTCTGCGCCGGACTTGGGGATCGGGAACAGGACCGCGGCGCCGATGCCCTTCTCGAGGCCCCAGCCGTTGGCGGCGAGCTTCGCCTCGCGCGCGTTGATCTTCGTCCTCTCGTAGACGAAGTCGGGAAACCCGCAGCTTCGGCGCGTCGGATACACGTCCATCCGATAGCCTTTCAGCTGCTTGAGCAGCGCGACCTGGCCCTCGGAGAGCTTGTCCTTGTACTTGTCGACGTTCGACGCGTCGATCGAGAACAGCGGCTTGTCGGCGGCGAACGGATCGATCCGCTTCTGCCCCGGCTTCCACCCGGCGGGCGCCGTGGTGATGCCGCCGGTCCATTCGGGAATCGTGCCGTCCTTGTTGCCGGCCCGCTGGGCGCCGACCGGCGTCAGGCTCTTTCCGAGTTGCGCGGCTTCCTGTTCGCTCACGCCGGCGAGCGCCGGTCCGGCGACGAGTGCAAGCGAAAGCGTGAGCGCGAGTGCGCCGGCGCGCGCCGGTGCGGGGGACAGACGGGTCATCGTGGCTCCTTCCTTGATCGGCGTACGCGCTTCTCCCAGCGGATGCGGCCGCCGTGCAGCGTCGTGACGCTGGCTGCATGCAACGGGGCGTGAACACGGATTGTGGCCATTGGAAGCGAGGGGTGTTATCCCAAATCGGCAACGCGACCACCGGCTTCTTAGTACAGATCAAGGAATCGCGATCGCGCCGGGGGCAACGTTCGCCGACGGGCGCGACGGGCGGGGGAGCGCGTCGAGGTTTCTCCGCACGAGGGCGTCGATGCTCGAACGGATGATCCGCTGATGGACGTCGGGAATACCGTCACCAGCGAGACGCTGCGGGCGAGCGCCGGGCTCGCGCCGCTGGCAGTGACCCACACGACGAGCTTCGACATCGATGAGCAAGCGGCGAGCCTGCGCGAATGGAGCCAGATCTACGAGCAGATATCGCCGGGGCCGTTCGTCGGCATGCTGCACGAGCTGCGCTTCCCCGGCGTGCAGTTGTTTCGCGAATCTACGAGCCAGGCGGTGCACGAGTCCGGTACGCCGTGGCGCGGTTCGCGCGCGATCGGCGTCCCGCTGCGCATGGAGGCGACACCGGTGTTCGCCGGCAAAGCGGTCGCCCCTGGCTCGATCGTCAGCGTCGGCCCCGACGACGAGGTCGATTTCTACGCGCCCCGCGGCTTCGAGATTCTCGGGCTTGTCGTCGACGCCACTGCACTCGAGCGACACGCGGCCGAGGTCGAGCATCGTGACATCGGCGCGGCGTTCGCGCACCGCGTGTTCGCGCCTGGCGCCTGGCGCCTGGACATGTTCTGCCGGTTGCTGCAATCCGTGCTGCAGTCGTCCGACGTGAATCGCGTAGCGCTTCAGTTTCAGCAGTCGCAGCGCGTGCTCGAGCAGACGATGCTCGCCGCCCTCGTGACGCTCGCGTCGCCGGAAGCCGCGTGCACAGGGGCGACGTGCGCGAGCCGGCGCAACGTCGTCGACGGCGCGAAGGCGTTCATGCGCGCGCACATCGCCGATCCCATCACCGTCGCCGATATCTGTCGGCAGCTCCGCATCAGCCGTCGTACGCTGCAATACAGCTTCCAGGAGGTGCTCGGCATCAACCCGGTCCGCCTGCTGCGCGCAATGCGGCTCAACGGCGCACGGCGCGACCTGCGGGCGGGATCACGGCCGCGCGACACGGTGCAGGACATCGCGGCACGCTGGGGCTTCTGGCACCTCGGGCACTTCGTGACCGACTACAAGCGCATGTTCGGTGAGTTGCCGTCGGAGGCGCTCGGCCGGGAGCCGGGCGCGGCGGTGGCGGAGCCGCGCCGCGCGAGCGCGCGCGAACGCGGCAGCGCATACGAAGCCGTCGCTCCCTAGCTCGACGTCCGTGGATCGGTCTCGGGGACGCTCGACAGCGTGCCGGGGTCGGGGGACGGCGGCTCGCCGGCGACCTGGATCGTGCCGCAAGCCCGCGCCGAGCGACATACCGAGAAACGGTCGTTAGCCACTGCTGGAGACCGCGGTGGTCCCGTGCCGTGCGCCCGCCTCGAATGAAGACGAGCGGTCGCGGCGCGGCACGGCGGACTGGCAATTCATCCTTGTGCGCTACATGGGCTCGGTTCCCGCATAGGTCAATTACTGCCACGGCGAAATGATGACTCGCTGAGCGCCGGCGGTCGCTCGACGGCGCTATGTTGGCGTCTGTGCAGCGATCCTTACGCGTGCAGCGCATTCGCCGGCAGTACGACGCGCGACTTCCCGACCTCCTGGCCAAGCCCGTTCGCTGCGCCGGAGGCTTCGTGCCCGAAGGAACCGCACAACCGCGTCGCTTCCCTCGACGATCATTCCGCAAAGGATTCGATCCGCAAATGCACGATGAGCGAAGCCTCTTACTCGCTTGCAGCCCTCGCACGCTATTTCCTGAAGCTCGGCACGATCGGCTTCGGCGGTCCGGTCGCCCTGGTTGGGTACATGTATCGCGATCTGGTGGAGACACGCCGCTGGATCGGCGAAGACGACTACAAGGAAGGACTCACGCTTGCGCAGCTGATGCCGGGCCCGCTCGCGGCGCAGCTCGCGATGTACCTGGGCTATGTGCATTACAGAATCGTTGGCGCAACTGTCGCCGGCATCGCGTTCGTGCTGCGGATGAAGGCCGTAGGCGAGGCGCTCGGTAAGCCCGGCGCCTCGATGCCGGGTGGCGTTTATCGGGTGAGTCTGCCGCGAAGCGATCTGAAAGTCACCCTCGACGGTGTCGAGATCAAGCCAGCGTTAGCGCTCGGCTCGTGGCTGGCATTCCGCAAGATGGGCAATCCGGGCATGGTCATGGGCGATCTGGTGCTTCTCACGAACGAAGTCACGCCCGTCCTGACCAAGCTCGAAGAAGCGGGAATCGAGATCACCGCGCTGCATAATCATCTGCTTCGCAACGAACCCTTCACGATGTACATGCACGTTCTCGGCCACGGCGATCCGGTGAAGCTCGCTACAGCGCTTCACGCTGCCCTCGCGGAATCCAAGACTCCGTTCGAGGCGGCCACGGCTGCGTCGCCTGCTTCGGCGCAGTCCATCGACCTCGACACGGCGGCAATCGACAAAGCGCTCGCTCACCACGGGAAGATCAGCGGCGGCGTCTATCAATTCAGCATTCCGCGAGCGGAACGGATCAGCGAAGACGGTATGGACGTACCCGAGTCCATGGGCTCCGCGAACGCGATCAACTTTCAGCCGACCGGCGCCGGAAAGGCGGCGATAACAGGCGACTTCGTGTTGACGGCAACGGAGGTCAATCCAGTCGCGAAGGCGTTTCGTGCGCACGGGATCGAAGTGACGGCCATCCACAACCACATGCTGAACGACCAGCCCCGATTGTTCTTCCTGCACTTCTGGGCGAACGACGAGGTTAGCAAGCTTGCCGATGGATTGAAGGCGGCGCTTGCCAATATGAATCTCGAGAAGCGATCGCCGTCGTAGAACGCTGATGCCGCGTACGCCGGATGTGATGATGCTGATGCCCAGCCTTAAGCGCTGCCTCGAAACCGCGTTCGTCTTGCTTGTCGCATCCGCTGCAGGCGGGACCGTATCGCAGCCTCGTCCCGCCAGTACTTTGCCGCTCAAGCTCGTTGCCGACATCGCCCTTCCAGGTCCTACGAATCGGTTCGATTACCAAAGCTACGATTCAACTTCGCATCGTCTGTTTATCGCGCATCTGGGAGCAAGCAAGGTGATCGCGTTCGACACTCGGGCGAACAAGCTTGCGGGCGAGATTGCGAACATCAGCCAGGTGCATGGCGTGCTCGTCGTTCCCGCCACGGGCAAGATCTATGCGTCGGCCACCGGCACGAACGAGATTGCGGTCATCGATGCTCAGACGCTGAAGGAAGTGGCCCGAGGAGCGGCCGGCGTATACCCGGATGGGATTGCGTACGCTCCGGACGTGCACAAGCTCTATGTGTCTGACGAAACGGGACGCACCGAGACTGTGATCGACACCGAGACGAATCGTCGCGTAGCGACCATCGCGCTCGACGGCGAGGTTGGTAACACCCAGTACGATGCGGCGTCGCGGCGCATCTTCGTTAACGTGCAGACGCTCAATCGGCTCGTCGAGATCGATCCGCAGACCGACGAGGTGATCGGTCGATACGCGCTCCCAGGCGCGCGACACAATCATGGCCTTCTGATCGATTCAACGCTTCGGGTCGCGTACGTCGCTTGCGAGGGCAACGCGAAGTTACTGGTGTTCGATCTGGATTCGAAGCAGGTGCTGGCGAGCGAGGCGGTTGGGGACGACCCTGACGTGCTCGCGCTCGATGAGGCGCTTCATTGGCTGTATGTCGCGAGTGAAAGCGGTGTCGTGAGTATCTTCGAGCAGGATGGCAAGCGTCTCAAGAAGATTGGGGAGGCAATGCTGGCCAAGCGAGCCCATTCGGTTGCCGTAGACCCTGAAACGCATCGCGTCTACTTTCCGCTCGAGAACGTCAATGGACGGGCAGTGCTTCGGATCATGGAGCCGGTACGCCAATAGGCCACGGTGACTACCGAGCTCGCTTCGTCAACGACATGGCGCGCTGATAAAGCCAGCACGGTGAGCGTCCGCAGGCGGGTGACGTCACCGTGGCCGTGCACGCTTCAACAAGCGACATGCAAATTCGTGCGTCGCGCGCTCGATCTATGGGCGTATCACTGCAAAGCCCGGATCGATTTCAGCCGGCCGGGCAAACCGATCGACAATTGCTACGTCGAGACGTTCAACGGTTCGCTTCGCGACGAATGCTTGAACGTGCATTGGTTCGAGACGATGGAGGATGCCAAGGCGATCGTCGAGGCATGGCGGCGCGATTACAATGAGACTCGGCCTCACATGGCTCTCAAGGACGTCGCGCCACAGGAATACGCCCGTCAATTAGGGCTTCAGAACGCCGAAAACTAATCGTCGAAACGGTCCGAAAAAGCCAAGCGGCTCACGGGAGCCATTCTCTCAAGTTACGACTGGTCCGAAGAATCTGGGCAGGTCAGCCGCTGGCGCACCGCAAGGCGACCCGAACCGACCGGAATACACCTTGACTGAATTGGTAGGCCGTGCTGGATTCGAACCAGCGACCAACGGATTAAAAGTCCGCTGCTCTACCAGGCTGAGCTAACGGCCCTTTCGAGGGGCGCCATTATAGCGGCTCGGCTTGTCGCGAAC
>JBLMWW010000262.1:0-6070 GCA_050257435.1 Rudaea sp.
CCGGCGGCTTCTCGACACGGGACACGTTCGTGGGATTCCAGGGCGGGTGGGGCACGTTCAAGATGGGCAAGATGCTGATGCCGCTGGACGACATGCACCCGATCTTTGGTAACGTGCCGACCTACCTGACGTCGATCCTGTCGACGGCCTCCCTGTGGGCGCAGGGCTTCGCGTCCAAGGACGCGGGCGGCTTCGACGCGCGCCTCGGCAATTCGCTGCGCTACGACTCGCCTTCATTCAACGGGCTGACGTTCAGTGGTCAAGTGGCACTGAAAGACACGACCGGCTCCGGCGACGGCACGATCGAGCAGCAACAACGCCATGCGTACGTCTGGGGTGTCAATACCATCTACAACAACGGACCGATCCAGGTCGGCGCCGCATACGAAAGCAACCAGAAGGTTCGCGGACAGGATCTCAACGACTACGACTTCACGATCACCGGCGGCTACAACTTCGGCGTCATCCGCGTCGCCGCCCTGTACGAGCGGCTCAAGTACGACACGGGGACGGGCGACCTGAAGCGCGACCTCTGGGGTATCAGCGGCACGATGCCGATGGGCCCGGGCACGTGGTACGCGTACTACGGCTGGGCCGGCGACGGCAAGGGCAGCGCGGCGGACGGCACGCGCGTTGCGGGCTTGGCGAAGGGCGACGACACGCGCTCGCAGCAATGGGAGATCAGCTACACGTATCCGTTCTCGAAGCGCACGGCGGTGTACGCGGGTTACAACGAGATCCACAACGACTCAAACGCCGCGTATACGTTCAACATCAACCCGTACGTCGTCGGACCCGGCGGCAAGCCGAAGGGCTTCGTGTTCGGCATGATCCACCTGTTCTAAGCGGTCTCGCATCACGAAAAGGGCGCCCGCGGGCGCCCTTTTCGTTGGTGTGGGGAGGGGCCAGCGATTTAGGGATCAGGGACTAGGGCTCAGGGAGCGTCGGTGCGATGCCACTGTCCAAGCTAGCTTCGCGCCGGTTTCTGTTTGCCCTCCGCAAGGTCCGCGCATAATTCGACCGCCCCCTGGTCCCCGATTCCTAGCCCCTAATCCCTGGGTCGCCATGCTCACCTCCCTGATCCTCGGCTTCGACCGGGCGCTGCGCACGCTCTCGGGCACCGCGACGTCGTCGCGGCCGATCCCCGGCGCGAACCTGCCCGACGCCGCGCTCGCGCCGCACGAGCGGCGCCATGCCGCGGGACTCATGCGCGTCAACCACACCGGGGAAGTGTGCGCGCAGGCGCTTTACTCGGCGCAGGCGCTCGTCGCGCGGGAGCCCGAAATCCGCGAGCGCTATGCGCGCGCGGCGCGCGAGGAGGAGGACCATCTGGCGTGGACGCAGTCGCGCCTCGCCGAAATGGACGCGCAGCCATCGCTCCTCAATCCGCTGTGGTACGCGGGCTCCTTCGCGATCGGCCTCGCCGCGGGCATGGGTGGCGATCGCGGCAACCTCGGCTTCGTCGTGGAAACGGAGCGCCAGGTCGAGGAGCACCTCACGACGCACATGGACCGCCTGCCGGCCGCCGACCTCAGGAGCCGCGCGATCGTCGAGCAGATGCGTGACGACGAGGCGCGGCACGGCGCGATGGCCCTCGAGGCCGGGGGACTGCCGCTGCCGTTTCCGATCCGCCGCGCGATGCGCGCCGCCGCGGACGTGATGCGGGCGGTCGCCTACCGCATCTGACGCTTCCACTCGCGCAGCGCCCGGATTCGCGCGGCGCGTAACGCCGCGGCGACGCGATCGCCGGCGCTCTCCGATCGCTCGCCCTGCGCCGCGCGTGCGATCGCTTCGCGCGCGATGGTCGCCGCGTCGACGCGGCGCACGACGTCGCGGGCGGCGCGCAGCCACGCGGCCGGCACTTCGGCGGCACGCGTGTCGTTCGACTGCGCCATGGCGCGCGCCGCGCTCGCCGCCACGAGCGCGTCGAGCCGCTCGGGACGGCGCAGCGCATCGGCCGCAAGGAGCAGGTCGAGGAGCGCCGCAGCGCCGAGCGTGCGCACGTCGGCCACCTTGCGATGCCAGCGCACGGCGAGCCGCGCGGCGTCGCGACAGTCGACCGGCACGCGCAGGCGGCGCGATAGCGCATCCGCGCGCGCGCGGCCACGGCGCACGTCGACGCGCGTCCCGCCGTTGCCGACGAGGTCGAGATCCTGCGTGAGCGTCGCGTACCGCGCTGGCAGCGTTGCCGCGCTCGCCGCCGCACGATCGAGCGCACGCGCGGTCAGCTCGCCCACGCTCGCGACCGGCGGCGCGGCCTCGATGCGGATCGCGAAGAGCGCGTCGATCTCGGGCATCAGCACGGCCAGCGCCCCGCATGCACGCAACGCGTCGAGCATGCGCGACGGATGGGCTTCGGCGAGGCTCCGGGCCACCTCCTGCCAGACGCGCTCGGGCGCGAGCGTCGGCAACTCTCCGGCGGCAACGATCGCGCGCATCAGCGCGAGCGTCTCGTCGGCGATCCGGTAGCCGAAGCGCGCGGCGAAGCGTGCGACGCGCAGCACCCGCAGCGGGTCCTCGGCGAATGCGGGCGACACGTGCCGCAGCACGCCCGCACCGAGGTCGGCCCTGCCGCCGTACGGGTCGATCAGCGTCCCGTCCGGCGCGCGCGCCATTGCGTTGATCGTCAGGTCGCGCCGGGCGAGGTCCTCCTCGAGCGTGACGTCGGGCGTCGCGAAGAACCGGAACCCGCGATAGCCGCGGCCCGCCTTGCGCTCGGTGCGCGCGAGCGCGTACTCGTCGTGCGTCTCGGGATGCAGGAACACGGGAAAGTCCTTGCCCACGGGCGCGAAGCCCGATGCGAGCATGATCTCCGGCGTCGCGCCCACGACGACGAAGTCGCGGTCGGCGACGGGCCGGCCCAGCAGTTCGTCGCGCACCGAGCCGCCGACCTGGTAGACGCGCACCGGCGGCGGCAGCCGCCGCGTCATCGCCCGGCGTGAACGCGGAACAGGTCGAAGCGGCTGTGACGGGCGAGCGGTGCGAGGTATTCGGGTGCGATCGCCTCGAGCGCGGCCGGCCGGATCCCGAATTCCGGCGGGAACGGGCCATCGCAGACGTTGTCGCGCTGCATCGACGCGAGGTTGTCGCGCGTCATCAGCGGTCCGGGGAGCCATTCCATCACGCGCGCCTGCAGCTGCGCGAGCGCAGGCGACAACGCCACGATCGGCCGCGGGTGGCCCGACGTTTCGGCGACGTAGCGCACGAGGGCTTCGAGCGTGTAGGCCTTCGGCCCGCACAGTGCATAACGCTTGCCGATCGTCGCGTCGTCGACGGCCGCCTGCGCGAAGCACGCGGCGACGTCGCCGACGAACACCGGCTGGAAGCGCGCCTGCGAAGCCGCGAGCGGAAGCACGGGAAACGCACGCGCGAGGCGCGCGAACAGGTTGAGGAACGTATCCTGGCGCCCGAAGATGACCGAGGGCCGGAAGATCGTGAACGCGAGGCCGGAATCCGCGACGACCGCCTCCCCTTCCGCCTTCGAGCGGAGATACCGGCTCGGCGCGTCGGCGCTCGCGCCCAGCGCGCTCATGTGCAGGACGCGCGAGAGGCCCGCCTGCCGGCACACCGCGACGAGCGTGCGCGGGAACGCGACGTGGACGCGCTCGAACGTGTCGCGTCGATGCTCGTGCAGGACACCCACCAGGTTGACCGCAACCGTCGCGTCCCGGGCGAGCCGCGCGAGCGCCTGCGCGTCGTACGGATCGATCTCGACCACCTCCACCGTCGGCAACGGCAGCAGGTAGCGCACGCGCTCGCGGGAGCGCGTCGCCACGACGACGTCGTGGCCGGCCGCGGCGAGCCTGGCGACGACGTGGCTGCCGACGAAACCGGTGCCGCCGGCGACGAGGACGCGCTCCTTCACGGATCGGTGGTCGCGAAATCGTCGAAGCCGCGTGGCGTGACCGTGCCGAGGCGCTGCGTCAGCGGGACGTAGGGGCGATCGAGCGCACGCGTGTAGAGCACGGCATTGGCGAGCACGCGCTTCACGTAGTCGCGGGTCTCGTTGAACGGGATCGTTTCCACCCACACGGCGCCTTCGAGGGGCGCGGCCTGCGGCCGCCACGCCTGCGCGCGGGACGGACCCGCATTGTAGGCCGCGGCCGCAAGCGCGGGCAGCCGCCCGAGGCGCTCCAGCCAGTGCCTGAAGTAGAACGCGCCGAACTCGGTATTGACCTCGACGTCGGCGATGCGCGACGAACTGTAGTCGGAACGCGCGAGGCGCTTCGCGACCCAGCGCGCCGTCGCGGGCATCAATTGCATCAGGCCTACGGCGCCCGCCGACGACACGATGTCTGCGACGAACCGGGATTCCTGGCGCGCAATGCCGTAAAGGACCTCCTCGTCGACGTCCTGCGCCTTCGCCGCCGCCTCGAACTGCTCGCGATAGGGGGTGAGGTAGCGGAGCGCGAACGGGACGCGCGAGGCGACCTTCTCGGCGGTGTAGATCGCCCGGTCGTACAGGCCCGCCTTCCGCGCGTACTGCGCGGCGAGCAGCAGGCCGTCGTCGTCGAATTCGCGAACCGCGTAGTTCCATTCGCGCAGCGCCTCGAGGCGCAGGTCGAAGCGCGCGAGCAGGACGGCGCGCTTGACGTCCGGCCGCGCGCCGAACGCCTCGAGCGCGGCCGGATCGGCCGGCGCCGCATCGCGCGCGAGTTCCGAAAGCCGCGCGGGATCGCGCCCCAGCGCCTCCGCGGCGAGCAATCCGTAGTAGTCGAGCCCGTCGGCGAGCGATGCGTAAATCGCGCGCGCCTCCTCGTTCGCACCTTCGGCAGCGAGCGCGCGCGCGCGCCAATAGCGCCATGCCGGCGCCTGGCGATCGGTCGGTGGAAGCGCGTCGAGCGCCGCCAGAACGTCGCGCCACGCGCCGGCGCGCAGCGCTGCGCGCACGCGCCACGCCTGCTGGTCGGGCGTGAGCGGGACGTCGACGACCTCCTTGAACCAGCGGTTGGCATCGGGCTCGAGCTGCCGCGCGGCGTGCCACGCGATGCGCAGGTTGCCGTAGTTCCGATCCTGCGCGGGGAGGCGTGCGCGCCACTTGAGCCACGCCTCCCGCGCCGCTCCCGCGTCCTTGCGCGCGGCGCGCTCGAGCGCATAGAGCGCGAGCTCTCGGCCGGCGGGCGATTTCCAGTCGAACCGGCCGTTGGCAAGGGCGCGCTGCGGATGGCGCTCGATCGCTGCGAACTGGCGTGCGGTGATCTTGGCGTCGCCGGGAAGATCGACCGCGATCGCCTGCGCAAGCCGGACGTTGCCGTTCGCGACGGCGAGGCGCAGGCGCGCGCGGCGATCGTCCACCGAGAGATCGCCACGGGCGATCAGCGCCTCGAACAGTGGATCGCAGGCCTGCGGCGTGGACGCGCCGGTGAACCACAGCGGCCTGGCAGCGTCGAGCGCATCGGCGCCTTCGCGCTGGTAGCGGTAGAGGATCGAGTAGCACGAAAGCTCGACGTCCTCGCCGGTCCGCGGCGAATACAACGTCCCGAAGCGTTCCCAGTCGCCGCGCTTGCCCAGCACCTTCATCCACTCGATGCGCAGGCGATCGGCGAGCGGGCCGTCCGGATAGCGTGTCAGGAACGCATCGACCGCATCGGGCGACGCGTCGTCGAGGCGCGATTTCAGTTGCCAGTAGCGCACGTACCGCTCGAGCGGATGTCCGGCAACGGCCGGCGCGAGATCGTCGAGCTTGCGGTAGTCGGCGCGCTCGTAGGCGGCCTTGGCGGCTGCGAAATCCGCATCCGATTGCGCGCACGCGTGCGGCGCGACGAGGAGCAACCATGCGACGGCGCCGGCACGGCCGGCACGGCGCGCGAATCGAAGCATCGCGTTCGCTTGCATGCGTGGGATTGTCGCCGATCGCGCAAGCGCGGTTCAACCCGAATGCGCGCAATCGCGATGGACGGTGCGCGCGAGCGCGCAGGCGGCGCAACAACCGGACGCGGGCGGAGCCGTATTTCGCGTTGGAGAGATCGGGGTCAGACTCGAATCTCCCATAACGGAGAGATCGGGGTCAGACTCGAATCTCCCATAACGGAGAGATCGGGGTCAGACTCGAATCTCCGTGGGAGATTCG
>JBLMWW010000263.1:0-5643 GCA_050257435.1 Rudaea sp.
CTTGCGCGGCTTGAACGGATCGGGCAGGTCGAAATCGTTGTAAGCGAACGGCTCGTACGGCTTGATCTGCGGGATCGGATCGAGATGTCCGCGCATGCCCTTGCCTTGCGCGGCCATCCAATCGATGAGATCCTGGTGATTGGACGGGCCGCAGCCTGCGAGAAGCGCGGCGGACGCGAGTGCGAGAAAGGGGACGCGCTTCATTTCTTCCCCTTGCCCTTGGCCGCCTTCTGCAGCGCGCGCTGCTTCGCGATCTCTTCCTCGTCGAGGTAACGGAAGGTCTTCGCGACGGCATCCATCGTCAGCGTCCCCTTGTCGTTGGCGATCGCGACGTCGTTCAGCGTGACGATGCGCGGCAGCGCCGCGACGTCGCTCGCGAAGGCGCCGATGTCGTGGTAGTTGCCGGTGATCTTGATGTTGATCGGCAGCTCCGCGTAGAAGTCGGCCATCTTCTCCTGCGGCGCCGGCCGGAACAGGTCAAACTGCAGGCCGCGGCCGAGCCCCGCCTGGTTGATGTCCGTCAGGAGCGCGTCGATCTCCGAGCGGTTCGGCAGCTGCTTGACGAGCGCGCCGAACGACTGCTCGACCTCGGCGAGCTGCTGCACGTAGAGGTCGTAGTTGATCGCCTTCGCCTTCTTCTGCGTGTACTGCTCCTTGAGCCTGACCTCCTCCTGCTGCGCCGTCTGCAGCGCCTCCCACTGGTCCTTCCAGTCCAGGAAGGCGCCGAGCGCGACGATGAAGAGGACGAGCAGCGTCAGCACGATGGCCTTCGGCGCGAGCGGCCACTTGCCGACCTCGCGGAAATTGAGCCGCCTGAAATCGTCGAGCGTCATGCCTTGCCTCCCTTCGCACCGGGCTTGGGCGACGCAGCGGGTCCCGCGATCGCGTCGGGAGCCTTCCGCCGGATTTGGAAGTTCAGCGTGAACTCGTTGAGCTTCTGCGGCTCGGTGCGCGCCTGCGCGGGCATCGTCACGAGCTTGATCTCGACGAGCTCCGGCTTCTCGAGCCAGGGCGAGCCCTCGATGTTGCGCATCAGCGTCGACACGCGCGCGTTCGACTGCGCGTAGCCGACGATCTGCACCTTCTTGTCGGTCTGCTTGACCGAGCGCAGGTAGATGCCTTCGGGGAGCTGGCGCACCAGCTGGTCGAGCAGGTGCACCGCCTCGTTGCGGTTCGCCTGCAGCGTCTCGACGACCTGCTTGCGCGCGAGCACCTGCTGGATCTGGTCGCGCAGCCTGTCGATCTCCTGGATCTGCTTGTCGAGCTCGGCGATCCTGGTCTTGAGAAGCGTGTTGCGCGAGATCTGGTTGTCGATGCGCGCGGCGAGGACCGCGTGGACGAGCGCGACGACGGCGACGCCGAAGAGCGCCAGCACGATCGCGAGCGAGACGAACTGGCGCTGCCGCGCCTGCCGCTTCTGCTCGCGATGGGGGAGGAGGTTGATGCGCATGGCCCCGGCCCTCCTACTCGAACCCGCGCATGGCGAGGCCGGTCGCGATCATCAGCATCGGCGCCTCCTGCGCGAGCTGGCGCGGCCGTATCCGGTCCGCCGTCTGCATCGACGCGAACGGGTTGGCGACCACGGTCGCCACGCCTGCGCGCTTGGCCACGAGCTCGTCGAGGCCCGGCAGGAGCGCGCAGCCGCCCGCGAGCACGATCTGGTCGACCTGGTTGTAGGAGGTCGACGTGAAGAAGAACTGCAGCGCGCGCGTCACCTCGAGGGCGAGCGACTCCATGAACGGCTGCAGCACGTCATGGTCGTAGTTCTCCGGCAGTCCCTGGTTCCTGCGCGCCGACTCGGCCTCCTCGGCCGAAAGGTTGAAGGCGCGCTGGATATCCTGCGTGAGCTGATTGCCGCCGAACGCCTGGTCGCGGGAGAATAGGATCTGGTTGTTCCGAAGGACGTAGAAGTGGGTGACGTGCGCCCCGATGTCGACCAGCGCGATGTTCTGGTCGCGGCCGTTGGCCGGCAGCGACGGCGCGATCAGGCGAAACGCCTCCTGCGTGGCGAACGACTCGACGTCCATGACGCGCGCCTTGAGGCCGGCCGCCTCGGCGACGGCGACACGGTCCTCGACCTTCTCCTTGCGCGAGGCGGCGATCAGCACCTCGACCTCGTCGGGGTTGTTCGGCGCCGGGCCGATCTCCTGGAAGTCGAGGTTGACCTCGTCGAGCGCGAACGGTATGTACTGATTGGCCTCGGCCTCGACGGTGAGCTCGAGGTCCTCTTCCCGCTGGCCGGCGGCGACGATGATCTTCTTGGTGATGACCATGGCCGCGGGCAGCGCGATGGCGACGTTGCGGTTACGGCTGCCGAGGCGCTTCCAGGCCCGCTTGAGTACGTCGGCGCAAAGCTCGATGTTGAGGATGTTGCCGTCGGCGACCACGTCCTTCGGCAACGGCTCGATGACATAGCGGTCGAGGCGGTACATGCCCTTCCCGACGCCGGACAGCTCGACCAGCTTGAGCGACGTCGACGCAATGTCGACACCGATCAAGGTCGGCTGGCCGGTCTTGAAGGCGTCGAGTACGGAGGAGAGGTTTTCGGCAAGCACGGTGGTCGGCCCCTTGCTCACAATCTACATTAAACTCAGGCAACAAGTGCACCTGATCTCAAATTGTTCCTTTTTCGGCGGGCGAGTGTTGCAACCACGCCTATAATCGACCCGCTTCCCCGGCTCAAACATCGGTTTTATTCCATCGTGCTAAAGCGCTGGTTGTTGTACACCACGTCCGTGCTGCTCGGGCTGGCCGTCGTCGGCGGCCTGCTAGGCGCGTTCGTCCTCGCCCTGCTGTGGCCGACGCTTCCTCCACTCGACAAGCTCACCGACTACCAGCCCAAGATCCCGCTTCGGGTGGTCTCGGCGGACGGCGACCTGCTCGGGGAATTCGGCGAGGAGCGCCGCTCGATCGTGCACATCGGCGAGGTTCCCGATGTCATGAAACACGCTATTTTGGCGGCCGAGGACGAGCGCTTCTACCAACACGGTGGCGTGGACTATTTGAGCGTGCTGCGGGCGGCGCTCGCGAACGCCACGTCCGGCACGCAGCAGGGCGCCGGGACGATCACGATGCAGGTCGCCAGGAACTTCTTCCTGACGCGCGAGAAGACGGTTTCGCGCAAGCTGCGCGAGGCGCTCCTGGCCTGGAAGATCGAGGCCTCGCTCACCAAGGACGAGATCCTCGAGCTCTACGTCAACCAGATCTACCTCGGGCAGCGCGCCTACGGCTTCGCCGCCGCCGCACAGACGTACTTCGGCAAGCCGCTCGAGGACCTCGACGTCGCCGAGGCCGCGATGCTCGCGGGGCTGCCGAAGGCCCCATCCGCATACAACCCGATCAACAATCCCCGTCGGGCGAAGACCCGCCAGCTCTACGTGCTGCGACGGATGCATGAGCTTCACTACATTAGTGACGACCAGTACCGGGAAGCACAAAATGCGCCACTGCGCGTGAGGCCCCCGATGCGCGAGCCGACCGCCATACATGCCGAATACGTCGCCGAAATGGCGCGCCAGGTCGTCTACGACGCGTACGGCGACGAGGCGTACACGCGCGGCATCACGGTCTGGACGACGATCCGGCGCGTCGACCAGGAGGCCGCGTATGCCGCCGTGCGGAAGGGTGTGCTCGATTACGACCAGCGGCACGGCTACCGTGGTCCCGACGGTTACGTGAGCCTGCCCGCCGATCACGCCGAGCAGGAGGCGGTGCTCGACCGCGTGTTCCAGGAGAACCCCGACAGCGACAACCTCGTCAGCGGCGTCGTGCTGCAGGCGAGCCCGTCGCAGGTACGCGCCGTGCTTTCGAACGGCGATCAGGCAGAAGTGACGGGTGCGGGGCTCAAGTTCGTCCAGCGCGCACTGGCCGACAAGGCGCCGGCCAACCAGAAGATCCGCGCCGGCGCGATCATCCGGCTGTTACGCGACGACAAGGGCCATTACGCGATTGCGGAAATGCCGTTGGCCGAGGCGGCCTTCGTTGCCGTGCAACCCGACGATGGCGCGATCCTGGCGCTGGTCGGCGGCTTCGATTACGACCGCAGCAAGTTCAACCACGCGACGCAGGCGCTGCGGCAGCCGGGCTCGGCGTTCAAGCCGTTCATCTATTCGGCCGCCCTCGAGAAGGGCTTCACGCCCGCGACGATCATCAACGACGCGCCGTTCTACGTTCCCGCGGAGAAGGCGGGCGGCGAGGCGTGGGAGCCCAAGAATTACGACGGGAAGTTCGAAGGGCCGATGCGGTTGCGCGTCGCGCTCGCGAAATCGAAGAACCTCGTGACGATCCGCATTCTGCAGGCGATCGGGCCGCAGTACGCGCAGGACTACATCGCCCGCTTCGGCTTCGATCCCAAGCTGCATCCGGCATACCTGACGATGGGGCTCGGCGCGGGCGCCGCGACGCCCATGCAGATGGCGACCGCGTACTCGGTGTTCGCCAATGGCGGCTATCGGATCACGCCTTACCTGATCAGCAAGATCACCGACAGCCACGGCGATCCGCTGTCCGAAGCCAGGCCGGCGCTCGCGCACAAGGATGCCGAGCGCGCGATCGATCCGCGCAACGCCTTCATCATGACGACGCTGCTGCGAGACGTCATCACGTCGGGCACCGCGACACGCGCGCTCGAGCTGAAGCGCAAGGACCTCGCCGGCAAGACGGGCACCACGAACGAGAACATCGACGCCTGGTTCTGCGGCTTCAACACCTCGCAGGTCGGTATCGCGTGGATCGGCTACGACCAGCCGAAATCGCTCGGCACCAACGAGACGGGCAGCGCCGCCGCGCTGCCGATGTGGATCGCGTACATGCAGCGCGCGCTGAAGGGCGTGCCGGAGGAGGTGACCGAGCCGCCGCCGGGCGTCGTCTCGGTGCGCATCGACCGCGACACCGGGCTGCGCGACGACGCAAGCCCGTACTCCGACTGGTTCATGGCCGAATTCACGCCGCGCATGGCGCAGGATGCGCTCGCGCCCGCGCTCGCCCCCGGCTCGGCGCCGGCGCGCGACGTCCGCAACCAGCTCTTCTGACGCGTCGGGAGCGACGCATGTATCGACGCGACAACGAGGCGGTGCGCGACGCGCAAAATCGCCTGCGCATCGCCGACCTCGCCGCACGGCTCATCGCCGAGCATGGCCTGACCGACTGGTCGCTGGCCAAGCGCAAGGCGGTGCGCCAGCTGATGCTGCCGGAGCGCACCGGCCTGCCCGGCGACGACGAGATCGAGGCGGCGCTCGCCACACATCACGCGCTCTTCGGCGGCGCGGCGCATGCGGCGAGCCTGCGCGGCCAGCGCGAGGAAGCGCTTCGCTGGCTGCGCGCGCTCGACGCGTTTGCGCCGACGCTGGTCGGCGGCGTCGCCGCGGGTTGGGCGACCTCGCACAGCGACATTCGTATCGAGCTCGTCGCCGACGACGCGAAGACCGTCGAGCTCGCGCTCATCAATCGCAACGTCGCCTATCGGGTCGCGCCCGGGGTGTCGCAGCGCGCCGCGCCGGAGCTCATGATCGACACGCCGACGGGCGGCGTGCGGCTCGTCGTGCGCACGCCGGTCGCTGCGCGCCAGCGCCCGCGCCGCGACCGGCGCGGCGTGGAGGAGCCGCGGCTCAACGCGCAGGCGCTGGCGGAGCTTCTCGACGCGTC
>JBLMWW010000264.1:0-3579 GCA_050257435.1 Rudaea sp.
CGGCGGAAGCGCCCTGCATCGCGTCGTCCAGTTGCTCGATGGCAGGACCGGTCCTTCGGCCGCGACGCAATGCCACGCCCTTGGCAATCCACGCAATGCCGGACCACAGCGCAATGACCGCGACGGGCCACGCGAGCACGCGCGGCCATAGCGCGCCGACGACACCGACGACGACGGCCACCGCGGCCATGAGAAACAGCAGGCCCGCCTCCGCCGGCCCGAGGATGCGCCGATCGGTCAGTGCAGCGCCAAGTGCGCTGCCGACGCTGAACGCGCCGGCTGCGGCGCGACCGGCACTGCCCGAGCGGGCGTGCCTCGCCGTGCGCCGCATCCCCTGCTCGAACTGCGCGTTGGCACTCGGTGCACGCCGTACCCGGTTGCGGCGCGTGAGGACGATCTCGGTCGAATGCTGCAGGTCGGCCTCGTACTGCGCGGCCATCTGCTCGGCGAACGGCTCGTCCTCGATCGCCACGTCGAGCTCGTAGTTCGACATCCAGCTCGCGAGGTTGAGGTTGGTCGAACCGACGCGCGACCAGCGGCGATCGGCGACCGCCGTCTTCGCATGCAGCATCGTCCCCGCCCATTCGAAGACCCGCACGCCCGCCTCGAGCAATGGGCGGTACTGCGCGCGCGAAAGTGGCGACAGCGCGGGTATGTCGCTTGCCCCCGGCACGAGCAGGCGGACGTCGACGCCGTCGCGCGCGGCGGCGCGCAGCGCCTGCACGTACGGCGAGGTCGCGACGAAATACGCGTCGGTCAGCCAGAGCTGCCGCCGCGCGATGGACGCGATGACGAGGTCCATCCGGAACGTGCCCGCGAGATTCGGCTCGTTCGCGATGACGTGCAGCCGCATGTCACCGGCCGCTTCCATGCTCTCCTGCGGCGTGAAGATCGCGGTGTCCAAGACCGCACCGGAGGTCGCGAAGACGCGCGCGAACGCCTGCTGCAGCGACCCGACGGCAGGTCCACGGATCTCGATACCGGTATCGCGCCACGGCTCCATCCGCCGGCGCGGATTGCCGAGCCAGCGCTGGCTGATGCAAAGGCCGCTGACGAAGCCCACCTTCCCATCGACGACGATCGTCTTGCGGTGGTCGCGCGACAGCCACCCGAGCGGGCTCGACAGCTGCGGTGGATTGAACACGCGCACGTCGGCGCCCGCGTCGCGCGCCTCGCGCCACATCGACAGAGCGCGCCACGACCCCAGCCAGTCGACGATGACGTGCACGCGTACGCCCGCGCGCACACGCTCGGTCAGGAGCGCCGCGAACTCGCGGCCGATGGCGTCGTCCTCGACGATGTACGACTCGAACAGGATATAGCGCTCGGCTTTCGCGAGCGCTTCCTTCCATGCGGGATAGTTCTCGCGCGCGTCGCACAGCATGCGCACGGCGTTCGCGTCCGTCGATGGCGTGCCGGCCGCGCGGGCAAAGGCGCGCTCGGCGAGCTCGGCGAGGGCCGCGGATGCGACGACGGCGGGGCGTTGCGGCCGGGAGGACAACGATGGAGTGCCGCGCTAGCCGGCGGCCTTCGTCATGGGAGCGGGCTCCGTTTCGGCGTCGATGGCGGCGTCGCGGGAGACGCGCAACGAGCCGATCAGGCTCGCGAGGATGTCCGGGTCGATGGGCTTCACGACGTGATAGTCGAACCCGACGCTCTTCGAGCGCAGGCGGTCCTCTTCCTGCCCGTACCCCGAGACGGCAACGATCATCGTGCGTCCATTCTCCGGTACGGCACGAATGTGCTCGGCGACGAGGTAGCCGTCGATGGCGGGCAGGCCGATGTCGAGCAGCACGGCGTCGGGCCGCAACCGCTGCACCGACTCGAGCGCCGCCTTGCCGTCGTATGCGACGTGCACGTCGCAGCCATTCATGCGCATGATGCTCGCCGTGCTGTCGGCCACGTCGCGGTTGTCGTCGACGACCAGCACCCGCAGCCCCATGGGTGACGGTGACGCGGCGGCGTTCAGCGCGGCCGCGACAGCGGCGGGCCCCTGCGTGGCGGGCAGGCGCACCGTGAATTCGCTGCCGCGGTTGCGACCCTCGCTGCGCACCGTGACGCTGCCGTTCTGCATCTCGACGAGGCGACGCACGAGCGTGAGCCCGATGCCGAGGCCGCCATGGGAGCGCGCGAGCGTGCGGTCGACCTGGGTGAACGGGTCGAAGATCGTCGAGAGGTATTCCGCGGGAATGCCGACCCCCGAGTCGCGCACGCGGAACACGATCTCGGCGCCCTCGCGCGCCGCCGAAAGCGAGATGCGGCCGCCCTTCGGCGTGTACTTCGCGGCGTTGTTGACGAGATTCGACAGCACCTGCGCCACGCGCGCGAAGTCGCCGAGCACGCGCAACGGCTCCTCAGGCACCTGGACCGACAAGGTATGCCGCTGCGCATCGATGTTCGGCTTGCTGGTCTCGAGGGCGGCCGCGACCACCTGGGCGACGTCGATCGCCTCCATCTTGAGCTCGATCTTCCCGCGCGTGATGCGCGAGACGTCGAGCAGGTCGTCGACGAGGCGCACGAGCTGCTTCAGTTGCCGCGCGATGAGCTCGCGCGCCCACGCGATCTTGCCGAGGTCGTCCTCGCTCACCCGCATGATGTGCACGGCGTTGCTGATCGGCGCCAGCGGATTGCGGAGCTCGTGGGCGAGCATCGCCAGGAATTCGTTCTTGCGCTGGTCCTCGTCCTGGATCTTGCGGAACAGCAGCGCGTTGTCGAGCGCGGTGGCGCCGCGTGAGGCGAGCTCCGAGATCATCGCGAGCGCGTCGGCGTCGAACGCGCGCGACGGGGCCTCGATGCCGAGGGTGAGCACGCCCAGCATGCGCCCGCGCACGAGGAGCGGGACGAGCATCAGCGTGTGCACGGCCAGTCCGCGCGGCAAGGCGATGCGCGATGCCGCCGGGCCGTCGTGATCGCGCTCCAGCGTCTCCGGCTTGCCGGAGTGGACGACGCGAGCGATGGCATCGTCGAGGGCCGGATCCCCGAGTCCCGCGACGGACGCGGTGAGCAGCGGGTGCTCCGGATCGTCGACCGCCCAGGCCATTTCGTGACGCTCCGGCTGGCCATCGCTCGGCACCAGCGTGAGGATCGCGACGTCGGCGAAGTGCGGCACGACGAGGCGCGAGAGCTCGCGCAGCGTCGCCTGGAGATCGAGCGAGCTCGCGAGCGCACGGCTCGCCTCCGCGAGGAACGCGAGCCGCCGCGAGGCGCGCTCGGCGGCCTCGCGCGCGGCTTTCTCCTCGACGAGCGCGATGCGCTCCAGCGCCTGGCGCTTCGCCTGCTCGGCAAGGAGGAACAACTCGACGAAGACCTTGACCTTGGCGCGCAGGACCTCGGGAATGACCGGCGAGGCGATGTAGTCGACCGCGCCAAGCGAATAGGCCTTCGTCATCCGCGGCTCGTCGCCATAGTCGGCGGTGACGAGGATGATCGGCGTATGCGCGGACTTGCGGCGCTGGCGAATCAGCGCCGCCGTTTCGAGGCCGTCCATGCCCGGCATGTTCACGTCGAGCAGGATCAGCGCGTAATCGCGTTCCAGCACCTGCCGCAACGCGTCCCCACCCGATGTCGCCGTGTAGAGGT
>JBLMWW010000265.1:0-4730 GCA_050257435.1 Rudaea sp.
AGCGCGCGTCCTCGTCCGACGCGCGTTTTTTCCGCGTGCCAATCGCGATGTGGCCGGTCGTGGCGTAGCCACGACCTGATCGAGGAACTGCATGGTGTGTGAACGAACGGAACCTGCTCGGCGGCTTACGCGCGCCGCAATCGCCGGATCGCTGCTCGTGCCCGGCATCGCTCTCGCGGCGCCCGACTGGTACTTCCAGCCGCCCGCGACACCGGTCGCCCGCGAGATCATCGGGCTGCACGACCTGATCTTCTGGATCTGCGTCGTGATCTTCGTGGGCGTGTTCGGCACGATGTTCTACGCGCTCTTCAAGCACCGCAAGTCCGTCGGCCACCAGGCGGTCCAATTCCACGAGAACACGACGGTGGAGATCGTCTGGACCGTCATCCCGTTCCTGATCCTGCTCTTCATGGCCTACCCGGCCACGAAGACGATCCTGCAGATGCACGACACGTCGGCGTCGGACATGACCATCAAGGTCACCGGCTACCAGTGGAAGTGGAACTACGACTACGTCCAGGAAGGCTTCGGCTATTACTCGACGCTGGCGACCCCCCTCGACCAGATCCAGGGGCGCGCTCCCAAGGACGAGCATTACCTGCTCGAAGTCGACAATCCACTCGTCGTGCCGGTCGATGCCAAGGTACGTGTGCTCGTCACGGCCAACGACGTCATTCACGCCTGGTGGGTGCCGGCGTTCGGCGTGAAGCAGGACGCGATCCCCGGCTTCGTGCGCGACACCTGGTTTCGCGCCGACAAGGTGGGCATCTATCGCGGGCAGTGCGCGGAACTCTGCGGCAAGGAGCATGGCTTCATGCCCGTCGTCGTCGAGGTCAAGTCCAAGGAGGACTACGCGAAGTGGCTCTCCGAGCAGAAGCAGAAGCTCGCGGGCGCCGCCGCCGATCCCAACAAGGTCTGGGACCTGAAGGACCTCGTCGCGCACGGCGAGCAGGTGTTCAACGCAAACTGCGCCGCGTGCCATCAGCCGAACGGAACCGGCAACGCCGCGATCGGCGCGCCGCCGCTCGTCAACGACAAGGTCGTCCTCGGGCCGGCGCAGCACCAGATCGACGTCGTGCTGCACGGGCAGACCGATGGCGTCGTGCAGACGGCGCCGGGCGGCGGCAAGATGCCGTCGTGGAAGCAGCTCTCGGACGTCGACATCGCGTCCGTCGTCAGCTACACGCGAAACAGCTGGGGAAACAAGGCGAGCGAGAACGTCGTCCAGCCGACCGCGGTCGAGGCCGAGCGCAAGTAGGCCGTTAGAAGATCCAGGAGACACCCATGAGCAGCATTCCGCACGACGTCGTCGTCGGTGGCCATCCGCACGGCGAGCACGCGCATCACCCGACGGGGATCATGCGCTGGATCACGACGACCAACCACAAGGACATCGGCACGCTGTACCTGTGGTTCTCGTTCACGATGTTCATCGTCGGCGGCATCATGGCGCTCACGATCCGCAGCGAGCTGTTCCAGCCCGGCCTGCAGATCGTCAACCCCGAATTCTTCAATTCGATGACGACGCTGCACGGTCTCATCATGATTTTCGGCGCCCTGATGCCGGGCGCGGTCGGCTTCGCGAACTGGCTGATCCCGATGCAGATCGGTGCGCCCGACATGGCGTTCGCGCGCATGAACAACCTGAGCTTCTGGCTGCTGCCCCCGGCCGCGCTCATGCTGATCCTGTCGCTGTTCGTGCCGGGCGGCGCCTCGTCGGGCGGCTGGACGCTCTATCCGCCGCTGACGATCCAGCAGGGGATGGGAATGGATCTTACGATCTTCGCGATCCACATCATGGGCGCGTCGTCGATCATGGGCTCGATCAACATCATCACGACGCTCCTGAACCTGCGCGCGCCGGGCATGACGCTGATGAAGATGCCGCTCTTCTGCTGGACGTGGCTCATCACGGCGTACCTGCTGATCGCGGTGATGCCGGTGCTCGCGGGCGCCGTCACGATGCTCCTCACCGACCGCCATTTCGGCACGTCGTTCTTCAACGCGGCAGGGGGCGGCGACCCCGTGCTGTTCCAGCACGTGTTCTGGTTCTTCGGCCACCCCGAGGTCTACATCATCATCCTGCCCGCGTTCGGCATCATTTCAGAGATCGTGCCCACGTTCTCGCGCAAGCCGCTCTTCGGCTACGCGTCGATGGTGTACGCGGTGGCGGCGATCGCGATCCTCTCGTTCCTGGTCTGGGCGCACCACATGTTCACGACGGGGCTGCCGACGGCGAGCATCCTGTTCTACATGTACGCGACGATGCTGATCGCGGTGCCGACGGGCGTGAAGGTGTTCAACTGGCTCGCGACGATGTGGAAGGGCTCGATCTCGCTCGAGGCGCCGATGCTCTTCGCGCTGGGCTTCCTGTTCCTGTTCGTGATCGGCGGCTTCACCGGGCTGATCGTCGCCATCCAGCCGATCGACGTCCAGTTCCAGGACACCTACTACGTCGTCGCGCACTTCCACTACGTGATGGTGGCGGGGACGCTCTTCGCGTTCTTCGGCGGCACCTATTACTGGCTGCCCAAGTTCACCGGCCACATGTACGACGAGAAGCTCGCCGACTGGCATTTCTGGCTGTCGTTCATCTTCTTCAACGTCGCATTCTTCCCGATGCACTTCCTCGGGCTCGCCGGCATGCCGCGCCGCATTCCCGACTACGCGCAGCAGTTCACCGACTGGAACATGGTGTCGACGATCGGCGCGTTCGGCTTCGGCCTGTCGCAGCTCGTCTTCCTGGCGGCCGTGGTGAAGTGCATCCGCGGTGGCGCGCCGGCGGCCGCCAAGCCGTGGGAGGGTGCGACGGCGCTCGAATGGACGCTGCCGTCGCCCGCACCGTACCACTCGTTCGAGACGCCGCCGGTCGTCAGGTAACGCATCCGAGGGCATGAGGCAGTCGGCGCTTCCTTCCACGACGGCGGTGGAGCCCCCGCGCGATGACGCGGCGCGACAGCGCGCCGCGGTTCGCCGCACGGGCCTGCTGCTCCTCGCGATCGCCCTGCTGTTCTTCTTCGGCGTCATCGCGTCGCGCTTCATCGACAGCCCGGTCGTGTCGATCGCGGTCGTGGGCGGGGCCGTGCTGCTCTACCTCGTCGTCGCGATCGGGCGGCATCTATGGAAGTGACGGGCGCCGCAGCGCCGCGCGCGCGGCGCGAGGCCATCGCGCGCAACAACCGCGCGCTCCTCGTCAAGCTCGCCGTCGCTGCCGTCGCGATGTTCGGCTTCGGCTACGCGCTCGTGCCGTTCTACGAGAGGATCTGCGAGGTCACCGGGCTGCGCAACATCGACCAGGCCGACGCGGTCGTCAACACCCAGGTGGACACGGCGCGCTCGGTGCGCATCGAGTTCGACACGAACGTGCGCAACATGCCGTGGAAGTTCCGCGCGCTCGCGCAGGCGACGAACGTGCACCCGGGCGCCGTGACGCAGGCGATGTTCGAGGTGGAGAACACGACCGACCATCCGGTCACGGGACAGGCGATCCCGAGCTACGGCCCGCGGGAGGCGGGACAATACTTCCGCAAGCTCGACTGCTTCTGCTTCGCGAAGCAGACGCTCGCTCCGCACGAGAAACGCGACATGCCGGTCGTCTTCGTCATCGATCCGAAGCTGCCCGACGACGTGCCGACGATCACGCTTTCGTACACGTTCTTCGAGGTCGAGGGCAATGGCCGGCCCTGACGTTCCCGCCGCAGCGAAAACGAGTCCAACGAGGAGTCACCGATGAGCACCGCCGCCGCAGGCAAGCCGTATTAT
Source organism: Rudaea sp. (assembly GCA_050257435.1). Taxonomy (GTDB): domain Bacteria; phylum Pseudomonadota; class Gammaproteobacteria; order Burkholderiales; family Casimicrobiaceae; genus VBCG01. The sequence continues at coordinate 3,763 of JBLMWW010000265.1, forward strand.
TTCGTTCCGCAGCCGTCGCGCTGGCCGGTCATCGTCGCCTTCGGCCTGCTGCTGATGGGCACGGGCGCGGCCTTCTGGTTCAACGCGTATCCCGCCGGCCCGTGGATCGTGCTTGCCGGATTCTGCGTGCTGCTGTTCACGCTGTTCGGGTGGTTCGGCACGGTGATCGGCGAATCCGAGCACCGGCTGTACAACAAGAAGGTCGACGTGTCGTTCCGCTGGAGCATGAGCTGGTTCATCTTCAGCGAGGTGATGTTCTTCGCGGCGTTCTTCGGCGCGCTCTTCTACGTCCGCAACATCTCCGTTCCGGATCTCGGCGGCCCGCTCACCGGGCGGCTGCTGTGGCCGAACTATGCGGCGCAATGGCCGACCGTCGGCCCGTACATCCAGGAAGCGTTCTCGCCGATGGCCGCGATCGGCATCCCGCTCCTCAACACGATCATTCTGGTGAGCTCGGGCGGCACGCTCACCATCGCGCACCACGCGCTGAAGGCGGGGCACCGCGGAGCGCTCAAGTTCTGGCTGTTCGTCACGATCGCGCTCGGCGTGACGTTCCTGTGCCTGCAGGCGTACGAATACACGCACGCATACAGCGAGCTCAACCTGAAGCTGTCGACCGGCGTCTACGGCTCGACGTTCTTCATGCTGACCGGCTTCCACGGCTTCCACGTCACGATCGGCGCGATCATGCTCAGCGTGATGCTGGTCCGCGCGTTTCGCGGGCACTTCGACGCCGAGCACCACTTCGCGTTCGAGGCCGCCGCGTGGTACTGGCACTTCGTCGACGTGGTCTGGCTGCTGCTGTTCATCCTCGTCTATTGGCTATAGTCGTCCCGGCTGAATCCAGCCCATCCACCATGAAAAGACGAGGAACGCGAGCAGCGCCATCGAGAGCAGCACGCGCACCGCGAGCGCGGTGACCACGCGCATGCCGCGTCCGCGGTCGCGATAGAGGAAGACGAGCGCCG
>JBLMWW010000266.1:0-7857 GCA_050257435.1 Rudaea sp.
TCGACGAAAATCGGGGTCAGACTCGAATCTCGGGCTTCGAGTCTGACCCCGGTTCTCGCCGCTCAGCCGTGATGCTGGATCGTCGGCGGGCTGATCCCGATCAGATCGACCATGTGCGCGAGGTTGGCGGCCTCGAACCGGCGCGGGATCGACCGTTCGCGGCACTCGAGGATCTCGCACTGGACGTACATCTGGCGCAAACGGCGTTCGGCATCGCTCACCGATCCGGCGATGATCGAGACGTTTTCGACTCGCTGACCGGTGCGGGTGCGGATCGTGAAACCGTAACGGATCATGGCGTGTTCGGCCTCCTCTATTGGAAACCCTCGCCCGCGATGCGGGCCCGGGGCGTCGTACCGTGCAAGTCTCGTTCCTCCGTGCCCCATCCGGCGGAAATACGCGACGGAAGGAAGGTTCGCGTCTCCTAGTCCTCAGTGAGGGCGCCATGGGTGACCGTCAAACCGGCCCCACATCGATAGTAAGTGAACACTCCTATGTGGCCCGGGCGAGCCGAGCCGATGGACCCCCCGCGCGTCGGCTCGGCGGCGAGCCTCGCCCACCGGGGGAACATCGCGCCGCCCCGCGACCAACGCCGTCCGCCGCGTACAGGCGCGGGACGCCCGCGACGGGCTCAGGCCGGCGCGAGCAGAACGTCGACGAGTTCCGCGAAACCGGCACCGGCCTCGCGCGTCGTGATGTAGGCCGGCGGGGCCGGGATGCGCGGAAGGAAGCGGCGGACGTTCGCGACGCCGACGGACTGGGGGAAAAACGCGAACATCGGCGCGTCGTTGGGTGAGTCGCCGGCAAAGACGAAAGCGCCGCGCTCGGCGACGAGGTCGCAATCGAAGACCTCGCGCATCAGCGTGCGGGTCATCGCGAGCTTGTCGTAGGTGCCGAACCACCCGTTGACGTGGATCGAGCTCACCTTGGCGGTCATCCCCTCGGCCTGCATCAATCCGACGATGCGATCGACGTCCGCCGGCGCGAGCGGCGCGACGTCCTCGCAGTAGTCGATCGCGAGGTCCGCCTCGCGGTAGCGCTGGTCCGAGGCGAGGGCGGTCCCCGGGACGTCGGCCAGGATCCTGGCGGCGACGGCATCGAGGCGCGCGCGCTGCGCGAGGCGCGTGTTCTCGGGGACGGCGAAGCGGCGGACGAGCTTGCGGCGCCCGGCGTCGTAGCGCATGTAGAGGGCGCCGTTCTCGCCCACGACAGCATCGACGGGCCACATGCGCGCGATGTGGTCGCACCAGCCCGCCGGCCGCCCCGTGACGGGAACGACGATCCTGCCCCCGTCGTGCAGGCGTTGCAGCGCGTCGTATGCCTGCGCCGTGAGCCTGCCGTGCGTCGTGAGCGTGTCGTCGATATCGGTGAAGACGCCGCGGATGGCGCGCCGCACGCTCGCCGGCATGGCGGCGAGCGGCCGCGGGGCGGCAGTGGAGGCCATCGCGTCAGCCGCCGAGGTACTGCGCGACGCGCGCGCGCTGCGATGCCGTCATCGGCAAGCCGCATTTCGTGCGCCGCCAGAGCACGTCGTCGGCGGTCACGGCCCATTCGTTCTGGCGCAGGTATTCGACCTCGCGCTCGGTGAGGCCGGCGCCGAAATCCTCGCCGAGGTCGGTGGGCGAGCGCGTCTCGCCGAGCACCGCCGTCGCGCGCGTCCCGTGACGGTGCGCGAGTTCGCGCAGGAGGTCGGGTGACAGGGCGGGGTAGCGACGCACCAGCTCGGCGCGCCACGCGTCGCGGTCGCCTTGCGGGAGGTCGCCGCCGGGCAGCGGCGCAGCTCTGGTCCACGCCTCGCGCATCGCGGGAAAGAACGGGCGCAGCTCGGCGAGCACGGCTTCGGCGAGCTTGCGATACGTCGTGATCTTGCCGCCGAACACCGACAGCACCGGAGCGCGCGTGCCCGCCGCGCCGTTTCCGGCGGCGTCGACCTGCAGCACGTAGTCCCGCGTCACGGCGGAGGGATCGCTGGTGCCGTCGTCGTAGAGGGGACGCACGCCGCTGTACGTCCATACGATGTCCTCGGCCGCGAGCGGCTTGGCGAGGTACGCATTGGCGAGCGTCAGCAGATAGTACGTCTCCTCGGCGCTGATCGCCGGATGGTCGTACTGCGCCACCGGCACGTCGGTCGTCCCGATGAGCGAATAGCGCTCGAGGTAAGGGATCACGAACACGATGCGGTTGTCGGCGTTCTGCAGGATGTACGCATGCGGTGCATCGTGAACGCGCGGCACGACGACGTGGCTGCCCTTGACGTGGCGCACCTGCGCCGTGACCGGAACGTCGGTGAGCTCGGTCAGCACGTCGCGAACCCACGGTCCCGCGGCATTGACGATCGCACGCGCGGTCACCTCGCGCGTTGCTCCGTCCGGGCCCGCGAGCGATGCGCGCCACAGAGGACCGTCCCGGCGGGCGCTCGTCACCTTGGTGCGCGTGCGCACCTCGGCGCCGCGCGCCCTCGCGTCGATCGCGTTCAGCACAACTAGCCGTGCGTCGTCGACGCGCGCGTCCGCATAGACGAATCCGCGATGGAACCGCGGCTTCAATCCCGCGCCGTAGCGCGTGTGCTCGAGATCGACGGCGAACGACTTCGGCAGCGTCATCCGGCCGCCGAGCCTGTCGTAGAGAAACAACCCGGCGCGGATCATCCAGGCGGGGCGCAGGTGGGGCTCGTGCGGGAGCACGAAGAGGAGCGGCTCGATGATGTGCGGCGCGATGGCGAGCAGCACCTCGCGCTCGGCGAGCGCTTCGGCGACGAGACGGAATTCGTAATGCTCCAGGTAACGCAAGCCCCCGTGGATCAGCTTCGTGCTCCACGACGACGTGTGGCCGGCGAGGTCGTCCTTCTCGGCGAGAAGGACCGAGAGGCCGCGGCCGGCGGCGTCGCGCGCGATGCCGGCGCCGTTGATGCCGCCGCCGATCACGAGCAGGTCGTAGGTGGGGTCGTTCGCCAAGCGCGCGATTCTACCGAATGGGTTACGATCGGCGCTCCCCCGTCCCGCAGGGTTGCCGCATGGAGCTCGTCCCCGAAATCGCCGCGCTCGATGTCGCGATGCGCGATTGGCGCCATCACCTGCATGCGCACCCCGAGACCGCGTTCGAGGAGGAGGCGACGAGCGCGTTCGTCGCCGACAAGCTGCGCGCATTCGGGCTCGAGGTGCATACGGGCCTCGCGCGCACGGGCGTCGTCGGGGTTCTGCGCAACGGCAGCTCGGCGGCGGCGATCGGGCTGCGCGCCGACCTCGACGCGTTGCACATCCAGGAGCAGACGAACGTCGCGCATGCGTCGCAGAATCCCGGCCGCATGCATGCGTGCGGGCACGACGGCCACACCACGATGCTGCTCGGCGCGGCGCAGGCGCTGCGCGAGCGCCGCAACTTCGACGGCACGCTGTACTTCATCTTCCAGCCCGCGGAAGAGAACGAGGGCGGCGGCCGCGTGATGGTGGAGGAGGGGATCTTCGACCGCTTCCCGATGCAGGCGGTCTACGGGATGCACAACTGGCCCCGGCTTGCGGCCGGCACGTTCGCGATGCGCGCGGGCCCGCTGATGGGCGCGTACGACGTGTTCGAGATCGTGGGCACGGGCAAGGGCGCACATGCGGCGATGCCTTACCAGGGCAAGGATCCGATGCCGTTCGCCGCACACGTCGTGCAGGCACTCCAGACGATCGTGTCGCGAAACCTGCATCCGCTCGACGCCGGCGTGGTGAGCGTGACGCAGGTGCACGCGGGCGACACGTGGAACGTCATCCCGGAGTCGATCGTGTTGCGCGGAACGGTTCGTACGTTCGAGCGCAACGTGCAGGACCTGATCGAGGCGCGAATGCGAACGCTCGTCGCCGGCGCGGCGGCCATGTTCGAGATGTCGGCGAACGTGCGCTACGAGCGCCGCTACCCGGCGACGGTCAATAGCGAGAACGAGACGAAGCGCGCAGCGCAAGCCGCCGCGGCGATCGTGGGGGCCGCCAACGTCGACACCGATCCGACACCCGAGATGGGCAGCGAGGATTTCGCGTTCATGCTGCAGGAGAAGCCCGGCTGTTACGTGTGGCTCGGCGCAGGAAGCGGGCCCGACACGCCGAACATCCACAACCCGCGTTACGACTTCAACGACGCCGTGCTGGCGATCGGCGCAAGCTACTGGGTGCGGCTCGCGGAGCAGGAGCTGCCGGCGGGGTAGTTCAACCCGGCCGCGTCATCGCCGCCGGGTCGATCCAGCGATCGAAATCCTCCGCGCTCACGAGTCCGAGCGAGAGCGCCGCCTCGCGCAGCGTCAGGTTCTCGCGATGCGCCGTCTGCGCGATCTTCGCCGCGTTCTCGTAGCCGATGTGCGGGTTGAGCGCGGTGACGAGCATGAGCGAGCGCTCCACGTTATCGCGGATGCGCGCGAGCACGGGCTCGATGCCCTGCGCGCAGCGCCGATCGAACGAGTCCATCGCGTCGGCCAGGAGGTCGATGGACTCGAGCGTCCCCTGCAGCATCACGGGCTTGTAGACGTTGAGCTGGAAGTTGCCCTGGCTGCCGGCGAAGGCGACGGCGGCGTCGTTGCCGAAGACACGCACGGCGACCATCGTGAGCGCCTCGCACTGCGTCGGGTTGACCTTGCCCGGCATGATCGACGACCCCGGCTCGTTGTCCGGGATCGTGATTTCGCCGAGCCCCGCGCGCGGGCCACTCGCGTGCCATCGCACGTCGTTCGCGATCTTCATCAGCGCTCCTGCGAGCGTGCGCAGCGATGCGCTCGCATTCACGATCGCGTCGTGTGCGGAAAGCGCGGCGAACTTGTTCGCGGCCGGCACGAATGGCACGCCGGACTCGCGCGCAATCGCCGCGGCCACCACTTCCCCGAACCTCGGATGCGCGTTCAGTCCCGTGCCGACCGCGGTGCCGCCGAGCGCGAGCGGCAGCAGCCCCTCGCGCGCGAACGCGATCGCCGCGCGCGCATCGTCGAGCTGCGCGACCCAGCCGGAGATGACCTGGCCGAGCGTGATCGGCGTCGCATCCATGAGATGCGTGCGCCCGATCATGACGACGTCGGCGAACGCCTTCGCCTTGGCGTCGAGCGTCGTGCGTAACCGCTCGAGCGCCGGCAGAAGCCGCCGGTCGAGCTCGGCGACGGTCGCGATATGCATCACCGCCGGAAAGGTGTCGTTCGACGACTGGCACCGGTTCACGTCGTCGTTCGGGTGAATCGGCTTCTTCGAGCCGAGCACACCGCCTGCGAGCTGGATCGCGCGATTGGCGATCACCTCGTTCGCGTTCATGTTCGACTGCGTGCCCGAGCCCGTCTGGAAGACGACCAGCGGGAATTGCGCGTCGAGCGTTCCGTCGATCACCTCCTGCGCCGCGCGCTCGATCAGCGCCACCTTCTCGGCCGGCAGCGCGCCGAGCTCGCCGTTCGCCAGCGCCGCGGATTTCTTCAGGACGCCGAAGGCGCGGATCACCGGGCGCCCCCAGCGGAAGCGGTCCACGCCGATCGGAAAGTTCTCGATCGAACGCTGGGTCTGCGCACCCCATAAACGGTCGGCGGGAACCTGCACCCCGCCGAGCGCGTCCTTCTCGATCCGCACGTTCGCTTCGGTCATCGGTTGCTCCTACGCGTTTGCAGCGACGGCACGGCGACGGCTGCGCGCCCCGGCCTTGCTCCGCGGCGCAGCCGGCGATGCCGCGGGCCGCGGCACGATCTGGCGCAGCTCCCCGAGCAGGGCGCGTTGGCGAGCGTCGAGCTTCGGATCCGCCTCGAGCGAGTCGAACACGCGGTTCAACTTCGCGCGGTCGTCGGCGGCGCGCACGAGCTTGCCGAGCGAGCGCTTCGCCTGATGCGGCTCGAATTCGACGGCGAGCGTCTCCTCGTGCAACGTGCGCCGGAACCGCTCCTCGTCGATGTGCCGGAAGACGCCGGTCGGCGCCAGCAGCGTGCGCGTCAACTCCAGTTGTGCCAGGTGCCGCTTCCCGCCGCCCGCCTTCGCGAGCAGCATCGCCGTGCGGATGATCGCCTCGGGCAGCCCGCCCTGGTCCATTTCGTCCAGCACCTGTCGCACGGCCGGCACGCTGCGCGGGTCGAAGCGCGTCTGGCGGCGGATGATCGCGCGCTGGTCGGCCATCTGTAGCGACAGCATGTTGCCGTAGACCTCGAAGAACGCCGCTTCGCGCGCGGCGTCGCGCAAATCACGATACAGGTCGAGCGACGCCTTCACGTATTCGGACAGCAGGTGCTCGGCCTCGCGTCCGACGTTATGCGCCTTGCGCGGGCGACGATACGCGTGCGCCGCCTGCGCGAGCATCGGCAGCGGCGCGAGCCACGGGTTGCGGTCCGACAACGCCCAGCGCTGGACGCGCAGCGGATGCCATTCGCGCAGGAGCTTCGCGAGCCAATCCGGCATTGCATCGCGTACGATGGGCCGCACCAGCAGCTCGTACGCGCGCTCGTTCAGCTCGGAGAGCGCCGCCACCGCCTCGAACGGCTTCTCGTCGACGCGATCGTACTTCTGCAGGCGCTTCAGGTCCTCGAGCCTTCGCTCGTGCAGCGTCACGTCGTACTCGACGTTGCCGTCCGCGCCGACCGTCTCATGGATCTTCATGCCGTAAAGGCCCGGCGGCAGCTCCTGGATGTACTTCAGCACCGACACGATCTGCGAGTGCTCCTTCTTCGCGACCTTGCCCGACACGAAGATGCCGAGATGCCCGATGTCCTCGTGGATCAACCCGACGATCGTCTGGCCGTTCGCCTTGATCTCATCGGTGCTCGAATAGATGTCGCTGATCCAGTTGAACGCTTGCTGCGGCGGCGTGATGTTGTCGCCCAGCGACGCGAACACGATGATCGGCTGCTTGATCGACTTCAAGTCGAAGTAGCGCCCCGGACCGAGCCGTGCCTCGCCTTGCGCGAGCTTGTTGCCGATGAACAGGTTGTTCATGATCCAGCGGATCTCTTCCTCGTTCATCAGGTAGAAGCCGCCCCACCAGCGCTCGAACTCGCGGAAGCGCACGGCTTCCTCGTCGACGTTATCGAAGAGGTGGTAGTACTTCTCCCACAGCGTGTTCGCGGGATTCAGGTCCTCGAAGTTCTCGACGAGGTGCGCTCCGTCGAACTTGCCCGCGCCGAGGTCGGCCGCAAGCAACGACAGCCAGGCACCGCCGACGAGGCCGCCCGCGTAGCGCAGCGGATTGTCGCCGTCGTTGCCGGCCCAGTACGACATCGGCGCGCCGTTGATGACGAGCGCGCCGGCGATGTCCGGGCGCGCGGCCGCGAGCATCATCACGGCCCAGCCGCCCTGGCAGTTGCCGACCAGGACCGGCTTCGCGCTGTCCGGATGGCGCTCCGCGACGATGCGCACGAACTCGGCCTCGGCATCGGTGACGTCGGCGAGCGTCTGCCCAGGCTCGGGATCGGGATAGAAGATGACGAAATAGACCGGGTGCCCGGCCGAAAGCGCGACGCCGACCTCCGAGTCCTCCTTGGAGCCGCCGATGCCCGGTCCGTGGCCCGCACGCGGGTCGATGATGATGTACGGGCGGAGCTTGTCGTCGATGACCGCATCCTCGGGCGGGATGATCCGCACGAGCGCGTGGTTGACCGGCCGGTCGAACGAGCGTCCATCGGCGAGGACCTCGTAGCGATAGGCGAGCACCGGCGGCTTGCCCGCTTCCTCGTGCGCGATCCAGTCGTTGCCCCGCTGGCGGATCGTGTCCCAGAAGAGAACCGAACGCTGGACGAAATCGACGCCGTATTCCCACGCGTCGTGCCAGGCGCGGCGCGGGTGCTGCAGCGCGTTGACGGCGCCGGATGCCAGGTACGCCGCCTGCGCGTTACGAATCCGCTCGGCGTAGGCGGCGTATGCATCGCGCACGCGT
>JBLMWW010000267.1:0-9272 GCA_050257435.1 Rudaea sp.
CGTGCGCTGCGGCGTGGTCATCTGCGAGGACTGCTGGTATCCCGGCCCCGCGGCGCAGGCGCGCGCAGCCGGCGCGCAAGTGATCGTCGTGCCGAACGGCTCGCCTTATCACACGATGCAGCAGGCGGCGCGCCGGGCGCAGCTCGAGGCGCGCGCGCGGGAAACCGGGTTGCCGTTCGTCTACGTCAATCGCGTCGGAGGGCAGGACGAGCTGGTGTTCGATGGCGCATCGTTCGTGATGGACGCCGACGCATCGATCGCGCAGCAGCTTCCCGCCTGGCAGGAGACGGTGGGCATCGTCGACTTCGACGGCGCGCGTCCCCGCCACGTGCGCGGCACGCTCGACCCTGCGCTCGAATGCCACGTCTACCAGGCGCTCGTCATGGGCGTGCACGATTACGTCGGGAAGAATCGGTTTCCCGGCGTGCTCCTCGGGCTGTCGGGCGGCGTCGATTCGGCGCTGACATTGGCGATCGCGGTCGACGCGCTCGGCCCCGAGCGCGTGCGTGCGCTCATGCTGCCGTCGAAGTACAGCGCTGCGATGAGCCGGGAGGACGCGCGGGCGATGGCGTCGATCGTCGGCGTGCGCTACGACGAGATTCCGATCGGGCCGATGTTCGACGCGTTCCTCGCTTCGCTTGCCGGAGAGTTCGCGGGGCTTCCGGTCGACACCGCCGAAGAGAACATTCAGGCGCGCATCCGCGGCACGCTGCTGATGGCGCTATCGAACAAGTTCGGCGCCATCGTGCTCACGACGGGCAACAAGTCCGAGATGGCGGTCGGCTACGCGACGTTGTACGGGGACATGGCCGGCGGCTTCGGTGTCCTGAAGGACATCAGCAAGACGCTCGTGTACCGCCTGTGCCGCTATCGCAACGCGCTCGGCCGTGTCATCCCGGAACGGATCATCACGCGACCGCCATCGGCCGAATTGCGGCCCGACCAGACCGACCAGGATTCGCTGCCGCCCTACGACATCCTCGACGGCATTCTCGAAGGCTACGTCGAGCGGAACCTCTCGCCCGCGGCGCTCGTCGCCCAGGGTTATCCCGCCGCCGACGTGCGCCGGGTCGTCCGGCTCATCAAGCTCAATGAATACAAGCGGCGGCAAGCGGCGATCGGGATTCGCATCACGCCGCGGGGCTTCGGCAAGGACTGGCGCTATCCGATCACGTCGGCGTGGAACGAATGGGAGAGCGTGGGCGCCTAGAGCCGACGTGCGGGGGCGGTCGGCCCTCGCTGCGAGCGATGCGGCCGCGCGTGCTTCGTGTATCCTAGCCCGGATATTTCACCGGGCCGGCCTTCCTTCGATGACGTTTCTCGTCCGATCGTTGCCTTTGCCTTCTCGACCCTCGGTACGCTTTGGACATCCGGCCTGCGCGGCTTTTGGCGGCCGCTTTGCGCCAGGCTCGGGCTTGCTCTCCTCGCCAATAGCGCTTGCCATTGGCTTCGTCGGCTGCACCCGATCCAGGCGCAAATCGTCGCGCCAAATTCCCGCGCCCCGGTGAGATATCCGGGCTAGCCCCGCTCCTGGCGCGACGCCGCACGAGGCATCGACATGAAAAAAATCGAGGCGATCATCAAGCCGTTCAAGCTCGACGAGGTCCGCGAGGCGCTCTCGGAAGTCGGTGTCTCCGGACTTACGGTCACCGAAGTGAAGGGCTTCGGGCGCCAGAAGGGTCACACCGAACTCTATCGCGGCGCCGAATACGTCGTCGACTTCCTGCCCAAGGTGAAGGTGGAGATGATCCTCGCCGACGCGCTCGTCGAGCGCGCGATCGAAGCCATCGTCAAGGCGGCGCGGACCGGCAAGATCGGCGACGGCAAGATCTTCGTGACCGCCGTGGAGCAGGCGATCCGCATCCGCACCGGCGAGTCGGGGGAAGCCGCCATTTGAGCGTCCCGCGCCCGCGAGGCGAGCCCATCCCTCTGCACGAAACGGAGGAAGAAAATGTCGTTTGCATCGGAGTTCAGGGACTTTGCGGTCAAGGGCAGCGTCATCGATCTCGCGGTCGGCATCATCATCGGCGTCGCCTTCGGGCGGATCGTCGATTCGCTCGTCAAGGACATCATCATGCCGGTGGTCGGCGCGATCTTCGGCGGGCTCGACTTCTCGAACTGGTTCATCATGCTGAAGGCGCCCCCGCCGGGGTATAGCGGCCCGATGACCTACGAGGCGCTCACCAAGGCCGGGGTGCCACTGTTCGCCTATGGCAACTTCATCACCGCCGTGCTCAACTTCCTGATTCTCGCGCTCATCATCTTCATCATGGTGAAGCAGATCAATCGACTCAAGCGCGAGACGCCGCCGGTGCCGCCGGCGCCGCCCGAGGAGATCATGCTGCTGCGCGAGATCCGCGATGCGCTGAAGCGCTGATGCTCGCCGAGCCTCGCCGGTTCGCGATCGTGAGCCGTGTCAGCCGGCGCGGAGAGCGCGGGCACGCTAAGTGACCCTCGCGGCGAGCCTCCGGAAAAGCCCGACGGCGTCGATACACGGACGACCCAGCGTGCCCGGTGACCGGCGGGGGCCCGCGCACCGCCTTTTTGTTGATGCGTATCAACGCGCCGCGCGGCCGGGCCGCTACATTGTCGTGGCGGCGCCCCGCGCTTGACCCGATGCGCGACCCATCCGCATAATCGATTGGACTTGCGCTTCTCGTCCACGCTCCGAACATCAAACCCGAGGGAGAATCGATGATCCGTTCCTTCCGCCTGCCCGCCATCATCGCGATTGCGGCCCTGATCGCGGCGCCGGCCGCGATGGCCGACATCACCATCGGCGTTACGCTGTCCGCGACCGGCCCCGCTGCATCGCTCGGTATCCCGGAGAAGAACACGATCGAGTTGCTGCCATCGTCGATCGGCGGCGAGAAGGTCAAATGGATCGTGCTCGACGATGCTTCGGACACGACGCGCGCGGTCACCAATACGCGCAAGCTGATCAGCGAGGACAAGGTCGACGTCATCGTCGGCTCCACGATCACCCCGAATTCCCTCGCGATGATCGACGTCGTCGCCGACGCCGAGACGCCGATGGTCTCGATGGCCGCGTCGGCGCGCATCGTCGATCCGTCGAATCCCAAGACGCATTGGGTGTTCAAGACGCCGCAGAACGACTCGCTGATGGCCGACGCGATCGCCGTGCACATGAAGGCGAACGGCGTGAAGACGCTCGGCTACATCGGCTTCAACGACGCCTACGGCGAGAGCTGGCTGCAGGAGATCAAGCGCTCGGCGCAGACGGCCGGCATTCGCGTCGTCGCCGATGAGAAGTACAACCGCAACGACGCCTCGGTGACCGGGCAGGTGCTGAAGCTCGTCGCCGCCAATCCCGACGCGATCCTGATCGGCGCGTCCGGCACGCCCGGCGCGACGCCCGAGAAGGAGCTCGTCGCACGGCACTACAAGGGCAAGATCTACCAGACGCACGGCGTCGCCAATCCTGACTTCCTGCGCGTCTGCGGTGCCGATTGCAACGGCACGTTCCTGCCGATCGGCCCGATGCTCGTCTACGAGCAGCTGCCGGAATCGAATCCCGTCAAGAAGGTCGCCGCGCAGTACATCACCCAGTACGAGGCGAAGTACGGGAAGGGTTCGCGCACGACCTTCGGCGGCCACGCTTACGACACCTTCGTGCTGCTGTCGCATGCGGTCCCCGAGGCGCTCAAGAAGGCCAAGCCGGGAACGAAGGAATTCCGCGCGGCGCTGCGCGACGCGCTCGAGCACGCGAACGTCGTGGGAACCCACGGCGTGTTCGTCATGTCGCCGCAGGACCACAACGGCCTCGACAATCGCGCGCGCGTCATGATTCGCATTGACCACGGCAAGTGGGTGCTCGCCAAGTGACGCGCCGTTGACGGCGAGGACCGCCCTCGGGAACGGGCCGCGGCGGGGCGAACCCGCGCGGCCCGTTTCGCATAGCACGGGATAGTCCTCGCTGCCGCCCGAGACTGCGCGGCGCCGGACGCCTACGATGGATCTTTCGATTGCCGCGTTCCTGGTCCAGGACGGCGTCACCAACGGCGCAATCTATGCACTCCTCGCGCTCGCGATCGTGTTGGTGTTCACCGTCACGCGCATCATCTGGGTTCCGTCAGGCGAATTCGTCGCGTATGGAACGCTGACGCTCGCCGGCCTGCAACTCGGCAAGCCCCCCGGTACCGTCGGCCTGCTGATCGGCATGGCGGTCGTCGCTACGGTCGTCGAAGTGCTCGCGACCGCGCGCCGACGCGAGTGGCGGCGGTTGCCGCTGCGCCTCGTTCTATGGCTCGGCGTGCCGGTTCTGATCGCGGGGATCGTGTGGTGGGCGGCGCCGCGTTCGTTGGCGCTTCCGCTGCAGGTGGCGCTGACGCTTGCGGCCGTGACGGCGCTCGGCCCGCTGCACTATCGGATCGTGTTCCAGCCGATCGCCGATGCCAGCGTGCTCGTGCTCCTCATCGTGTCGGTCGCCGTGCACTTCGCGTTGACCGGCCTCGGGCTCTGGTTCTTCGGCGCCGAAGGCTCGCGCACGCCGGCCTTCACCGACGCTTCGTTCCAGGCGGGCCAGCTGACGCTGAGTGCGCAAAGCCTGATGGTGGTCGCAACGAGCGTCCTCTTGATCGGCGCGCTCTATCTCTTCTTCGGCCGCACGCTCTACGGCAAGGCGTTACGTGCGACCGCCGTCAATCGCATCGGTGCACGGCTCGTCGGCATTTCGCCGAACTTCGCGGGCGCGCTCACGTTCGTCCTCGCGGCGCTTCTGTGCGCGTTCTCGGGGGTCCTGATCGGCCCGATCACGACCGTGTACTACGATTCGGGCTTCATGGTCAGCCTCAAGGGCTTCGTGGGCGCGATCATCGGCGGACTCGTGAGCTATCCGCTCGCGGCGGTGGGCGCGCTGCTCGTCGGCCTGCTCGAGTCGTTCTCGTCGTTCTGGGCGAGCGCCTTCAAGGAAGTGATCGTGTTCACGCTCATCATCCCGGTTCTCCTCTGGCGCAGCCTGGCCACGCGCCATCACGAGGAGGACGAGTAGCGATGCGAGCGGCGGCCGGCCCGATCGGCACCGCACTATTCGTCGCGGCGCTCGTCGCCGTGCCGTTCGTCGCGCCCCCGTTCTGGGTCACCCTGGGAAACTACATCGGCCTCTACAGCATGGTGGCGCTCGGTCTCGTGCTGTTGACGGGCGTCGCGGGCCAGACCTCGTTCGGGCAGGCGGCCTTCGTCGGCCTGGGCGCCTACACGACCGCGTTTCTCACCACGCACTACGGAACCTCGCCGTGGCTCACGCTGCCGGCGGGCCTCGTCCTGACCTTTCTCGTCGCGCTCGCCCTTGGCTTCATCACGCTGCGGATGAAGGGACATTACCTGCCGCTCGCGACGATCGCCTGGGGCATCAGCATCGCGCTCCTGTTCGGCAACATCGATGCGCTCGGCGGGCACACCGGCGTCACCGGCATCCCGGCCCTGTCCATCGGTCGCTTCGATCTCAAGGACGAGCGTCACTTCTACCTGCTCATCTGGCTGATCACCCTTGTCGCGCTGTGGGCGACGGGCAATCTGCTCGATTCGCGCCCCGGGCGCGCCTTGCGTGCCTTGAAGGGCGGATTCGAGATGGCCGAGGCTTTCGGCGTGAACGGCGCGCGTCTCAAGATCGTGGCCTTCGTCTACGCCGCGCTTCTCGCCTGCATTTCGGGGTGGCTTTATGCGCACCTGCAGCGCTTCGTCAATCCGACGCCGTTCGACATCCGGGCGGGCATCGAATATCTGTTCATGGCGGTCGTGGGCGGCGCAGGCAGCGTCTGGGGCGCGATCGTCGGCGCCGCGCTGATCACCGTGCTGCGGCAGATGCTGCAGGACATCCTCCCGGCGCTGCTCGGACGTGCCGGCAATTTCGAGATCGTCGTGTTCGGCGTGCTGATGATCCTGTTGCTGCAGTTCTCGCGAAACGGCGTATGGCCATGGATCGCGCATTTGCTGCCGCGCGCGAAGCCCGCCGCCGTATCCCGCGCAGCATTGCTCGCGCCCCGGGAGAAGCCGCGCCCGACCGGCCGGGCGATGCTCGAGGTGCGCGGGGTTCGCAAGGTCTTCGGCGGCCTCGTGGCCGTGAACGACCTCTCTTTCGACATCCGTCCCGGCGAGATCCTCGGCCTCATCGGGCCGAACGGCGCCGGCAAGAGCACGACGTTCGCGCTGATCAGCGGTGCATTGCGGCTGTCCGCGGGCGAGATCGCGTTCTGCGGCGAGTCGATCGGCTCGCGTGCGCCCTATCGCATCGCGCGCCTCGGCATCGGCCGCACGTTCCAGCACGTCCGGCTCCTGCCACACATGACGGTCCTCGACAACGTTGCGCTCGGCGCTTACGTGCGGGGCCGTGCGGGCGTGGTGCGCGCGGCGCTGCGGCTCGATCGCGCGGAAGAGCGCCGCACGCGCGCCGTCGCTGCGCGCGAGCTCGAGCGCGTCGGGCTCGCTGCCCATATGCATGACGATGCCGGCAGCCTGCCGCTGGGTCAGCAACGCATCGTCGAGATTGCGCGCGCGCTTGCCGCCGATCCCTCGCTCCTGCTGCTGGACGAGCCCGCAGCCGGGCTGCGCTACCTCGAGAAGCGGGCGCTCGCCGAACTGCTGCGCACGCTGCGGCGCGAGGGAATGACGATCCTGCTGGTGGAGCACGACATGGAGTTCGTCATGGGCCTGACGGACCGGCTGATCGTGATGGATTTCGGCGAGAAGCTGGCCGAGGGTGCGCCGCAGGCGATCCAGCGGGACCCGCGCGTGCTGGAGGCGTATCTCGGCAGCGTCGCGGAGGTCGCCGCATGAACGCGCGCCACAACGCCGAGCACGGACGAGGTGGCGCAACCGCGACGCCGGACGCACGAAACGGTCGTCCCGGAACGCGCTGCACGGCACAAGCGTGCGTGCTCGACGTGCAGCGCGTCTCGGTCGCGTACGGCAAGGTGCTCGCGGTGCGCGACGTGTCGCTCAGGGTCGCGCCGGGCAGCATCGTCACGGTGATCGGGCCGAACGGCGCCGGGAAGACGACGCTGCTTGGCGCCATCGCGGGCCTCCTTCCTGCACAGGGCGTCGTCCGGTGCTTCGACGCCAACGCGACCTCGTGGACCGTCGAGGAGCGCGTGGCGTGCGGCCTCGTTCTGGTGCCCGAAAAGCGCGAGCTCTTCGCGTCCATGAGCGTCGAGGATAACCTGCGGCTCGGCGCCTTTGCACGCCGGCGCGACCGGGGCAGCTCCGCAGCGCTCGAAGACGTCTATGCGCGCTTTCCGCGCCTGGCCGAGCGACGGACGCAGCTCGCCGGGACGCTATCGGGGGGGGAGCGGCAGATGCTCGCGCTCGGCCGCGCGCTGATGTCGGCGCCGAAGGTGCTGCTGCTCGACGAGCCCTCGCTCGGGCTCGCTCCACTCGTCGTCCGTGACATCTTCACCATCATCGCCGCATTGCGTTCGACCGGCGTGGCGGTGCTGCTCGTCGAGCAGAATGCGCGTGCCGCACTGCAGGTCGCCGACTACGCTTACGTCATGGAAACCGGTGAACTGGCCTTCGAGGGGCCGAGCGGCGAACTTGCGTCGAACCCGCGCGTCGCCGCGACCTACCTTGGACAGGGCAACAGGGCCCGCGGGGAGGGGGCGCCGGCGCTCGCGGGTTGAACGCGGGCGCGCCAGGCCCCATCATCGTCCCAATGCCCCAGTGGCCGGCGTCCGTTCGCCGGCTGCTCCGATCTCGTTTCCCGAAGGATCACGGTGACCGACGCCACGCTCGCTCCTGTTTCCCCTGCCGTGCTCGCGAACGCCGACCGGCTGCTGCTTGCGCCTGCCGACCTCGATCTCGAGAAGGTGTCGCGCGTCCTCGGCTCGATTCACGCCCACGACGTCGACTTCGCCGATTTCTACTTCCAACACTCGTGCTTCGAAAGCTGGAGCCTCGAGGAGGGGATCGTCAAGGCGGGCACGTTCAACATCGACCGGGGCGTGGGCGTGCGCGCGGTCAGCGGAGACAAGCAGGCGTTTGCGTATTCCGACGACATCTCGCTCGCGGCGCTCGAAGAAGCGTCCAGTGCCGTGCGGGCGATCGGGCGCCAGGGGCAGTCCGCATCGGCGCCGCTCGAGCGTACGGGCGAGTCGCGCCTGCTCTATCCCGCCGGGGACCCGGTCTTGAGCCTGGCGGACGCGGCCAAGGTCGATCTTCTGACGCGCCTCGAGCGGATGGCGCGCGCGCTCGATCCGCGCGTCGTACAGGTCATGGCCTCGCTCGCAGGCGAGCACGAGACGGTGCTGATCGCAAGAAGCGACGGCCTGCTGGCGGCGGACGTGCGCCCGCTGGTGCGCGTCTCGATCACCGTCATCGTCGAAGAGCACGGGCGTCGCGAGCAAGGCCACGCCGGCGGGGGCGCGCGCCTCGATTACGCGTACTTCACCGACGAGCGCCTGCACGCGTTCGCCACGCAGGCGGTCGACCAGGCGCTCGTCAACCTGTCGGCGCGGGACGCGCCCGCGGGCAACATGACGGTCGTGCTCGGCCACGGCTGGCCGGGTATCCTGCTCCACGAGGCGATCGGGCATGGCCTCGAAGGTGACTTCAACCGCAAGGGCACCAGCGCGTTCTCGGGGCGCATCGGCCAGCGCGTCGCCGCGCCCGGCGTGACCGTCGTCGACGACGGCACGCTCGGCGAGCGCCGCGGCTCGCTCAGCCTCGACGACGAGGGGCATCCCACCCAACGCACCGTGCTCATCGAGGACGGGATTTTGCGCGGTTACATGCAGGATCGCCTCAATGCCGGCCTGATGAAGGCGGCAGTGACGGGCAACGGCCGGCGCGAGTCGTTTGCGCACCTGCCGATGCCGCGGATGACCAATACGATCATGCTGCCAGGAAAGCACGACGCGGCGGAAATCATCGCGTCGGTGAAGAAGGGCCTGTACGCGGCGAATTTCGGCGGCGGGCAGGTCGACATCACGAGCGGCAAATTCGTGTTCTCCGCGGCCGAGGCGTGGATGATCGAGGACGGCAAGCTCGCCTACCCGGTGAAGGGCGCGACGCTGATCGGCAACGGTCCGGACGCTCTCACGCGCGTGACGATGGTCGGCGACGACCTTGCCCTCGATGCGGGTATCGGCACCTGTGGCAAGGACGGCCAGAGCGTGCCCGTCGGCGTCGGGCAGCCCACCCTGCGGATCGACGGCCTCACCGTCGGCGGCACCGCGTAGCCCTCGCGCACCCATTCTTGCTGCGGCAGCGGCGAAGGCGTGCGCCGCGCTCCATTACCCCAGTCGCGCGGCGCACGC
>JBLMWW010000268.1:0-6557 GCA_050257435.1 Rudaea sp.
CCCCCCCCCCCCCCCCCCCCCCCCCCCCACGCTCAGACGAAGCGCCTCCGCGGGTAACGCCGCATCGAACCGAGGTACGCCGCGGGCTCGCGAGCGGCGGGCCGCCCCGGCCGGGACGCGCGCGGTTGCGCCGTCCCGAGCTACTTCGAGAGCGTGCGCGTGACGATCTCGCTCACGTCGGGCGAGAGATTCGGTGCGCGCGCAATGCGCCGGAGCGCACGCTGCATCTCGCCCCGGCGCGGCTCCGCAAAGCGCTTCCAGAGGTTGAACGCGCCGGCGAGCGTGGAGGCGAGCTGCGGATTCGACGCGTCGAGCGCGAGCACCTGGTCCGCGACGAACGCGTAGCCCGTGCCGTCGCGCGCGTGGAAACGGGCGAAGTTGCCGAGCGCGAACGAGCCTACCAGCGAGCGCACGCGGTTGGGATTGCGCGCATTGAATCGCGGGTGCGCAACCAGCGTGCGCACCGCGGCGAGCGTGTCGGCGCGCTGGCTCTTCGCCTGCAGCGTGAACCACTTGTCGAGCACGAGCGGCTCGTCGCGCCACGTCGCCTCGAAATCGCCGAAGAGCTCGTCGCGCGCCGGTGCGGCGGAATCGCGCAGGGCGGCCAGTGCGGCGAGCGAATCGGTCATGTTGTCCGCGCGCCGGTATTGCTCGACGACGAGCGCGTGTGCGCGTTCGTCGTCGAGCGCGCCCAGGTAGCGCAGGCACAGGTTCGAGAGGCTGCGCGCACCGATCTGCGCCTGCGTGGGCGCATACGCGTCGCGCGGGCGATGCTTCGCGTAGGCGCGCTCGAAGGCCTCCCGCAGCGCCGCGGCGAGCGCGCGCTCGACGAACCCCGTGGCGAACGGCACGCCGTCGGGATCGATGGCGGCGTCCAGGGATGCGACGTAGGCCTGGTCGGGAGGGGCGAGCGCCAGCGCGAGCACGGCGGGATCGCCGGTGTCGTCGTCGAGCAGCGCGCGCGCGATGCGCAGCAAGACCGGCGGCAGCGCGAGTGGTTTGCCGCTGCGGCGCGCCTGCGCGAGTTCCAGGATGGCGTGCACGAACGAGCGCTGGGCGGCATCCCATCGGTTCACCGGATCGCTGTCGTGCGACGCGAGGAGCGCGAGCTCCTCTTCGGCGTAGTCGAACGCGAGCTTCACCGGCGCCGAGAACCCGCGAAGGAGCGACGGCACCGGCTTCTCCTGCACGTCGACGAATTCGAAGCGCTGCGCCCTCGCCGTCAGTTGGAGCACGCGGGTCGTCGGCGCCGGTGCGCCCGGCTCGCCGGCGAGGCGCAGCGGCAGGTCGTTGCCATCCGGACCGAGGAGGCCGACGGCGAGCGGAATGTGGAGCGGCGGCTTGCGGCGGCTGCCGGTTGCCGACGGCTGGCTCTGCTCGACTTCGAGCGTGTACGTTCGCGCCGCTTGGTCGTAGCGTCCGCGCGCGGCGATCTGCGGGGTGCCGCTTTGCGCATACCACCGCCGGAATTGCGCGAGGTCGACGCCCGTCGCATCCTGCATCGCTTGCACGAAATCGTCGCAAGTGACGGCTCTCCCGTCGTGGCGCTGGAAGTAGAGGTCCATCCCGCGCCGGAAGCCCTCGGCGCCGAGCAAGGTGTGCTGCATCCTGATCAGCTCCGCGCCTTTCTCGTAGACCGTCGCGGTGTAGAAATTGTTGATCTCCTGGTACTCCTCGGGGCGCACCGGATGCGCCATCGGGCCCGCGTCTTCGGCGAACTGCTCGCGGCGCAGGTATTCGACGGCGCCGATGCGCTCGACCGCTCGCGACCCGACATCGCTCGAGAATTCCTGGTCGCGGAACACCGTCAGCCCTTCCTTGAGCGAAAGCTGGAACCAGTCGCGGCACGTCACGCGGTTGCCGGTCCAGTTGTGGAAGTACTCGTGGCCGATGACGCCTTCGATCGCGTTGTAATCGGCGTCGGTCGCCATTGCGGGGTCGGCGAGAACGAGCCGGCTGTTGAAGATGTTGAGGCCCTTGTTCTCCATCGCGCCGAAATTGAAATCATCGGCGCAGAAGATCATGAACGTATCGAGGTCGTACTCGAGCCCGAAGCGCTCCTCGTCCCAGCGCATCGCGCGCTTGAGCGACGCCATCGCGTGCCGGCACCGCGCGAGGTTCGCGGGCGTCGAATAGATGCGCAGCGCGACTTGCCTGCCCGAGGCGGTCGAGAACGTGTCGTCGAGCGAGGCGAGGTCGCCGGCGACGAGCGCGAACAGATACGTGGGCTTTGGAAACGGGTCGTGCCAGGTCGCGAAGTGGCGCCCGTCCGCGAGGCCGCCGGACGCAATGAGGTTGCCGTTCGACAACAGCGTCGGGCAGCGCGCGCGCTCGGCGCGCAGCGTCACGCGATAGCGCGCGAGCACGTCGGGACGATCGAGGAAATAAGTGATGCGCCGGAACCCCTCCGGCTCGCATTGCGTGCAGAAAACGCCCGAAGACACGTAGAGACCTTCGAGCGCGGCGTTGGCCGCCGGCGCGATGCGCGTACGTACCGTCAGCGTGCCGCGCTCGGGCGGATCGAGAAGCGTGAGCGACGACGCGTCGACGACCATTCGCTCGTGCGCCAACGCGCGGCCGTCGAGCGTCACGCGCAGATCGACCTGCTGCTCGCCGTCGAGCACGAGGGGTGCGCGCCCGTCCTGCGGCGATGCGGCCGGATTGCGGCGAAACGCGTACGCGGCGGTCACGATCGTCGCGTCGGGGTCGAGGTCGAACTCGAGTGCGATGTCGTCGACGACGTACGCAGGCGGCCGGTAATCGGCGCGGCGCCTCGTCTTGGGCTGCTGCGCGCCGCGCGGCGGCTTTGCGAGCGACATCGTCCGTTCGTCTATTCGACGGCGAGCAGCTCGACGTCGAAAATGAGCGTGGCGTTGGGCGGGATCACGTTGCCCGCGCCGCGCGCACCATAGCCGTACTCGGGCGGAATCACGAGCGTTCGCCGGCCTCCCACTTGCATGCCCGCGACGCCTTCGTCCCAGCCTTGGATGACGCGGCCCGCGCCGAGCGGGAAGCGAAACGGCGCACCGCGGTCGCGCGAGCTGTCGAATTTCGCGCCGTGCGAATCGGGCTTCGAAGTGTCGTAAAGCCAGCCGGTGTAGTGGACTACAACGGTCTTTCCCCGGACCGCGACGGCCCCCGTTCCTTGTTTTACATCGGCTTTCTGCAAAGCACCGCGTGTGGCATCCAACTTGCTATTTCCTTGTGCCGTGGGACCAGGAAGATCGCTCGTCGTCGTC
The DNA here is from genome assembly GCA_050257435.1 of Rudaea sp. GTDB lineage: Bacteria > Pseudomonadota > Gammaproteobacteria > Burkholderiales > Casimicrobiaceae > VBCG01. The sequence goes on from JBLMWW010000268.1 coordinate 3,240, forward strand.
GCGCATCCGGCGGCGAGGACGACCGCGACCACGACGGCCACTCCGCCGAGCCATGCGCGCGACGGAGCAGACAACAAGCGAGCGCAAGAGAGCATGCGAAGACTCGGCTGGGAAAGAAGGCCGGACCAACATCGGCGCGACGCAGCGCGCCGTTTCGCGCATTTTATCCGACCGGTCGCGCACGCGCGCATCGCGTGTCGACGAGCGCGCGTGGCACTGTCGATGAAACGTTTTTCGGGAATGCGTGATCGTGCAGGCGTGCGGCTCGCGTCCGCGAGGAGATCCGCCTGATGGGCGCCATGTTCGCATTTCTTTCGCCCGGGACGCGCGATGCCGGCGATCCGCTGACGTCGGTCAAGTCGGTTGCCGGGTGGCTGCGCAACCTGCCTTCGCTCGACGTCGTCGCGCGGCAGCAGCTCGTCCTGCGCGCGTTCGACGGCATGCGGCAATCGCGCCGCCCGATCGACTTCGCGCGCGCGCAGGCGATCGAATACCTCGACGCGGCGCTCGGCGCCGATCGCCGCCAGCTCTTCCGCCAGTACGTCGAGAGCCTCGAGTCGGCGCCCAAGGTGTCCGAACGGATCTGGCAGGCGAGCCTCGATCTCGCGCAGGCATTCATCGCGGCCTATCAGGCGCTCCTCGAATCGGCGCTCGCGCCGGCGGCGTACGGCCGCTGGAAGCCGCACGTGCCGATCATGTTCGCGCGGCTCATCCACTACTACGGCACCGATGCCAAGCTTCGCGTGTGCCGGCACGAGCGCTGGATCCCCGCCAAATGGCTGGAGCTGCACCGCGCCTACATGCGCGCCTGCGAGCTCGGCATCGACCGCGTGCCCACGTCGCTCGGCGCGTCCGGCGGCAATGGCACGCAATGGACGATCGAGCAGGAATACGTCTTCACGCTCCTCATCCATCAGCTCAACAGCGGCAACCTGTCGCCGGCCAATCTCGACTGGGTCGCCGCGCAGGTGCGAAGCTTCAGTCGCAAGCTCGAGCTCGTCGCGCTGCCGAAGACGATGGAGGGATTCTTCGTCGACATCGCGGGCCGCACGGGCCTCGCGCGGCGCACCGGGCAGGACGCGGGCGCAATGCTACGCTATCTCGACACGACGGTGCTCGCGGACCAGCTCGACATGGCGCTCACGGCACTGCGTCATTCGGAGGAGACCGATCAGGGCCCCGTCGGGCCGGTGAACCAGCAGCGCGCGATGATCCTCGAGAAGGCGCGCGCGGCCGTCGCGCCGAACCTCAATACCGACATGCGGCGCGATCCGCGCACGGCGTGCGCGGTCGCCGCGCGCGTTCGCGTCGGTCTCGCGCGCATCCAGTACGAGCTTTCGAAGCCCCGCAACGCCCCGGGCTCACCCGACACCGCGGCCAACGAGGAAATCGAGGTTTACCCGGTGGCGGGGCCGCCGCGCGCAAAGCCCCGCGTGCCCGACGAGCACGACACGCTGTCGGCCAGTCTCGCGACGTTCGCCGACCCGATGTGGCAAGTGCGCGATCGCAGCGTCGCCGGCTTGCGCATTTGCGCGGGCGGCGGGGTCGGCCAGACGCTGATGCTGGGCGCGCTCGTCGCCGTCAGGCAAACCGACGCGGGTCAGTGGCTGCTCGGCGTCGTGCGGCGCATCAACAAGCTGTCGAACGAGGACGTCGAGGCAGGCGTGTCGCTGATCGCCGAGCGCGTCGTCGCGGTGACGCTCTACGTGAAGCGCGAGGTCAAGCAGGAGCTCGGCATTCTCGTCAACGGGCTCGACGCGTCGATGATGGGCCCGCGCTTCGAGGGCCTCTACCTGCCGCCGCCGTCGCGTCCCGACAAGCCGCTCGTCGTCAAGACGCTGATCGTGCCGACGCCCGAGTACGCCGAGGGGCGCAAGGTGATCCTGATGACCGGCCGCTCGATCTACACGATCGCGCTGCGGCAGCTCGTCGAGCAGCGCGCCGACTGGAGCTGGGCGGCGATCCAGATCCTCGAGAAGCAGCCGCGCACGTCGTAGACTCCGATCACTCATCCAGCGGCCGAAAATGCAGCTCGAGGTTGCGCTGGAAGAGATCGGCGGGTACGGGCCTCGGCAGCGGTGACGCCTTCAGGATCGCGCGCTGCACCGCATCGTCGTAGGCGCGAACGCCACTCGATTTCCGCAGCTTCACGTCGATGATCTCGCCCGTCGGCAACTGCACGACGTCGAAGATCGCTTCGGGATTGCCCGGGATGTCGGGCGGCAGGTTGATGTGGCCGCGGATGCGGCTGCGAATCCTGTCGATCCATTCGAGCTGCGCGCGGCTGCGCGCGGCGCCCGCGGCGGCCTGCTCGGCGCGCACACGCGCCTCCTGCTCGGCCTGCGCCCGCAGCCGCGATTCGCGCTCGGCTTGCGCGCGCATCTGCAGCTCCCGTTCCGCCTGCGCGCGCATCTGCGCCTCGCGCTCGGCCTGCGCGCGCATCGCCTCGACCTGCCGCGCCTGGCGCTCGCGCAGTTCCGCCTGGCGCTTCTCCTCGGCCTCGCGTCGTGCGGCCTCCTTTTGCCGCGCTTCGCGTTGCCGGCGCTCGCGCTCGGCCTGCTCCTGTTGACGGCGCTCCGCCTCGCGCCGGGCCTTGAGTGCGATGTCCGCCGCGCGCGTGTCGGGCTTCTCGACGACGGGCTCCGGCGGCTTTGGCGCAGGCTTCGGCGGCTCCGGTGCGGGCTGCGGCTTGGGCTCGGCGCGCGGCTGAACAGGCACGACCGGCTGCGGCGGTGCGTACAGCTCGGCGCTGACGGCTTCGGGCTTGCGGTTCTGCCACGACACGGAGAATACGAGCACGCCGACGAACAGCAGGTTGACGATGACCGCGAGCACGAACGCGGGCCACTTCCCGCGCACTCTCCGCGTGGTCGGCGGGCGATCGGGAGAGGAGACGAGCGTCGCCATCAAGCGGCCGGCGGTCGTGCGAGCAGGCCGACGCGCTTGACGCCGTTACGCTGCAAAACGTCGAGGATGTCGAGCACGTCCTGGTAGCGCGCGTTCTTGTCCGCCTCGATCACCACCGGCCGGTCGCGTCCCGCCTGTGCGGCCAGCACGCTGGCGACGAGTTCCTCCTGCGAGACGCGGCGCGCGCCCGTCCTGGCCGCCTGATCGGTCAGCATGATCGTCTTTCCCTGCAGGCTCACCTTGAGCGGCTCGTCGGGGACCGTGAGCTTGGACCCGACGGACGGCAATTCGATCTCCCCCGGCGCCACGAGCGGCGCGGTGACCATGAAGATCACGAGCAGCACCAGCATGACGTCGATGTAGGGAACGACGTTGATCTGGTTGATGGGTTTGCGGGAGCGGCGCATTCAA
>JBLMWW010000269.1:0-8349 GCA_050257435.1 Rudaea sp.
CGCTCCTGGTGCATGCGAATCGTCCCGTACATGCCGTTGTCGATGACGACGAACACGACTGCGCATCCGGACTGCACCGCCGTCGCGAGCTCCTGGCCGTTCATGAGGAAGCAGCCATCGCCGTTCCACGACACGACGACACGCTCCGGATGCAGCAGCTTCGCGGTGACCGCCGCGGGGACGCCGTAGCCCATCGACCCGGAGTAGGGCGCGAGCTGCCGGCGCCCGCCGCCGTAGCGGAACACGCGGTGCATCCACGTCGCGTAGTTGCCCGCGCCGTTCGTCACGACGGCGTCCGCGGGCAGGCGCTCGTCCAGCCATTGCACGATCCGCCACAGGTCGACCGCGCCCGGCACCGGGCGCGGCGCACGCCACGCCTCGTACGCGGCGTGTGCGGCGCCCGCGCTTTCGGACGGCGCCGCCGGTCGCGCGGCCCTGCCGTCGATGGCCGCGAGGAACGCGCCCGGCGTCGCGTTGATCGCGAGCGCCGGCTGGTACACGCGGCCGAGCTCCTCGGCGCCCGGATGGACGTGAACGAGGGACTGGCGGGGTACGGGAGCGTCGAGCAGCGAGTAGCCGGACGTCGTCATCTCGCCCAGGCGCTCGCCGATGACGAGCAGGACGTCCGCGCCTTTGACGCGCGCGGCGAGCTTCGGATTGATGCCGATGCCGACGTCGCCCGCGTAATTCGGATGGCGATGGTCGAAGAGATCCTGGTGCCGGAACGCGCAGGCGACCGGCAATCCCGTGTCCTCCGCAAAACGCTGCAACGCCTCGCGAGCATCGGCATCCCAGCGGCTGCCGCCGACGATGACGAGCGGCGTCGTCGCGGAGCGAAGCCGCGCCTCCGCATCGGCGATGGATGCGCGCAAAGGCGCAGCCGCTACGGCGTCGATGAACGGCGCGTCGGCGACGTCGGCTCGCGCGCTGAGCATGTCCTCGGGCAGCGCGAGGACCACCGGCCCCGGACGCCCGGCCATGGCCACCCGGTAGGCATGCGCGACGTACTCGGGAATGCGCGCCGCGTGGTCGATCTGCGCGGCCCACTTGGCCACACCGCCGTACATGCGGCGATAGTCGACCTCCTGGAACGCCTCGCGGTCGACGGTGTCGCTCGCGACCTGGCCGACGAACACGATCATCGGCGTCGAATCCTGTTTGGCCGTGTGGACGCCCACGGCGGCATTCGACGCCCCCGGCCCGCGCGTAACGAAGGCGATTCCCGGGCGTCCGGTGAGCTTCCCGTACGCCTCGGCCATGTACGCCGCCCCGCCTTCCTGGCGACAGACGACGAACTGCAGGCGGTCGGCGACGTCGTAGAGCGCATCGAGCACGGCGAGGTAGCTCTCGCCGGGAACGCCGAACGCGAGCCTTGCGCGCTGCGCGACGAGGTTCGCCACCAGGATCTCACCGCCGGTGCGCGTGGTCATCGAGTCTTCCGCAAGCCGTCCGCAATGCGGACACGAGAAGCGGCCGATTCTACGCGTGCGACGAAGATAGGGCCCTATAATCGCGGCGTTTCATCGCCGGCCGGGTCTACATGCCGTCCGATTCCTATCTGAACGACGCGCTTCTCTTCGCCGCGTTCTCGCTCGCGCTCGTGCTGGTCGCGCTGCTCGTGCGCTCGCCACCGCGCACGTCGATGCTCGCCATGCTCATCGTAGTCGCGGTCGGCGTCGTCGGCCTGTGGCTCCACGAATACCACGGCACCGCGATTCGCACGCCGATGGCCGCGACGATCGCGCGGGAGGCGGCGCTCGCGATCGTTGCGTTCGGCGTGGTCCAGATCTTCGTGCTGTTCTTCTTCCAGACGCTCCTCGCACGAAGGCGCATCCCGCGCATCCTGAACGAGTTCGTCATCATTCTCGCGCTGATCGGCTACGCGATCTACCGCCTCTACGTCATCGGCGTCAATTTCGCGGGCCTCATCACGACGTCCGCCGTCGTGTCGGGCGCGCTCGCGCTGTCCGCCCGCGAGACGCTCGGAAACTTGTGGGGCGGCATCGCGCTGCAGCTCGAAAAGACCTGCCGCATCGGCGACTGGGTACGCATCGACAACGTGACGGGGCAGGTCGTCAGCATCCGCTGGCGCTACATGGCGATCGCGACGATCACCAACGAGACGATCGTCGTACCCAACGGCCTGCTGATGCAGAACCGCGTCACCGTCGTCGGGCGTCGAGGCGAAGAGCGCACGACGTGGCGCCGCTATGTCACGTTCAACGTCGAGTACGAGTTTCCGCCTGCGCGCGTGATCGCCGAGGTGGGGCGGGCGCTGGCGCACGCGCAGATCCCGCACGTCGCGGAGCAGCCACGGCCGATCGTCGCCTGCACCGGCTTCCAGGACAGCGGCATCGAATATACCGTCTGCTACGAGCTCACCAATCCCGCCGAAATGTGGAGGGCCGATTCGCAGATTCGCGTCCATGTCTACGCGGCGCTGATCCGCCAGGGGCTGGGCATCCCGTTCCCCCGGCGCGTCGTCGAAGTGCGGCGCGACGAGCGCCCGAAGCTCGCCGAGCGCGAGATCGAGCATCGGATCGCCGCGCTGTCGACGATGGACCTGTTCGCGTCCCTCACCGACGAGGAGCGGGTATCCCTCGCGAGACAGCTCACGACGTCGGCATACGTCACGGACGAGATCCTGTTTCGTGCCGGTGAGCCCGCCGATTCGTTGTACCTGCTCGCGCAGGGTCGCGTCGACATCCTGCGCGAAGGCGCGAAGGGTGGGGGTCCGCACAAGCTCGCGACGCTACGTGCGCCGGCGTACTTCGGCGAGATGGGACTGCTCCTCGGCCAACCGCGCTCGCAGACCGTGGTCGCCGCCGGCGACGTCGTCTGCTACCGTCTCGACAAGAAGGGGTTCGACGCGATCATCCAGGCGCGTCCGGAACTGGCCGAAGTCCTCGCCCACGTGCTGGCCGAGCGACAGGCGGCCAACGACGCGGCGTTGCAGCAGCTCGACGCCGAGACGCGGGACCGTCGCAAGGTCGGCCGCACCAGCGAACTCGTGCGCCGGATCCAGAGCTTCTTCGGGCTCGCCAGCTGACGCGCGGGCACGTCGCCACCGCACGTCGCCACCGCGCCGCCTCCACCGCACGTCGCCACCGCACCGCCTCCACCGCACGTCGCCTTGCGGCCCTAACGCCCGGCGACGATGTCGTCGCGCTTGAGCAGGAACACGCTGTCCGACGACGAGCGCGTCGCCAGCCACACGAACGGCATCCGCGGAAAGGCCGCCTCGGCGGCGAGGCGGTTGTGGCCGACCTCGACGACGAGCAACCCACCCGGCTCCAGGAAGCGCGGCGCTTCGCGCAGGATCGTGCGCACCGCGTCCATGCCGTCGTCGCCACCCGCGAGCGCGAGGCGCGGCTCGTGACGGTATTCGCCCGGCAGCTCGTCCATCGCCATCGTCGTCACGTAGGGCGGGTTGCTGATGATGAGGTCGTACGACTTCCCCTGCAGATTGTCGAAGAGGTCGGAGCGGACGAGGTTGATGCGGTCGGCGAGGCCGTAGTCGCTGACGTTGCGCTGCGCGACGGCGAGCGCATCCGACGAGATGTCGGCGGCGTCGATATCGGCTTCGGGAAACGCGTGCGCGAGGAGCACGGCGAGGCAGCCGCAGCCGGTGCAAAGATCGAGCGCCGACTTGACCGCGGCAGCATCGTCGACGTACGGTGCGAGCCCATCGGGCAACAGCTCGGCAATGAACGAGCGCGGGATCAGCACGCGCTCGTCGACGTGGAAGCGGAAGTCGCCGAGCCACGCCTCGTGCGTCAGGTATGCCGCCGGAACGCGCTCGTCGATGCGCCGAGTCAGCAACGCGGCGAGGTCGTTGCGCTCGGCGTGCGTGAGCTTCGCGTCGAGGAACGGCTCCGACCGGTCGAGCGGCAGGTGCAGCGTGTGGAGCAGGAGGTAGATGGCCTCGTCGAAGGCGTTGTCGAAGCCATGGCCGAACGACAGGTCCGCGTGCGTGAATCGCGACACCGCGAAGCGCAGCCAGTCGCGCAGCGTCTCGAGTTCGGGCGGTGCGTTCATGGCGACCCGAGCAGCCGCTCCAGGATGCGCCGATAGATCGACGCGAGGGTCTCGAGGTCTGCCACGGCCACGCGCTCGTTCAGCTTGTGGATCGTCTCGTTCACCGGCCCGATCTCGACGATCTCCGGGCAGATGCGCGCGATGAAGCGCCCGTCCGAGGTTCCGCCGTCGCAGGACAGCGTTGGCTCGATGCCGCATGCCTCGCGAATCGCCTCGCGTGCGATCCCGACGAGGCGGCCGCTCGGGGTCAGGAAGGGATCGCCGTGCGCGGTCCACGCGAGGTCGTAGTCGAGGCCATGGCGCTGCAGGATTTCGGCCAGGTGCCGCGCCAGCGATTCGCGCGTGCTGGCCGTCGAATAGCGGAAATTGAAAAGCAGCTCGAGGGAGCCGGGGACGACGTTCGTCGCGCCGGTTCCCGCGTGGACGTTCGAGCACTGGAACGACGTCGGCGGATAGTGCGCGTTGCCGTCGTCCCATTTCGTCGCGGCCAATTCGGCGAGCGCCGGCGCCGCGAGGTGGATGGGATTGCGCGCGAGCTGCGGATACGCGACGTGGCCCTGCACCCCCCTCACGACGAGCCGGCCCGAAAGCGTTCCACGCCGGCCGTTCTTGATGGTGTCGCCGAGCCGGCGTGCCGACGAGGGCTCGCCGACGATGCAGTAGTCGATCCGCGTGCCCGATTGCGCGAGCGCAGCGACGACCTTCGCCGTGCCGTCGACCGACGGCCCTTCCTCGTCCGACGTGATGAGCAGGCCGATCGATCCCGCGGGCGGTCGCTTGGCGAGCAAGCCTTCGACGGCCACGACGAACGCCGCCACCGAGCCCTTCATGTCCGCCGCGCCGCGCCCGTACAGGTAGCCGCCGCGCACGGTCGGCTCGAAGGGATCGCTCGCCCATTCGGACAGCGGCCCGGTGGGAACGACGTCGGTGTGCCCCGCGAGACAGACGAGCGGCGCGCGCTCTCCGACGCGGGCCCACAGGTTGGTGACGCCGTTGACGACCGAGGTTTCGCAGCGGAACCCGAGTGGCGCAAGCCGCGCGGCGAGGATCTCCTGGCAGCCGGCGTCGTCGGGCGTGACCGAGCGGCGCGCGATCAGCTCACGCGCGAGGTCGAGCACGGGCGTCGCGGTCGCCGTCATGCGACGATGGTAGCAAACGCGCCTCGGTGCTCCCCGCGCGGCGCGGGGCGCCGCAGCGCCGGGCTCAGCGCTCGAGCAGCTCCGGGTTGATCGTCATGCTCGAGAAGTCGGCGGTCGGGCGCGTGTTGCCATTGCGCTCCCCGTCTTCGGGCGCCTCGATGCGCGACGAGGGCGAGTTCTGGTTGATGAGCCAGGCGAGGTTCGTCGACGAATCGGACGCGATCATTGCCTCGTCGTACGAGATCCGCCCGTCGAGGTAGAGCTTGCAAAGCGCCTGCTCGAACGTCTGCGACCCGGGATAGAGCGACTGCTCCATCGCTTCCTTGATTTGCGTGAACTCTCCGCTCTTGATGAGCTCGGCGATGAGCGACGTGTTGAGCAGGATCTCGGCCGCCGGCTGCTGGCCGCCATCGACGTTGCGCACGAGGCGCTGCGACACGATCGCGCGGAGGCCGATCGAAAGGTCCGACAGCACCGCCGAGCGGGCGTCGTGCGGGAAGAGATTGATGATCCGCGACAGCGCGTGGTAGCTGTTGTTGGCATGGATCGTCGACAGGCACAGGTGGCCGGTCAGCGTGTGGAGGAGCGCCGCCTGCATCGTCTCCTTGTCGCGGATCTCGCCGATCATGATGAGGTCGGGCGCCTCGCGCAGCGCGTTCTGCAGCGCCATCTGGTAGTTGTGCGTGTCGACGCCGATCTCGCGCTGGTTGACGATGCTCTGGCGATGATCGAACAGGTACTCGATCGGGTCCTCGATCGTCAGGATGTGCCCGGTGCGATTGGTGTTGCGGTGGTCGATCATCGCCGCGAGCGTGGTCGACTTGCCGGAGCCGGTCGCCCCGGCGACGAGCACGAGCCCGCGCTTCTCCATGACGAGATCCAGCAGCACGGGCGGCAGGTGCAGCGCCTCGAACGGCGGCACGTTGTTGCGCACGTAACGGATGACGAGCGCGACCGACCCGCGCTGGCGGAAGATGTTGACGCGGAAATTTCCGATCGACTGGTCGAAGTGCGAGAGGTTCATCTCCCGCTCGTTCTCGAATTCGCGCGCCTGCTCCTTCGTCATCAGGTCGTAGGCGATGCGGCGCACGGTCTCGACGTCCATCGACTGGCTCGAGACCGGATGGACGATGCCGTTCACCTTGATGTTGATCGGCGCGCCGCAGGAGATGTAGAGGTCCGACGCCTGCTTGTCGGACATCAGCTTGAAGAGTCGGTCGAGGTACATGCCTGGGCCTTTCCGGCTAGAATCGAGGGTCGGTCCCCCGCGGTTTCGCGTCCCGCGTCGCTATGATGATGTCATGAGACGTCGGATCCTGCCACCGGCCGCATCCGCGCCGCTGCGGAGCGCGTGACCGGTCCCCATCCATTCAGTCGGCCTCGCCACCAAGCAAGTTCCATGCTCGCGATTATCGGCGGTACCGGTCTCACGCGCCTGACGACGCTGGCGATCAAGCACCGCGAGGTCGTCCGCACGCCGTACGGCGAGCCGTCGGCCGCGCTCATCTGCGGCGAGCTCGGGGGACACCCGGCGATCTTCCTGGCGCGCCACGGCCACGGGCATACGATTCCGCCGCACCGCGTCAACTATCGAGCGAACCTGTGGGCGCTCAAGGAGCGCGGCGCCAGCGCGATCCTCGCGGTCGCATCGGTCGGCGCCATTCGCGGGTGCGTGCCCGGCGACCTCGTCCTGCCGCACCAGCTGCTCGACTACACGTGGGGCCGCGCGAATACGTATTTCGACGGCGGCGACCAGCAGGTCGTGCACGTGGACTTCACGCATCCGTATTCACAGCGGCTGCGGCTCACCTGCCTGACGGCCGCACGCCAAGGCGGCATCGCGCTCAAGGACGGGGGCGTCTACGCAGCCGTGGCGGGACCGCGGCTCGAGACGGCCGCGGAAATCGACCGGCTCGAGCGCGACGGCGCGACCGTCGTCGGGATGACCGGCATGCCGGAGGCGGGCCTCGCGCGCGAGCTCGGCGTCGATTATGCGTCGGTGTGCGTCGCGGTGAACCACGCGGCCGGGCGCGGCGATTCGATCGCCCAGGTGTCGATGCAGGCGATCGCCGACGTGCTCGAGAGCGCGATGGATCGCGTGCGCGCGTTGATCCAGCACATCGTGCCGCTCGTGCCGCTCACGGCGCGCGAGGCGCCGCTGCTGCGGCACGATGCGGTGGTCATGGGGGCGACCGGCGATGATTCGTGACGTCCTGCGCATGGGCGACCCCCGGCTGCTCGCGCGTGCGCGCGAGGTGGAGCACGTCGGGACGGCGGCGCTCGACGCCCTCCTGGCCGACCTGCGCGACACGATGCGCGCCGAGAACGGCGCCGGGCTCGCGGCGCCGCAGATCGGCGTGGACTTGCGCGTCGTGATCTTCGGCGTCGAGCGCAATCCGCGCTATCCCGAGGCGGAGGCGGTCCCGTACACCGAGCTCATCAACCCGGTCATCACGCCGCTCTCCGACGAGATGGAGGACGGCTGGGAGGGCTGCCTCTCGGTGCCGGGGCTCCGCGGCGTCGTGCCGCGCTATCGCTACTTGCGCTATCGCGGCCTCGACCCGCGCGGCGGCATCATCGAGCGGGAGGTCGAGGGCTTTCACGCGCGCGTCGTTCAGCACGAATGCGACCATCTCGACGGCGTGCTCTATCCGATGCGCATTCGCGACTTCTCGCGGTTCGGGTTTACCGAGGTGTTGTTTCCCGGGATCGTGGCGGGGGAGGAGTGAGGGCTAGGGTCTCTGGGGCCTAGGGGCCAGGGAGCGCCGGTGGCTGGCGAATGATCGGTGGCTCGCGGAGATGGCGCGACACGGGTGTGTCATCACGATTAGGCACGTCGTATACCTCAGCACGATGCTCCCTGGCCCCTAGCCCCTAGCCCCTGGTCCCTAGCCCCTGCCGTCAGGCAACCGCAACTCCTCGAACAGCGCCGTCTCCAACCGCAGCATCGCCTGCTCGTCGTGCAGGCGCGCGCCATCGATCAGGAACACGTCTTCGGCGCGCTCGCCGAGCGTGTTGATCCGCGCGCTCGCCACGTTGATGTTGGCCTGCGCGAGGAAGTAGGCGATCCGCGCGAGCAGCCCCGGCCGGTCGCCGGCGACGATCTCGAGGATGAAGTGCGTGCCCTTGTCGTCGGGGAAGATGCGAACCTCGGGCGTGAGCGGGAAGTGCC